>NZ_CAXAQM010000003.1:0-315648 GCF_963970525.1 Pseudomonas sp. EA_65y_Pfl1_P113
TTCGTTGTTCATACGTACTGGAAATGGCTGTAATAGCAGTCGATTATCTACTCGTTTGGTTTGAATGTCTGGGCATCCGCACTGGGTCAATTACGGCCCTCGCGACAGGCAGAGATCGACCCAGAGCGGACGGAGGGAAAAAACCGTAGAGTCCTCCAGATCGTAAATGTTCGTTTGGTGATGGTTTGCGAAAAATCGCCCTGCCTATGGCCAAGAAGTCTTGGAGAAAAACTGCGTTACAGAGGGCTGATGATTAGAATGGGATCAAATTCACCGTGATGTCAGCAAAGGATGCTTTATGCCCCTCTTAACATGGGATCCTTTTGATCTCATCGCCGTACTCGGCGTCTTCCCCTCCCTGGATGAGTTCGAAACATCACACTGTTACGTTATCGAGCAAGGTACTGTCAGACTGAAATTGACAATTTGGCAATATCATTCAGATGTGGAAATTCAGGTGAGTGAGGCTTCACTACCAAACCCCATTATCAAATACACAATGCTTGGATGCCCCGGTATCCGCGTTGTTGATGACAAGCGCGGTAAATTCTTGGAGTTTGCAGCTTCGAATACTTTCACTGGGCGATACGACGGGTATTCGGTAATTCCCTACGGTTTAAGGTTGTGGGTCGAACCTCAAATTTTGCTGGAGCCGTTCACTTACGCGTCTGCTTAGAGAGGATGACGGACGGTCATGAGTATGCGCTTTTGGCTGTTCTCCGTCGGTTGTGACCGGCTGCTTTTGGCCGATTGCCGCCTGTCGTGAGGAGCATGGCGTCACTGCTTGGAAGTAGTGTTGGTACGAAAGTGGTACGCAGCTTTCAGGCCGGCTCTGTAGAGCAAGGAATACGTGGCCTACAGGATTAGTAATTCCAATCCATCATGGGGGCGACGGAGAAGCGGCGGCAGAGGGGAGCGGTTTGTAGGGGCATTGGGAATCTGAGTCAACGTGGCGAATGGGGCGCAGTTTATCAGGGATGCATGTCAGCTGTCGGGGAGGCTGTTTCCGGAAACAGAGCCAGTTTGTCGACAGCAGTTAATTGCGTTAGCTCGTCACGACGATTCCTTTATGGAAAATCTCGCGCCGTGCTCGGCGGCTGATATTTTCATGTTTGCTTGCTGCGTACACCTCGTCAAAACGCTCCTGATCAACGCCCGCATATTTGGCCAACTCGTCCACTACCATCCGGTCGTAATCCTCCTCGATCACGAACCGAAAGATTTCCCGCCGATAAAAGAATCCGAATTGAAAGGCCAGGACCTCACTCAGGAAATCCGAAGGAGTGAGGAAACAGTTTTCCAGGTCGATGGCCTTGGCGAGAGTGGGCTGTTCTAAGTTGATCATCACGTTGTTGGCCCAGAAATCCATGTGCACCACGCCTTTGCCGTGCAGGCAGTGCAGCAGTTTGAAAGAAGCGCTGATCAGGCTCTGGATGTCGCGCTCCTTCTTGAGCCATTCCAGTCCGTTGAGGTAGCCATCCAGCATTTGGGTGAAGATGAAGAATTCCTGGATCAAACCCAATGCCGACTTTCTGTAGCCGAAGCCATACAGGCCAGCAACCGGAGCGCCACGTTTCTGTGCGCCGAGGGTGTTGATGACTTCTTCGACTGGCCAGTCGAATGTGCCGTCGCGCTTTGAGCGGCCGAATGTCACTCTCAGTTTTGGTTTGAGGCTGTCGAGCGGTTGGGACTTGGCGAACAGGTCATTCTCCATCCCTTTCAGCGGGGCGCTGACGCGATCTTTGAGCTCATAGTGAGTGTCGATCAGGTCTTGAATCGCCTGCTGGGCGCTGTCGTCGGCACTCTCCGTGATGAAGATCGTGGCGTTGCGGTGGTTGAGCGTAGAGGGGAAGTTCTGGAGCACGCTGCTGTCGGGAAAGCTCAAAACACGTCCTTGTCATATCATTAATATGACAAGGATATTACAGGCTGGCGCCATTGGATCCAACCTGAACATTGCCTGAACAGAGTTTAAATGGCCACTGATGCTGGCCTTTTTATCTTGACGTGCCTGTATGAGTCCTGGGCTTTTCGCGACCTCATCAAAAAAATTGCCGTGAAAAAACCGTGCGCGGCGAAATAATGGCTTAAGGCCGTTATTCCACTTCCCTGCTGGTCTGCGCTGGCTATTTCCTGATCGACAGAGTTTCTGTAATACAGCCTTCCATCAGTTTGACTGCTTGTACTGCCGAATAAAAAACCTGCCTAGTACAAAGACGCTTCCGAGTATCAGCCCTAAAAAGGCACCCAGGAAGGCATACTTTTTGGTGTTCTTAGTGGTGGACGTTTTGATTTCATCCAGGGTAGTGAATGCCTTTAGCGTATTGCCCGCAGCCAATACCGGCAGGTTCAGTGCTATGGCTTGAGTGTTGGCGTTATCCATGGCGGATTTCAGCTGGGATGAAGCCAGCGCTGCCGTGGTCGCAGTGGTGGAGACGATATAAAGAACGGGCTCACTTCCACCTGACTTGGGTGGGGTGTCTTTCAGGGTAATGGAATTGGCTGCCATGATACCCATGGCGGAAAAGAAAACATCGTTTTGTATGGTGCTGTACAGTTTGGTTTCCAGCGACAGCCGGCTTGTTTTGGCTGGAGCGTCCTTTTCGTTCACTTTTTTATATAAATCGTACAAGGATGACTTAGTAATGTAAGTGCTGGCCGTCCACTGTTCAGGTGACGAGGCGTAAAGCGCTAATGAAGCAGCGGCGCCCACGATGGTTGTGGCGATAATCGTAATCTTGCTTGCCCACAATGCTTGGATAAGTGGAATCAAATCAATTTCATCATCGTTGGGGCGGTCGTTTGAATGCGTTGGACTGCTCACGAAAAATTCCTTTAATTACGTTCCGGAATTGTAGAGAAAAAAACAAAATACGCCCGCGAAATTGTGCGGCAAATGCAAGATGGGAATGACTCTTACCTGGTGGGTTCGGAGCGACGCTACACTGGTTCGCTCCAAGCTGCTGCGCCCCTAACCTAAGCTATCGGCCATAGGATCAGCCAGGCTACGAGATCGTTCCTCAATGCCCACCCTGCATCCGTCGCGCTATCAGGTAAACGCCCAGCCCGACCAGTGCGGTGACCGCGCCGATATACCCGGTGCTCGTCCACCCCAACCCAGACGTAATCGCCATCCCACCCAACCACGGCCCCAGTGCATTCGCCAGGTTGAACGCCGCATGGTTGGACGCCGCCGCCAGGCTCGGGGCTTCGTGCGCGATGTCCATCAGGCGGATTTGCAGCGGCGCAGCCAGGGCCACCATGGTGCCGATGAGGCCCATGCTCAGCAGGACGCCCCATAGCGAGGACGCCGCGAAGGGGAAGAACAGCAGCACGGCCATCGACCAAACCAATATCAAACCCACCGCCCGAAACTGCATGCGGTCGAACAGCTTGCCGCCGGCGATGTTGCCGATGATGCCGCCCACGCCAAATGCGGCGAGGCCGAAGGGGATCCACTGCGGCGATACTTTGGTCACTTCGAGCATGGTTGGCGCCAGGTAGCTGAATACGCAGAACATCCCGGCAAAACCAATGGCGCCAATGGACAAGGCCATCCACACCTGGGGTTTGGTAAACGCGCGCAATTCTTTGCGCGGGTCGCTGCGTTGTTCGTCGTGGCGGTGGGGGACGAATTGCCAGACCAGCGCGATGGTGCATAGGGCGATCACGCTGACCAGCGCGAACGCGGAGCGCCAGCCCAGGTGTTGGCCGAGAAAGGTGGCGATGGGGTTGCCCAGCAGCATGGCGAGGGTCAGGCCCATCATTACGCGGGCGACTGCGCCGGCGCGTTTGTCGTTGGGCACCATGCTTGAAGCCACCACGGCGGCAATGCCGAAGTAGGCGCCGTGGGGCAGGCCGCTGATAAAGCGGAAGGCGATCAGTGAGCCGAAGGTCGGGGTGAAGGCGGTGGCGAGGTTGCCCAGGGCGTACAGGGCCATCAGTAACAGCAACATGTGTTTGCGCAGCAATTTAGCGCCGAGGATGGCGAGGAGTGGCGCGCCGACCATCACGCCGAGGGCGTAGGCGCTGATGGCGTGACCGACTTGCGGTTCGCTGAGGTTCAGGTTGTGGGCGATGTCCGGCATCAGGCCCATGATGGCGAATTCGCCAGTACCGATAGCGAAAGCGCCCACGGCCATGGCAGCTTCCATTTTGGCGGCGCTGCGCGCGGGTAGCACGTGCCCGTGTGTTTGCTGGATAGTCATGGGTAACTCTGTTTGGCTGGAACGCACGAAGGACAGCCGCCGATGCTACGCAAGCAGCGACAAAGGTGTCTAGAACAGCCGTTTGCGTGAGAGTTCCTGCCCTGTGACTCCACGTCGCGCCTGCCACGCTTGACACCGCTGCGTTAAAACCCTCGATTTAGAGCTGTCAATTGGCCAAACGGCGCATAAACGCTGTTTGCCGTGATATTCTGCGCGCCGTCCTGGTCTAGCCTTTCCTGGGTACGTACATCCGTATACGTCCCAGTGATTGGCTGTCGCCCAGGTAGCTGAAGCCAATAATGATAAGAAGTCAGCGCAGAAGGGACTAAAAGTAAGGTCGATACGTCGGTCTTGTGTGCCCACCCTGCGACCTTGAAGACTCAGGGGCAGTAGGGCGGATGGCGTTTTATCATAGGTGCTACTGATGTTTAAAAAAGTAAACACTGCCCTGCTGGGGCTGGCTTTGTCGATGGGGATCACGTCCGTTCATGCGGAAGAGGCAAAGAAAGTCGATGTGCTGCTGATCGGCGGCGGCATCATGAGTGCGACCCTGGGTGTATGGCTCAATGAGCTAGAGCCGGGCTGGTCGATGGAAATGGTCGAGCGCCTTGATGGCGTTGCCGAAGAAAGCTCCAACGGCTGGAACAACGCCGGTACCGGTCACTCGGCCCTGGCTGAGCTGAACTACACCCCGGAAGACAGCAGCGGCGTCGTTCAGATCCCGAAAGCGGTCGAGATCAACGAAGCGTTCCAGATCTCCCGTCAGTTCTGGTCCTGGCAGGTCCAGCAGGGCGTGCTGAAGAACCCGCGTTCGTTCATCAACTCCACACCGCACATGAGCTTTGTGTGGGGCGATGACAACATCAAGTTCCTGAAAAAACGCT
This sequence comes from Pseudomonas sp. EA_65y_Pfl1_P113, assembly GCF_963970525.1. Taxonomy (NCBI): domain Bacteria; kingdom Pseudomonadati; phylum Pseudomonadota; class Gammaproteobacteria; order Pseudomonadales; family Pseudomonadaceae; genus Pseudomonas; species Pseudomonas sp. EA_65y_Pfl1_P113. Next base: position 5,093 of record NZ_CAXAQM010000003.1, read on the forward strand.
ACGAAGCCCTGCAAGCGAGCCCGCTGTTCGCCGGTATGCAGTACTCCGAAGACCCGGCGCAGATCGCCAAGTGGGTTCCGTTGATGATGGAAGGGCGTGACCCGAACCAGAAAATCGCGGCCACCTGGAGCCCGCTGGGTACCGACATGAACTTCGGCGAGATCACCCGCCAGTTCGTCGCCCACCTGCAAACCACGCCGAAGTTTGACTTGAAACTGTCGAGCGAAGTGCAGGACATCACCAAGAACGCCGACGGTTCGTGGCGTGTGAGCTACAAAAACCTGAAAGACGGCACCAAGACTGAAACCGACGCCAAGTTCGTGTTCATCGGCGCTGGCGGCGGTGCACTGCACCTGCTGCAAAAGTCGGGCATTCCTGAAGCCAAGGAATACGCGGGTTTCCCGGTGGGCGGCTCGTTCCTGGTGACCGATAACACGGCCATCGCCGAGCAGCACATGGCCAAGGCCTACGGTAAGGCTTCGGTTGGCGCGCCACCGATGTCGGTTCCGCACTTGGACACCCGCGTGCTGGATGGCAAGCGCGTCATCCTGTTTGGCCCATTCGCGACCTTCTCCACCAAGTTCCTCAAAGAAGGCTCGTACCTGGACCTGCTGACCAGCACCACCACCCACAACATCTGGCCCATGACCAAAGTCGGTATTCGTGAATACCCGCTGGTCGAGTACCTCGCTGGTCAACTGATGCTGTCGGATGACGACCGCTTCAAGGCGCTGCAAGAGTACTTCCCGAACGCCAAGCAATCCGACTGGCGCCTGTGGCAGGCCGGCCAGCGCGTGCAGATCATCAAGCGTGACGAAGAGCTGGGCGGCGTCCTGAAACTCGGAACCGAAGTGGTCAGCTCTGCCGACAACACCATCGCGGGCCTGTTGGGCGCATCGCCAGGCGCGTCGACCGCGGCTCCGATCATGCTGACCGTGCTGCAGAAAGTGTTCAAGGACAAGGTTGCGACCCCTGAGTGGCAGGCCAAACTGCACCAGATCGTACCGAGCTACGGCACCAAGCTGAACGACAGCCCAGAAGCGGTTGCCAAGGAATGGGCCTACACCGCCGGTGTCCTGCAACTGCCTACACCGCCTGTGATTCCGCAAGCGGCTGCTCCAAAGGCGACCGAGGCTGCCAAGCCTGCGGCTGAGCCGAGCAAGCCAGCGTCTGACCTGGCGCTGTAAGTAACGGCTAAGAAAAAGCCCGCTGAACCGGTTACGGTCAGCGGGCTTTTTTGTGGTCGGGTGTTTATGGGTGGCGCTGGGTTCGCTCGACCGCAGGCAGTTCAACCGTACGTTCGGCCGCCGCTAACGCTGCCTTTAAACCAGCCTGGTCCAGCGGGATGCAATAAGCAGGCTTGGCTCGCTCAAACCGCCAGCTTTCGTCCAGCCCACCTGCGTCTATGGCATCGAAACCCAGCTCATCGAGCAACGTGATCACGCGTGCCTTGGCCGTCGCGTCATCCGCTGCCACCGGCAGTGCGCGGCGGTCAGGTGCACCGTGAGGGCGGGCATCTTGCGTCAGGTCCGGCGCAAAGATCGCATTGAACACTTTCACTACATGTGAGTGCGGCAAATGGTCAGCAAGCAGCCGGCTGGTGGTGGTTTCAAAACGGTCCAGTTCCGGGATATGCCCGTCGCGGTCGGGATAGTAATTGTTGGCGTCCATCACCGTTTTACCCTCTAACCACTGCGCAGGTACGCTGCGGTAATGTTCCAGGGGAATCGCCACGAGTACCACATCGCCAAATTGTGCGGCATCGTCTGCACTGCCCACTTTTACGCCAAGTATGCCGCTCAGCACACTGCTCATGGTTTGTGGGCCACGGGAATTGCTCAACATCACTTCGTGCCCGGCCGCCAGTGCCAACTGCGCCAGGGCACGCCCGATAAAACCTGCTCCAATCACGCCAATCTTCATGTGCTTGCTCCAGTGAAGGTATGAAGTGGCTAAATGGGTGTTTTACGAAGGCGCTGTGCCGCACAACGTGCAGGTAAGCAGCCGCTTGCAGATCAACGAAAGCAGGGCGTTGATGTCGGCCGCCCTGGATGGTTTCGGCATTGTGCTCGGTCCGGAAGACTTCCTGCGTACGGCGTTAGCGAGGGGCGACTTGGTGCGGGTGCTGCCGGACTTTGACGCGCCCAGCCGGGCCATGCATTTGGTCTACACCGCGAATCGGCAACGTACTGCTAAGTTGCGAGGTTTTGTCGAGGCTGTGCTGGGGCGTTTTGGCCCGACTTCAGGGGGGTAAATGCGCACTGTGCCTTTCGTCTGCGCTGATAAGCGCAACATCCTCAGGTTCAGCAACCTGACAGACACTACCTGTTAAAAAATACCCATGGCCGATCAGGAGAGCGGCTGGAAAAGGGGGCATTTTCAATTTTGCAGGTGTTTGGGCGTCAGCGCCCGAGGGGTATATATGTTGCTACGTTATGCCGCATTGGCGGCCATGGTTGTCGCCGCATCCGGGTGTGTGCAAGAGCGCGTGGTGCATGAGCGCAGGCCGGTTCAACGTGAGTATGTGGAAGTCGTTGCGCCGCAACCGCCGCCGGTGCAGGTGGTCGAGGTCGAACCGCCCGTGCGCTACGGCTATGTATGGTCACGTGGTTACTGGCGCTGGGAAGGTGGGCGCTACGTCGCGGTACATGGTCATTGGGAGCCGGTACGCGAGGGTTACCGCTATGTGCATCCACACTGGGTGCAACGTAATGATGGGTATCACTGGCAGGGCGGTGGTTGGGTTCGCTGAGCCTTGGCTGGATCGGCGTCCTGGTGCCTGGCAGCCGAACCTCGCGCAACAGCGCCGAGCTTAGTTGTTCGGTGCCCGGCTCTTTATAGCGTTCGCTTTGACCTGAGTGCCGCTGCAACGGCAAGCCTCAGGTCAGTCGCTTCATGCCTGCCGCCTTCGCAGCCTTCAGATCAAAGGTGGCGGTATATTCGCAGCCAGCGGCATGGGCACAGCGTTCTATCAGGCAGTCCGCAAAATCGGCCTTGCTCGCCGTGAAACGTCGCAGGGCCTGCCAGATGATCTCAGCGTGCTCAATGGTCAACTCACGGGTGCGCAACAGCGTTTCCAGAACAGTTACCACATCACTCTTGGCTGACGGGTAACAACTTTGTAAAACCCACACCAGTTCCACCACGGACACCAAACTGACAAAACCTGGTGAAAAGGTGGTGAGCGATTAGATCAGCTCGGATGCCTTGGGCGATTGGACGGGATCATTCTGGGTGACGTAGCGCACCAGCTCATTGGTATCCAGCGCGATCATCCAGCTTTCGCTCCTTGTGCCGCGATGGCGCGGTTCATTTCATCCAGTGAGACGGCGTTGGCGGGTTTTCGGATCAGGCCTTTGAGGTCGTGTACGGTGTTGCTCGCTGCCATGATGGAAAATTTACCGTCCTCCATTTCAACGAATTCAACGCGGTCTCCTGTTTCCAGACCCAGGGCGGTTCTGACCTGAAAGGGAATGGTGATTTGCCCTTTCGAAGTAAGTGTGGCGGTGGCCATGTTGAAGATCTCCATCGTGATGCTCCTCACCTTAGGGTAAGGATCGATGGTGGACAAGATCCGTTGGTCCATAGGTTGCTCCCTGGTGTGTGTGAGTCGGGACACGTAAAAACCTTAGCCCGACTCACGCCACCTGCACGCTCCAAAAAGCCCTTAAAGCGCTACAACTTATGACTGAAACCGGCGGTTTACTGCGCCACGCGATAGCACGGCACATACGCCGCACCGCCTGGTAGCTTCATACGGTGTTGGGCTACAAACGCCTTCAACAATTCGTCCAGCGGTTTCATGATGGCCGGGTCGCCATGGATCTCATAAGGGCCGTTCTGCTCGATCAGACGGATGCCCTTGTCTTTCACGTTACCCGCCACGATTCCCGAGAAAGCACGGCGCAAATTGGCGGCGAGTTCGTGGGGTGGCAGCGAATGGCTCAATTGAAGGCTTGCCATGTTTTCGTGGGTCGGGTCGAACGGGCGCTGGAAGCCCTCATCTATTTTCAGCAGCCAGTTGAAGTGGAAGGCGTCGTTACGTTCGCGACGGAACTGCTTCACCGCCTTGAGGCCAATGGTCATCTGGCGGGCCACTTCGGCCGGGTCGTCGATGATGATCTGGTAGTGCGCCTGGGCGGCCTCGCCCAGGGTGGCGCCGACAAATGCGTGCAGTTGTTGCAGGTACGGGGCCGCGTCTTTTGGCCCGGTGAGGATGACCGGGAACGGCAGGTCGCGGTTGTCCGGGTGCATCAGGATGCCCAGCAGGTACAGGAACTCTTCGGCCGTGCCGGCGCCGCCCGGGAAGATGATGATGCCGTGGCCTACACGGACGAAGGCTTCCAGGCGCTTTTCGATATCCGGCAGGATCACCAGCTCATTGACGATCGGGTTCGGCGCTTCGGCGGCGATGATGCCCGGCTCGGTCAGCCCCAGATAGCGCCCGCCGGTGATGCGTTGCTTGGCATGGGCAATGGTCGCGCCTTTCATCGGGCCTTTCATCACGCCAGGGCCGCAGCCGGTGCACACGTCGAGGCTGCGCAGGCCCAGCTCGTGGCCGACCTTCTTGGTGTATTTGTATTCTTCGGTATTGATCGAGTGCCCGCCCCAGCACACTACAATTTTCGGCTCGACACCCGGGCGCAGCGTACGGGCGTTGCGCAGCAGGTGGAATACGTAATCGGTGATGCCCTGGGAATTGCTCAGGTCGATGCGCTGGCTGTCCAGTTCATTCTCGGTATAGACGATGTCACGCAGGGCGCTGAACAGCATTTCGCGGGTGCTGGCGATCATTTCGCCATCGACGAATGCGTCGGCAGGGGCATTCAGCAATTCCAGGCGAACACCGCGGTCCTGCTGGTGGATACGAACCTCAAAATCCTTGTAGGCGTCGAGAATGGTCTTGGCGTTGTCGATGTGCGCGCCAGTGTTGAGGATAGCCAGGGCGCACTGTCGGAACAGGGTGTAGATGCTACCGGAACCGGCTTCGCTCAGTTGCTGCACTTCACGTTGGGACAGGGTTTCGAGGCTGCCCTTGGGGCTGACGGAAGCATTGATGACTTGACGTTGGGGCATTCTTAATCCTTGAAAGCACAGCCACCGCACCCGCACAGGGCCGCGATGGCTTGAGAATGGTGGGCGCCGAATTCGAACGCACGAGACGGATGTTTACCTCAGGCGCGAGGCCAAGCGCAAACACCGTCCAGCACCATAATGCCGCAGAACTTACTGAATCAGCTTCCAGTTTTTGTAGAAAACCCGACGCAGGGTAAAGACCATCCCGGCAAATCCAGCGATTACCGCATTGAGAACCAAGGGCAGCGGGGTCGGCCGCAGAATATCGATAAGCAGGCAGTAACGCTTTGCATCGTTTTTGTTGAAAGACGCATGCATTACCGTGTCATCGAGGGCGCGTCATACAAGCCATTACGCAGTAAATCGTAAAGGCCGCAGATCACTACCAGGCCGAGAAATACCAGGGTGGTCTCGGGGAAAATATCAATAATCAGCAGCACGCCGAATACCCAGGCGACCGATACTGCCTTTTTACGCAAAGCAGGCTTGTTCATCTAACTCAGATCCAGCACGACGCCATTCGACAGGTCCGGATCCGTGGCCGCGAGTGGTGGGTGTTTGACACATATCGAAACAGCTGCGTCATGATAAGGCGTTCGGCGTCTGTTGGCGTTTTAAATAGTGCGAAATTGTTAAGGCTCTACACAGTTTTTAACACTGGCTGCACTGTGTGGATTGGATTTTGTAAACGGAAGATTTGCGACTATCGTGACGCTTCGGTTTTTCGGACGTCATAGACCGGTACGATTGAAGTTGAATGGCCACCACTGGCCTTCGGCACCTTGGAAGAGGCAGAAATTTTATGATCATCAAACCGCGGGTTCGTGGCTTTATCTGTGTGACCGCTCACCCTGTAGGCTGTGAAGCGAACGTCAAGGAACAGATTGACTACGTCACTGAGCACGGCGCCATCGAAGGCGGCCCGAAGAAGGTGCTGGTTCTCGGCGCATCCACCGGCTATGGCCTGGCCGCGCGTATCAGTGCTGCGTTTGGCTGCGGCGCCGACACCCTGGGCGTGTTTTTTGAAAAAGAAGGCGAAGAAGGCAAGCTGAGCTCCGCTGGCTGGTACAACAGTGCCGCGTTTGAGAAGTTCGCTGTCGAAAAAGGCCTGTACGCCAAGAGCATCAACGGCGACGCGTTCTCCAACGAGATCAAGCGCCTGACCATCGAAACCATCAAGAAAGACCTCGGTAAGATCGACCTGGTCGTCTACAGCCTGGCCGCGCCACGCCGTACCGACCCGCAAGGCGTGGTGCACACTTCCACCCTCAAGCCGATTGGCAAGGCCGTGACCCTGCGCGGTATCAACACCGACAAGGGCGTTGTGGTCGACACCACCCTGGAGCCTGCGACCCAGGAAGAAATCGACGGCACCGTCAAAGTGATGGGTGGCGAAGACTGGCAGCTGTGGATCGACGCCCTGCGTGACGCCGACGTCCTTGCCGAAGGCGCCAAGACCACCGCGTTCACCTACCTCGGCGAGAAGCTGACCCAGGATATCTACTGGAACGGCTCCATCGGCGAAGCCAAGAAAGACCTGGATAAAAAAGTCCTGACCCTGCGCGACAACCTTGCGGCACTCAAGGGCGACGCCCGTGTGTCGGTGCTCAAGGCTGTGGTGACCCAGGCCAGCTCGGCAATCCCGATCATGCCGCTGTACCTGTCGTTACTGTTCAAAGTGATGAAAGAGCAGGGCACCCACGAAGGTTGCATCGAACAAGTCTACGGTCTGTTCAAGGACAGCCTGTACGGCAGCCAGCCGAAACTCGACGCAGACGGCCGCCTGCGTGCCGACCTTGCCGAGCTCGAACCTAAAGTCCAGGACGCCGTCGCTGCACTGTGGAACCAGGTCACCGACGACAACGTTAACGAGATCAGCGATTTTGCCGGCTACAAGGCTGAATTCCTGCGCTTGTTCGGCTTTGAAATCGACGGCGTGGACTACGACGCTGACGTCAATCCGACCGTGAAGATCAACGGTCTCATCTCGGCATAAGACGGCTTAGACAGCAGCCTCGATAACCCTGTTATGAGGCTGCTGTTTGTAAGCGCACAGAGCGTCAGCCTTGGCGAAAGGCTGACGCCAGCCGCTCTTGGGCATGGGTGAAACCAGAGCGCTTGATACCGACCACTTCTCTCTCCCAAAGTGGATTGAGTGGCACGTGATAGCCACTGTCCTTGGCCGTTTTTATCAGTTCCGCCATTTTTTTGCTGTGCGCGACCCGTGAAATTATCAGAGCTGTCCTACGCTTGTTTACGTGCGGCGTGGTTTCGCTGGCATGCGAGACTGGCGCATCACACTCAGGGGAGGGACGTATGACAATTCGCGCAGTGGTTTTTGATTTCGGCGGTGTCCTGTTCGATTGGAGCCCGCAGCACCTGTACCGCAAGTTGATTACCGACGATTACGAACGGCAATGGTTTCTCGAGCACATTTGCACCCAGGCCTGGAACACCGAGCAAGATGCCGGTCGCACACTGGCTGAAGGCACCCGCAGCCTGATCGAGCAGTACCCGGATCATGAGCGTTTGATCCAAGCCTATTACGACCGTTGGCACGAGATGCTGCGCGGCCCGCTACCGGAAGGCGTGGCGATCCTCAAGGCGTTGCACCATGTTGATATGCCGCTGTTCGGACTCACCAATTGGTCCGCCGAGACGTTCCCCTATGCACGGGCCAATTACCCGTTCCTGCAGTACTTTCGCGACATTGTGGTGTCCGGCGAACTGAAGATGATCAAGCCTGACGCAGCGATCTACCATGCCAGCCTCAGCCAGGTACGGGCCCACCTACCGAATATCCAGCCGGCTGAAGTGGTGTTTATCGATGATGTCGCCGGCAATATCGACGCGGCCGTCGCCCTCGGTTGGCAAGGTATCCACCACGTATCGGCTGAGCGCACTGCCGCGCGATTGCGTGAGTTGGGCGTGGGCTTCTAGCGTGCCCACTTTTCCATAGCGAAATCGACGAAGGCGCGTAACTTGGGCAAGCGATAACGGTCCTGACCGTAGAGCAGGTGCATCGGGCGGCTGGGCAGTCGATAAGTGGTTAACAAGGCCACTAGCTTGCCACTCTCCAGATCCGGCTGCACCAGTGCATCGGCCAGCATGATGATGCCCATGCCGTTGACGGCTGCCTGGCGCAAGCCTTGCGAGCTGTTGATGGTCAATGAACCGGACACCGGAACCTCCACCTCTACGCCTTCGCCGGTCATGCGCCACAGTTTGTCGGTGTCGCGCCAGTTGTCACTTGCCGGGTAGGCGAACGCCAGGCAGTCGTGCTGGCGAAGGTCATCGGGCGTCTGCGGCGTGCCACGTCGCGCCAGGTAGGCCGGTGACGCGCAGAGCGTGAGGGTGTAGGCCTGCATCGGCCTGGCGATCAGGCTGGAGGTTTCCAGTTCGCCAAGTCGGATCGCGACATCGAAGCCGCTGTCGACCAGGTCCATCCGCTCATTGCTCAGCACCACGTACAGGTTGATCAGCGGGTAGCGTCGGGAAAATTCGCTCAAGGCCGGTGTAAGTTGTTCGGTGCCGAACACGGGTGGGGCGGTGATGCGCAGGGTGCCTTTGGGGATGTCGCTGTTGGCTTGCTCGGCGAGCTGCTCGGAGTCGGCCACCAGCCCCAACACTTCCAGACAGCGCTCATAATACTGCCCGCCAAATTCCGTAAGGCTTTGTTTGCGCGTGGTGCGCTTGAGCAGGCTGACACCCAGTCGCTGTTCCAGGGCTCGCAGGTGGTTGCCGACCATGGTGGTCGACATGCTGCAGGCCTGGGCCGCTGCGGTCATGCTGCCGGTCTCGACCACCTTAACGTACACCGACATCGCCTGGAACAGGTCCATTATCAAGCCTTGGTTTAAAGTCATTGCAGGAATGCACAGTTTATCCAGTCCAGGTGGCTAACGATACTGCAGCCATCACAACGAAGTACTGGAGCCCGCACCATGACCGCCGCCTGCCTGATGACCACTTACCAACCCTTGGCCCTGAGTTTTACCCGTGGCCTGGGCACACGCTTGTGGGACCAGCAGGGCCGCGAATACCTCGATGCGGTGGCCGGAGTGGCGGTGACCAATGTCGGTCACTCGCACCCCAGGCTGGTGACGGCGATCAGCGAACAAGCGGGTTTGCTGTTGCATACATCCAACCTCTACAGCATTGGCTGGCAACAGAAGCTGGCCCAGCGCCTCACCCAGTTGTCTGGCCTGGACCGTGCCTTTTTCAACAATTCCGGGGCCGAGGCTAACGAAACAGCGCTGAAGTTGGCGCGGCTGCATGGCTGGAAAAAAGGCATCGAAGCGCCGTTGGTGGTGGTGATGGAAAATGCCTTTCATGGCCGTACGCTGGGCACGATGGCCGCCAGCGATGGGCCATCGGTGCGCTTGGGCTTCCAGCGTTTGCCGGGGGACTTTCTCAAGGTGAGCTTTGGTGATATCGCCGCGATCGAGGCGGTCACAAAAGCGTTTGGCACGCGCATCGCGGCGGTCCTGCTGGAGCCGATCCAGGGCGAAAGTGGCGTACTGCCGCCGCCGCCTGGCTACCTCAAAGCCCTGCGCGATCACTGCACACGCCACGGCTGGCTGATGATGCTGGATGAGATCCAGACCGGCATCGGCCGCACGGGCACCTGGTTTGCCTGCCAGCATGAAGGCATTTTCCCGGACGTGATGACCCTGGCCAAAGGTCTCGGCAATGGCGTACCCATCGGCGCCTGCCTGGCACGGTCCGCCGTGGCGCAATTGTTTACACCGGGCAGTCACGGCAGCACCTTCGGCGGCAACCCATTGGCGTGTCGGGTGGGTTGCACGGTGCTGGACATTATCGAGGAGCAAGGCTTGCTGCAGAACGCGGCGCAGCAGGGTGAGCGCTTGCTCGCGCGGTTGCGGGTGGAGTTGAGTGAGCACTCGCACGTGCTGGCGATTCGCGGGCTGGGTTTGATGATCGGTATAGAGCTGGCCAGTCCTTACCGCGACCTGGCTCTGCGTGCGGCCCAGGAACACGGCCTGCTGATCAACGTGACGCGGGGCAAGGTCATTCGCCTGCTGCCGCCGCTGACCCTGGATGCCAAGGAAGTCGAGATGATCGTGCGCGCCATCACCCGGTTACTGGGTCAGGCCCATTGAGCCATTCCTGATTCATGGTTTCAGTATCTCCCAGGTACTCCAACAACCACGCCATGGCCGGGGACAGTTTGCTCTGCGCCCAAGCCACACACGACGGGCTGGCCGGAAACGGCCGGCTCAATTGCAGCGCCACCAACTCGGCCCGTTCGATCCACGGCAGCACTTGATGCGCCGGCGCCATGCCAACGCACAGGCCATCGCGCAGGCAATCGATCGCCGAGGCCCAGTTCGGCACCACCAGACGCCGCTGGTTATCCAGGGTCCACGTGTCGCGCTTGGGCAGGTTGCGTGAGGTGTCGGTCATGCACAGCGAGGCGAAGGGGCGCAGTTGGTCGTCACTCAGCAACCCTTCGACGCTCGCCAACGGGTGCCGCGCGCTGACCACGCACAGCCAGTTCAACAAGCCCATGTCGCGGAAAGTGAAGTGACTGGCCACTGGCACTGCACTGGTGGCACCGATCACGATGTCAGTGCGCTCATCCGCCAGGGCATCCCACACACCGTTGTACACCTCGTATTCCAGCAGCAATTCCACCTCGGGAAACTGCCGATAGAAATCCAATACCAACTGTCGGCAACGCTGGGGTTTGACGATGGAATCCACCGCCACCTTCAGTTGGCCGCTCCAGCCGTTGGCCACCTGCTGGCACAGCCGCCGCGTGCCGAGCATTTTTTTCATCACGCTCCGGGCCTCGTCTATAAATAAACGGCCGGCAGGTGTCAGTTCTACATCCCGATGGCGTCGCACGAACAGTGGCACCGCCAGCCACTCCTCGAGCTGACGCACGGTGTAGCTGATGGCCGACGGCACCCGGTGTAACTCCTGGGCCGCGGCGCTGAAGCTGCCATGGCGCGCCACGGCATCCACAACATCCAGGGAGTATTCGGACCACATAGCGGCTGCCTTCAAATTTATTGATAAGAATGTCCAATTATTATCGCTTCACACAGAAACTGTCAGCTTCATAATGGGCGCCAGTCAGCAAATAGTTTGATGGCAGGATTAACAAGGCTTCAATGAAAAATTCTTTTGGTTTCATTTGGTATCTGGCGGGGCTGAGCATGCTCGGTTATCTCGCCATGGACATGTATTTGCCAGCGTTCGGCGCGATGGGCGAGCAGTTGCAGATTGGCGCCGGTGCAGTGGGCGCCAGCTTGAGTATTTTCCTCGCCGGCTTTGCGGTGGGGCAGTTGCTGTGGGGGCCGCTGTCGGACCGGTTGGGGCGCAAGCCGATCCTGCTCGCAGGCCTGAGCCTGTTTGTGCTGGGCTGCGCAGGCATGTTCTGGGTCGAGACGGCGCCGCAACTGCTGGCGCTGCGCTTTATGCAGGCGATTGGCGTGTGTGCCGCCGCGGTGAGTTGGCAGGCCCTGGTGATCGACCGTTACCCGGCCGACAAGGCTCACCGCGTGTTCGCCAGCATCATGCCGCTGATGTCGCTGTCACCGGCGTTGGCGCCGCTGTTGGGCGCAATGGTTTTGAATCACTTTGGCTGGCAGGCGATCTTCGGCGTATTGCTGGGGGTGTCGTTGTTGTTGCTGTTGCCGACATTGTTCCTGCGCACCGTGCCGAAAGGTCAGGCAGAGAAGAGCGAGCCTTCGCGCCTCGGCTACGGGCAGTTGCTGACTTCTCGCGTGTTTACCGGCAACGTCATGATCTTCGCCGCGTGCTCGGCCAGCTTCTTCGCCTGGCTGACGGCTTCGCCTTTCATCCTTGGCGACATGGGCTACAGCCCGAATGACATCGGCCTGAGCTATCTGCTGCCCACATTAGCGTTTCTGGTGGGTGGCTACAGTTGCCGCAGCGCGCTGCAGCATTTTCAGGGCAAGACGCTATTGCCATGGTTGCTGCTGGCGTATTGCATCAGCATGGTGGCGCTGTACCTGGTTGCCACCTTGACTGTGCCGACGCTGACCACCTTGCTGATGCCGTTCTGCTTGATGGCCCTGGTCAACGGTGCCAGTTACCCCATCGTGGTGGCGAATGCGCTGATGCCGTTTGCGGAAAATTCCGGCAAAGCCGCGGCACTGCAAAACACCCTGCAACTGGGTCTGTGCTTTCTCGGCAGCTTGATCGTGTCATCGATGATCGACCAGCCGCTCCTGATTACCGCCATCGTGATGCTGGCAACCGCGCCGCTGGCGGTGTTGGGGTACTGGTTGGCGCGGCCCAAAAAGGGTAATTCGGCACTGGCACAAGCCTGAAGTGACAGTCGGATCCCACACTTGATCGGATTGCTTCAGGTATTAAAAGGTGATTTCCAGATTCACCGTCGGCGTCGATGTGCGGCTACCCCGGCCGCCGTCCACGCCGAACTTGTTATGCCAGTACTCGTAACCCACCCCGAGATACAGGTTTGGCTTCACATTCTTACCCGGTCGCACCGCCACCATCAGCGCCGTGCGCATCAGGGCTTCGGGCGCGGTGTCGCGGCCGTGGTAGTCCTCACCTTTTTCCCCGACATAATTGATAAAACCCTGGAATTTCGCCGCGTGATTGGCGATCTCGAACGGTCGCATCCAGGTCAGGTTGAGCATGTAGGTATCGTCGAAGGTGTGGTTCGACTCCTGCGCACCGGGGATGCCGGTGTGGTTCCTCTCCTTGTAGTACATCAGGCTCAGGTCCAGCACACCGACGGTGTTGAACTTCAAGGTGGGGCCGATCACCAGCGCGCGTTTTTTTGCTGAAGCGAAGTTGTTGTTGCGGTTGGCATCGAAGCCCAACGTCAGCGCGTAATCCTTGACCAGGCCGGTACCCAGCGGCACATCGAATACCCGCGATGCGTACAGCTGGTGGCGGTACACCGCGTACACCTCACTCCCCCCATGATCAGTGCCCTTGCGCGGGTCGCGGCTGTCGGACAGGAACACATCGAGGTTGAGGAAATTGCTGCCGTATCGGTAGCCGCTGGCGTGGGTGAAGCTGTAGATGCGCTTGCTGAATTCGTTGGGGTTATTCGGATTGGTGAACTGCTGGCCGTAGCGAAACCCTACGCTGTTGTTCATCCATTCCACCGCGACGGCCTCCCCGCCGCCGAGCAGGGTGAGTGCAACGGTGGCGCCCTGTAATGCCTTTTTCATTGTCCTGGGTCCTTTGGCGTTCTGGCTCATCACGGCCGAATTGTTTTTGTAACGCCGGCGGAGGGTAACTTGTTCGGGTGATTGTATACAACTCTATGGACATCCAGTCCGGACATTGCATACAGTGACCGCACAACAAAAACAGAGAACCCCTCACCATGACTAACCCGAAGGCGTCACCGCAGCGGCCAGAAGATGAGAATCTCGGCGTCGCCGCTAACATGGCTTACGGCCTGCAACATGTACTCACCATGTACGGCGGCATCGTCGCGGTACCGTTGATCGTCGGCCAGGCGGCCGGGTTGTCGCCGGCGGATATCGGCTTGTTGATTGCCGCATCGTTGTTTGCCGGTGGCCTGGCCACGCTGTTGCAGACCTTGGGCCTGCCGTTCTTTGGGTGTCAGTTGCCGCTGGTGCAGGGCGTGTCGTTTGCTGGCGTGGCGACCATGGTGGCGATTGTCGGCAGTGATGGCGCCGGCGGGATACCGGCGATTCTCGGGGCGGTGATGGCCGCGTCGCTTATCGGGTTGCTGATAACCCCGGTGTTCTCTCGGATTACCAAGTTTTTCCCGCCGTTGGTCACGGGCATTGTGATCACCACCATCGGCCTGACCCTGATGCCGGTCGCGGCGCGCTGGGCCATGGGCGGCAACAGTCGCGCTGCGGATTTCGGCAGCATGCCCAATATCGGCCTGGCGGCATTGACCCTGGTGCTGGTGTTGCTGCTGAGCAAAATCGGCAGCGCTACCATTTCACGTTTGTCGATCCTACTGGCAATGGTGATCGGTACGGTGATCGCGGTGTTCCTCGGCATGGCTGACTTCTCCGGGGTGACCCAGGGGCCGATGTTCGGCTTCCCTGCGCCATTCCATTTCGGCATGCCTACCTTCCATGTGGCCGCGATCATCTCCATGTGCATCGTGGTGATGGTGACCTTGGTCGAGACCTCGGCGGACATCCTGGCGGTGGGTGAGATCATTGACACCAAGGTCGATTCCAAACGCTTGGGCAACGGCCTGTGCGCCGATATGTTGTCGAGTATGTTCGCGCCGATCTTTGGTTCGTTCACCCAGAGCGCCTTCGCCCAGAACGTCGGTCTGGTCGCGGTTACCGGGGTGAAGAGCCGTTTTGTAGTGGCCACGGGCGGGCTGTTTCTGGTGATTCTCGGCTTGTTGCCGTTCATGGGGCGGGTGATTGCGGCGGTGCCGACATCCGTACTGGGCGGGGCGGGGATTGTGTTGTTCGGTACCGTGGCGGCGAGTGGTATCCGCACTTTGTCCAAGGTGGACTACCGCAACAACATGAACCTGATCATTGTTGCCACCTCCATCGGTTTTGGCATGATCCCCATCGCGGCGCCCAGTTTTTACGATCAATTCCCCAGCTGGTTCGCGACCATCTTTCACTCGGGGATCAGTTCGTCGGCGATCATGGCGATCCTGCTGAACCTGGCGTTCAACCACTTCACCGCTGGTAACTCGGACCAGCAGTCGGTGTTTGTGGCAGGCACAGACCGCAGTTTGAGCGCCCGAGATGTGTCATCACTGCGTGAAGGGGACTATTTCAGGGGCGGCAAATTGTTTGATGCCGAGGGTAAGGAGATTCCGTTGGTGGCGGATGTGGCGAGGAAAGCGCCGAAGACAGAAACCACCGAGGTCTGACGCCGAACAGGGGGGCAGTGTGGGAGCTGGCTTGCCTGCGATAGATAGCAAGGGTGAATTCACCGCCGTCATCGCAGAATAGGTATCTACACAAATATTGGTCGATACCCAAATTTGGCTGCGATGCCGCTTTGGCTTTTGATCTGGCTTGTGATTTTGATCTCAGGCGCCCCGTCAACCACGCTGGCCGAACGCAGGCTTGAATCCGTGGGTAACACGGCAGGACGCCGGGTTAGCCGCACTGGGCCAAGGATGGCCCATTGCGGCGGCCCACGGATTCAAGCCTGCGTTCTGGCACACCGAGCCTGGGCGAGGTGCCGAGTGGTGGGGCGAGGACCTTTTGGTTACTTTTGGGTCCTTCCAAAAGTGACCCGCTGTAAGAGCGGAACCCTAGGAGGCCGTTACCGCAGCAATGGATATGTTCCCCGACCAAAAAACTCTAGCGCCTGACACATAGCCTTCGCGAGCAAGCCCGCTCCCACACTGTGATCGATTTACACCTGATAAGGCTCGATCGACTATCAGGTCGCCACGGGAACAAGCTCCCTCGCCACAGGTTTAACACAGTCCTCAAAAATGTGTAGATACCTATGGTCATCGCAGGCAAGCCAGCTCCCACATTGATTTAGCCAGCTTTGAGTTCTTTGTACTGCGCTGAACACACCTCGTCCAAAAACTTCACCACGGTCCCCATGCACGCCTGGCGTTCTTCCACATGGGGCATGTGGCTGGAATCTTCAAACAGCGCCCAGCGCACATCGGCAATCTCATCCAGGAACGGTTTGACCACCAGCGGCGTGGCCTCGTCATGGCGACCGGAAATGACCAGAGTGGGTACATTGATCGCCGACAGGCGGCCAATGGATTTCCAGTCCTTCAAGCTGCCGATCACGTGGAACTCGGTTGGGCCGCTCATCGCGTGGTACACCGTCGGGTCTGCGTCGACCTGGGCGAACGTGCGCGCCACTTCTTCCGGCCACGGGTTGACCCGGCACACGTGATGGTCATAGAACACTCGCGAGGCGGCGAGGTATTCCGGGTCATGGTAGGTACCGGCGGCTTCATGCTTGAGCAGGGTTTCATGCACGCCTTCGGGCAACAATTTGCGCAGGCGGTTGGCTTCGCTGACCCAGGTGCGCATGCACGTCGGCGAGTTGGCCGGGATGAAGGCACGCAAGCCTTTAGGCTGCAAAATCGCGTGTTCACTGCCAAGCATGCCGCCCCAGGACTGGCCGAGGATCGCGTAGTTATCGCTGATTTGCAGATGATTCAGCAGGTTGTTCAGTTCTTCCAGGAACAGGCCCACGGTCCAGAAAGACGGATTTTTTTCGGGCAGGTGGGTGGAGCGACCGTTGCCCAGTTGGTCGTAATGGATCACGGCGTGGCCGCTGGCGGCGACGTCCTTGAACGCATCAACATAATCATGGGTGCATCCGGGGCCGCCGTGGATAACCACCAGGGGCGTGCGGCCGCTGCAGAGGTCACCTGTGACGCGGAACCAGGTTTGGTAGGCGCCAAACGCCGCATACCCTTCGCGGATTTTTTCGATGAATTCCATTTCGTACCTGCTCTGAAAAAATGATCAGGCACACGATAAAGCGTGGAAGAAGTTTAAGTAACTAGCAAAACAGCTAGGTTTTGCCGAGGGGTCAGTCTTCCAATAGGCGGTAATGGGTGGCGCGCACCACCGCCTGTACGCGATTCTTGGCCCCCAACTTGTGCATTGCCGAGGCCAGGTGCAGGGTGACCACCGCCAGTGAACGGCTCAATTGCGTGGCGATTTCAGCGGCGGTCAGGCCGTCGGCGGCCCATTTGAGGCACTCGCGTTCACGTTTGGTCAGGTGGATATGCGGGTAAGTGCGCAGCTCTTTGCTGAACAGCGGGTAGGCCGCTTCCTGCAGGGCGTGGGAAATCAGGCTGAAATCCGACAAGGTCTGCTGCGCATCCTGCAGGACGTTGCCGGCTTTACCGGTACGCAGGCCGGTCAGCGAGGCGAAGCCGCCACGGGGCAGGTGAATGGGCACGCTGACGCCGCAGGTCAGTTGTTGGTCGTGCAGATAGGATGAAACGGGGGCGTGGCAGGGATCGATGATCTTTTGCAGTGGGGTATCGGCCTTGATGTCGTAGGACCAAACAAACGGCGACACCGTGCTCAGAGCCAGGTGTTGCACCGGGTCGATCTGGTAGAACCCTTCGCTGCACCACAAGCTATGCCAGCCCGGCGGGGTATTGCGCAGTTCGAGCACCGAGGGGGTGATCAATGCACCATCCTGGTCGATTGGCACCGGGGTGTAGTCATACACCAGTGCATCGAAACCCAACTGCTGGGCGAGGATGAATGTGTTGTCCATCTGCTCATCCAGGCTCCTGCCCGGCATCAGACGGTGATTTAAGGCAGTCAGCTTGGCCAGCATCCGTTCTGCTCCCGAATTCATTTGAATCTCGACTTGCTGCAAGTAGAATGCCACGCCCCGGCGAAGGACTGCCAGGCCCAAACCTATAAGAAATGCTAGGTTATGGACGCGCGGCATCCTCGGTAGTGTTGGCCTGATAAACGGCCGCTACCTGCCAGGCCGACACAACACAAGGAATGTATGCATGTGGCGTGAAATTGCCCCCGACCAGCAGTACAACGTGCAAGTCGACGGCCATGACCTCGTGGTCTACAGCTTCGGCGAAGGCGATGAGGTGCTGTTGTGCCTCAACGGCGGGCCCGGCCTGCCGTGTGACTACTTGCGCGACGCCCATGGCTGGCTCAAAGACCATAACCTGCGAGTGGTTGCATTCGACCAGCTTGGCACGGGCGCATCAGCCAGACCGACCGACGTTTCGCTGTGGGAAATCGGCCGTTATGTCGAAGAAGTCGAAACCGTGCGCCAGGCACTGGGCCTGGGCCGCGTGCATTTGCTCGGGCATTCATGGGGCGGCTGGCTCGGTATCGAATACGCCATCCATTACCCCGATGTGCTGAAAAGCCTGATCCTCGAAAACACCGTGGGTGACATTCCACACCTGTCCCAGGAACTGGAACGCCTGCGCGGCGCCCTTGGCAGCGAAACCGTGGCGATGATGCAACGCCATGAAGCCATGGGCACCCTCGACCACCCGCAGTACCAGGCCGCGATCACCTTGCTCAACTATCGCCACGTGTGCCGTCTCGACGAATGGCCCGCGCCGGTCAAGCGTTCCCTCGACGACTGGAACATGGGCCCCTACGAAACCATGCAGGGCCCCAACGAATTCCTCTACATCGGCAACCTCAAGGATTGGAACCGCATCCCTGAGATGGCCGCGTTCAAGATGCCCATGCTGATCACCACCGGCCAGCACGACGAACTCACCCCGGCCTGCGCCCTGCGCATGAAGATGGCGGCCAAACACGCCGAATTGCACGTATTTCCCAACAGCAGCCATATGCCCTTTTATGAGGAACCCCAGGCGTATTTCCCGGTGTTGCTGGACTTCCTCACGCGTCACCGAGGCTGACGGATGAACCTGGCACGTTATCGTTTTGTGCTGTCCCGGCCGCTGCAATTGCTGCCGGTGCTGTTTGGCATCAGCCTGATCACCTTTGTGCTGGTGCGCTCGATCCCCGGCGACCCGGCGCGCGCGCTGCTGGGTTCGCGCAGCACGCCCGACGCCTTGCTGAAAATCCGCGCCCAGTTCGGCCTCGACCAACCTGTGTGGCTGCAATATTTCTACTTCCTGAAAAACCTGCTCAAGGGCGACCTCGGTCAATCGCTGCTGTACAAGGTCGACGCGCTCAAGCTGATCGTCACGCGCATCGAGCCGACGCTGGTGCTGGTGCTCGGCAGCGTGGTGCTGGCGCTGCTGATCGCGGTGCCGCTGGCCACCGTGGCCGCGCGTAACAAAGGTGGCTGGGCGGATAAGCTGATCCGCGTGTTCACGACGGTCGGCCTGGGCATGCCGGCGTTCTGGCTGGGCTTGATGTTGATCTTGTTGCTGAGTGTGCAGTGGGGGCTGTTTCCTGTATCGGGTTACGGGCGGACCTGGCTGGACAAGGCGCACCACATGGTTCTGCCGTGCCTGACGATCGCCCTGGCCCTGTCGGCGGTGCTGGTGCGCAACCTGCGGGCGAGCATGTTGATGGAGTTGCAAGCCGACCACGTCACCGCCGCCCGGGCGCGCGGGTTGTCGGAAGCTGCGGTGTTTCGCCGCCATGTGCTGCCCAATTCGCTGGTACCGGCCGTCAACCTGCTGGCGGTGAATATCGGTTGGTTGATCAGCGGCACGGTGGTGATCGAAAGCCTGTTTGCCATCCCCGGCATCGGCCAGTTGCTGGTGCGCGGGATCTTCACGCGCGACTACATGGTCGTGCAGGGCGTGGCCATGGTGCTGGCGTGCGCGACCGTGGTGGTCAACTTCCTGGCTGACGTGGCCACTGTCGCCCTCGACCCACGGGTGAAGATGCAATGAGCACTCGCCCCTTGATTGCGCCATGGCGTTTGCGTCTGCGGTTTGGTTTTCGCAACGGCCGGCTGACCGCTGCCTGGGGTTTGTTGATTCTGCTGCTGTGGTTGGCGCTGGCGCTGTTTGCGCCGTGGATCGCGCCTTATGACCCGATTGCGCAAAACACGGACTTCAGTTTGCTCGGCCCAAACCTTGCCCATCCATTCGGCACGGACAACTATGGTCGAGACATTCTTTCGAGGGTGATCTGGGGCGCGCGCATCGATTTGCAACTGGCGATCGTTGGGGTGATCTTCCCGTTCCTGATCGGCACCTTTGTCGGCGCGGTTTCAGGCTATATCGGTGGGCGTTTCGACAGCTTCTGCATGCGCCTGATCGATGTGATTCTGGCATTCCCCTTCCTGGTGCTGATGCTGGCAATCATGGCCATCCTCGGTCCGGGCTTGAAGAGCTTCTATATCGCCATGGCGCTGGTGGGTTGGGTGTCTTACGCGCGGCTGATCCGCTCGCAGATCCTGGTGCTCAAGGAGAGCGACTTCGCCCTGGCCGCCAAGAGCCTGGGCTTTGGTCACGGGCGGATTCTGTTCCGGCATCTGCTGCCGAATGCGATGTTCGGCTCGATTGTGTTTTCCATGTCTGACGCGGTGCTGGTACTGCTTAATGGCGCCGCTGTGAGCTACCTGGGCCTGGGCGTTCAACCGCCGACCGCCGAATGGGGAACGATGGTGGCCGAGGGGCAAGCCTTTATCACAACCGCTTGGTGGATCTGCACCTTTCCGGGGCTGGCCATCGTGACGCTGGCCATGGGCTTCAGCTTGCTGGCTGATGGCGTGGCGCAAGTGCTGGGGGATCGCTCATGAGCCTGCTGCAAGTACGCGACCTCAGCGTGATTGCCAACAATACCGGGCGTGATGTAACCCTGGTCGACCGTGTGTCCTTCGACCTGGCTGAAGGTGAAATCCTCGGCCTGGTCGGGGAGAGTGGCTCAGGCAAGACCATGGCGTGTCGCGGCCTGATGCGCCTGTTGCCGTCGCCTGCGCTGCGCGTGCAAGGTGGCGCGGTTCGGTTGGCCGGCCAGGATCTGCTGCCACTCGATGACGCCGGCATGCGTGCCGTGCGCGGCGGCCAACTGGGCATGATCTTCCAGAACCCCAGCAGCCACCTCGACCCGCTGATGCGTATCGGCGAGCAGATTGCCGAGGGCATTCGCCTGCACCAAGGCGTGTCGAAAAAAGACGCGCGGCTGCAAGCCATCGAGGTGTTGCGCCAGGTTGGCATCCCCGATCCCCAAGCGCGGGTCGACAACTACCCCCACGAGTTTTCCGGCGGCATGCGCCAGCGCGCGATGATCGCGGTGGCGCTGGGCTGCAACCCGAAAGTGCTGATTGCCGACGAGCCGACCACGGCCCTGGATGTAACGGTGCAGGCGCAAATCCTGCGGTTGCTGCTGGAGCTGCGTGATAAACGCGGTCTGTCGATCATCATGATCACTCACGACCTCGGCGTGGTTGCGCAAACCTGCGACGCCATCGCCGTGATGTACGCCGGGCGCCTGTGCGAACACGGCAGCAAATACGAACTGCTGGCGCATCCGCAACACCCGTACACCGCTGGCCTGATCGACTGCCAGCCCGCCCACAGCAGCGGCCACGCCTTGCTGCGCACGATTCCCGGGCAGCCGCCGTTGCTGGACGCCTTGCCCGCCGGCTGCCGGTTCAACCCGCGTTGCCCGCAGGTCGGCGCCTTGTGCACCGAGGTGCTGCCGGAAGGCGCGCGAGTCGCCTGTCATTACCCTTTGGGAGCGCACCCATGAGCCTGTTGCAGATCAAGGACCTTGAGGTGAAGTTTGCCGCGTCCGGCACGGGGTTGTTCGGCCTGAACAAGCAGTGGGTGAGGGCGGTGAACGGCGTGTCGCTGGACCTGGCGGCGGGTGAAACCCTGGGGTTGGTCGGTGAGTCCGGCAGCGGCAAGAGCACCTTGGGCCGGGCGGTGTTGCACCTCAACCCGATCAGCGCCGGACAGGTGTTGTTTGACGGCATCGACATGGCCCACGGCAGCGCCATCGATATCACTCGCCTGCGCCATGAAACCGCGATGATCTTCCAGGACCCGTACGCCGCACTGAATCCACGCCACACCATCGGTGAAACCATCGCCGAAGTGTTGCGCGTGCAGCGCAAGGTGGCGCCGGATCAGATCCCCGCTCGCGTCAACGAGCTGCTCGACCTGGTCGGGCTGCGCCCCGAACTCGCCAGCCGCAGACCCGGCTCCCTCAGTGGCGGCCAATGCCAGCGCGTCGGCATTGCCCGGGCATTGGCGGTAGAGCCACGGCTGATCATCGCCGATGAATGCGTGGCGGCGCTGGACGTGTCGATCCAGGGCCAGATCATCAACCTGCTGCTGGAACTGCAACAGCGTATGAACCTGGCGATCCTGTTTATCGCCCATGACCTGGCCATCGTGCGGCGCCTGTGCAACCGCGTGGCGGTGATGTACCTGGGCAAGATTGTCGAGGAAGGACCGGTGGAAGCGGTCTTCACTTCGCCACGGCATCCTTACACGGCGGCCTTGATCCAGGCGATTCCAGAGATTGATCCGCATCGGCCGTTGCCTACGGAGCCCTTGCCGGGTGAGCCACCCAGCCCGCTGAATTTGCCTACCGGTTGCGCCTTTCACCCGCGTTGCCGGCACGCTCGAGCCATGTGTTCCGAGGTGTTGCCGCCAACGCATTTCCTGCACGAGCATCGATACAGTTGCGTGCTTGAAGAACCTTTGCTTTGACCCTTACCTGCCATTCATTAACAAGGAGTTGTGATATGCAAACGCGCCACTTGAAGTTGCTCGCCGCCGCTACGTTGACCGCTTGGTCCCTGACTGCTGGGTTGGCACACGCCGCCGGCGTCCTGACCATCGGCTGCCGCGAGGACAGCACCACGTTCGACCCGATCAAAAGCGCGCAAAACCGCGACACGTGGGTATTCGCCAACGTCTACGACACCCTGGTGCGCGTCGATAACCTGGGCACCAAGATGGAGCCGGGGTTGGCAGAAAGCTGGGATATTTCCAAGGATGGCCTGACCTACACCTTCAAGCTGCGCGACGCGAAGTTCTCGGATGGCTCGCCGATTACCGCTGAGGATGCGGCGTTCAGCCTGTTGCGTATCCGCGACAACAAAGCCTCGCTGTGGGCTGATCCGTTCAACTTGATCAACACCGCCAAGGCGGCCGATCCGAAAACCCTGGTGGTCACCCTCAAGACGCCGGCTGTCGCTTTTCTCTCGCAACTGGCGTCGCCGACGGTGTCGATCCTGTCGGAAAAGGCCATGACCAAAATGGGTGAAGACGCCTACTCGGAAAACCCGGTGACGTCCGGCGCGTTTACCGTAGACGAGTGGCGCAAGGGTGATCGCGTCATCCTGAAAAAGAACCCGAACTTCTGGCAGGCCAAGAACGTCAGCCTCGATGGCGTGGAGTGGGTCTCCGTCACCGACGACAATACACGCATGCGCATGGTGCAGAACGACGAGCTGGACACAGCGATCTTCGTACCGTTCTCGCGGGTTGAAGAGCTGAAGAAAGACAAGAACGTGGTGATCCACTCCGACCCGTCCACCCGCGAAGATCACCTGTTGATCAACCACGCTCACGGCCTGCTGGCCAAGCAGGAAGTACGCGAGGCGCTGGACATGGCCATTGATAAACAATCGCTGGTGAAAGCCGCCACTTACGGTCAAGGCACCGTGGCCTATTCATACATCCCGAAGGGCTCGCTGTTCCACTACGCCAACAACTTGCAACGCCCGTATGACCCGACGGCCGCCAAGAAGCTGCTGGAGGCTGCGGGTGCCAAGGACTTGAAGCTTAACTACGTGGTCAACGCTGGCAACGAAGCCGACGAGCAGATTGCGGTGATCATCAAGGACCAGCTGGCCAAGGTCGGCGTGACCGCCAACCTGCAAAAGGTCGACCCGACCCAAAGCTGGCAGATGCTGGTGGACGGGGAATACGATATTTCGGTGATGTACTGGACCAACGACATCCTCGACCCGGACCAGAAGACCACCTTCGTACTGGGCCATGACACCAACCAGAACTACATGACCCGTTACAAGAACGACAAGGTCAAGGAGTTGGTGGCGGCCGCGCGGATCGAGGCCGACCCGGCCAAGCGTGAGCAGATGTATGTCGAACTGCAGAAACTGGCGAAACAGGACGTGAACTGGATCGACTTGTACTACAGCCCGTACATCAACATCTCACGCAAAAATGTGAGCAACTTCCTGCAAAACCCGCTGGGCCGCTTCACTCTCGAAGAGGTGGTGAAAAACTAAAGAGCGCTGCAATACCAATGTGGGAGCGGCGGTCGCACCGCCGCTCCCACATTTGGTTCTGTGTTGTGTCAGATATTATTGCGCGTCAAACGCCTGCCCATTGATCCCCGCACTGTCCGGCCCCATCAGGTACAAATACACCGGCATGATCTCTTCCGGCGCAGGCCGTTCCAACGGGTTTTCCCCCGGATACGCCTGGGCCCGCATGCTGGTGCGCGTACCGCCCGGGTTGATGCTGTTAGCGCGTACCGCCGCCACGTCTTCGAGCTCGTCGGCCAAGGTCTGCATCAGGCCCTCAGTGGCAAACTTCGACACACCGTAAGCCCCCCAATACGCCCGGCCTTTACGCCCGACGCTGCTGGAGGTGAACACCACCGACGCATCCTGGGACAGCTTCAGCAGCGGCAGTAGGGTGCTGGTCAGCATGAACATCGCGTTGACGTTCACGTGCATCACGCGCATGAAATTCTCACCGGACAACTGCTCGATCGGCGTGCGTGGGCCGATGATCGACGCGTTGTGCAGCAGGCCGTCGAGGTGGCCGAATTCGTTCTCGATCATCGCGGCCAGCTCATCGTATTGATGGGGCAGGGCAGTCTCCAGGTTGAACGGAATCACCACCGGTTGCGGGTGGCCCGCGGCTTCGATTTCGTCGTAGACCTGGGCCAGGTTGGCCTCGGTCTTGCCCAGCAGCAGCACGGTCGCGCCATGGGCGGCGTAGGTTTTTGCCGCCGCCGCGCCAATCCCGCGACCGGCACCGGTCACCAGGATTATCCGGCCTTTGAGCAGTTCTGGACGTGCGGAGTAATCAAACATAAATAGCCTCGACAGAATTCAAGGTGATACAGCTCTCAATGTGGAATCCAATTCCTGTGGGAGCTGGCTTCAGTGTTTGCAGGGGCGGCAAACAATCAGCAACTGCACAGCGCGTTATCCAGCACCTTGCGCAGCTCCAGCGGGTGATCCACCACGACATCGGCGCCCCAATGACGCGGGTTGTCGTCCGGGTGGATGTAGCCGTAAGTGACCGCCGCCGTGCGGGTGCCGGCATCACGGCCGGATTCGATATCGCGCAGGTCATCGCCCACGAACAACACGCTGGCCGGGTCCAGGCCGAGCATCTTGCACGCCAGGATCATCGGCTCCGGGTCCGGCTTGCTGTGTTTCACATGGTCCGGGCAGATCAGCAGGGCCGAACGCTCGGCCAGGCCCAGTTGCTGCATGATCGGCTCGGCAAAGCGCAGCGGCTTGTTGGTGACCACGCCCCAGATCAGATGGGCCTTCTCAATGTCTTCGAGCAACTCGGCCATGCCATCGAACAGTTTGCTATGGATCGCGCAGCCCTTGACGTAGCGATCGAGGAACTCCAAGCGCAATTCTTCAAAACCTGGGGATTCCGGGTCCATGGAAAAGGTCACGGCGACCATCGCTCGCGCACCGCCGGAGATTTCATCGCGGATGTGCTGGTCGTTGATCGGCGCCAGGCCGCGGTCGGCGCGCATGGCCTGGCAGATGGCGATAAAGTCCGGCGCAGTGTCCAGCAAGGTACCGTCCATATCGAAGAGAACCGCTCGCAACTTCACAGGCTTACTCCTCGCGCAGGGTCTGGATCATGTAGTTGACGTCCACGTCGCTGGCCAGCTTGTAGTGCTTGGTCAGCGGGTTGTAGGTCAGGCCGATGATGTCCTTGACGGTCAGCCCGGCCTGGCGGCTCCAGGCACCCAGCTCGGACGGGCGGATGAATTTCTTGAAGTCATGGGTGCCCCGCGGCAGCAGCTTCATGATGTATTCCGCGCCGATGATCGCGAACAGGTAGGCCTTGGGGTTGCGGTTGATGGTGGAGAAAAACACCTGGCCGCCTGGCTTGACCATACGGAAGCACGCGCGGATCACCGAGGACGGGTCCGGCACGTGCTCGAGCATCTCGAGACAGGTGACCACGTCGAACTGCTCGGGCATTTCTTCGGCCAGGTCTTCGGCGGTGATCTGACGGTATTCGACGTTGACGCCGGATTCCAGCTGGTGCAGCTGGGCCACGGCCAATGGGGCTTCGCCCATGTCGATGCCCATCACGGTCGCGCCGCGCTGCGCCATGGCTTCGCTGAGGATGCCGCCGCCGCAACCTACATCCAGAACCTTCTTGCCGGCCAGGTTGACGCGCTCGTCAATCCAGTTGACGCGCAGCGGGTTGATGTCGTGCAGGGGTTTGAACTCGCTCTCGCGGTCCCACCAGCGGTGAGCCAGGGCTTCGAATTTGGCGATTTCGGCGTGGTCGACGTTGCTCATGGTGAATCCTCTAAATCTGATAAATCGGTTGGCCGTTTCTGAACGTCAGGGTTCAAAACCGGCGTTATTCGCTGTGCCCGCTGATGCGTTGGCCCCAGGCAATGGCCGTGGCGGTCAATTGTTGTTCATCCATGCAGGTCAATTGCCGGTCGTCGAGCAACTGCTTGCCGGCGACCCAAAGGTGTTTCACACAATCGCGTCCGGTGGCATATATAAGTTGTGAGACCGGATCGTAGATCGGTTGTTGCGTCAGCCCCGACAGATCGAAGGCGACCATATCCGCCGCCTTGCCCACTTCCAGCGAGCCAATCTCGCTTTCCAGGCCCATGGCCCGCGCGCCATTGAGCGTCGCCATGCGCAGGGCACGGTGGGCATCCAGCGCGGTGGCTGAACCGGCGACGGCCTTGGCCAGCATCGCGGCGGTGCGGGTTTCGCCCAGCAGGTCGAGGTCATTGTTGCTGGCGGCGCCATCGGTGCCGATGGCCACATTGACGCCAGCCTGCCATAACCGCTCCACCGGGCAAAAGCCGCTGGCCAGTTTCAGGTTCGATTCCGGGCAATGGATGACGCTGGTGTTGCTTTCTACCAGCAAAGCCAAGTCGTCCTCGCTGATTTGGGTCATATGAACGGCCTGGAAGCGCGGGCCCAGCAGGCCGAGTCGACCCAGGCGTGCCAGGGGGCGCTCGCCGGTCTGCTCAACCGCTTGCTGCACTTCAAAGGCGGTTTCGTGAACATGCATATGAATCGCTGCATCCAGCTCCTCGGCGATTACCCGGATTTTTTCCAGGTTGTCGTCGCACACCGTGTAGGGCGCGTGCGGGCCGAAGGTGATTTTGATGCGCGGGTGGTGCTTGAGGTCGCCGAACAGCTCGACACCCTGGCGGATCGCCTCATCGGCGGTGCTGGCGCCGGGGATCGGGAAGTCGAGGATCGGAATCGCGATCTGCGCGCGCATGCCGCTGTTGTGCACGCAGTCACTGGCGACCTTGGGGTAGAAGTACATGTCGGAAAAGCAGGTAATGCCACCTTTGAGCTGTTCGGCGATGGCCAGGTCGGTGCCATCACGTACGAAGGCTTCATCGACCCACTTGGCTTCGGCGGGCCAGATGTGTTTTTCCAGCCAGGTCATCAGTGGCAAATCGTCGGCCAGGCCGCGAAACAGGCTCATCGCCGCATGCCCGTGGGCGTTGATCAGGCCGGGGCTGAGCAGCATGCCCGGCAGTTCGCGCACCTCAACGGCCGAAAGCTTCAAGGCCGCGGCCCGTGGCCCGATAAAGGCAATGCGCCCATCGCGGATGCCCAGACCATGCTCCTTGAACACCACGCCGGCAGGTTCGACAGGTACCAGCCAGGTTGGCAGCAACAACAAGTCGAGCGGGGCGGCAGTGGCGGTCATCGCAGGCTTCTTCCCAGGCAGCTATAAAAGAAGGGCGAAGTATACCCGAGCGTCCTGGCTGGCGGATCGCTATAATCGGCGGCTTTGTTCATGAGTGCGGAGTAAGGGATGCGCGATCGACTGTTGGCAGCGGAGAAAGTGAAGGCCATCAATTGGCGTGATGGCGCGCTGTACCTGCTCGACCAGCGTGCCTTGCCGTCCCGGGAAAGCTGGGTGGCCTGCGTTACGGTCGATGAGGTGGCTGCAGCCATTCGTTCGATGGTGGTACGCGGTGCGCCGGCTATTGGTATCAGTGCTGCGTATGGCTTGGTGCTGGCGGCCCGCGAGCGGATCGCCGAAGGCGGTGATTGGCAGGCCGCATGGGAAGAAGACTACGCATTGTTAGCCGATACCCGATCGACCGCGTCGAATCTGTTCTGGGCACTGAAGCGCATGCGCGACCGCCTGGACCGCGTCAAGAAGCACGCCGATCCGCTGGCGGTGCTGGAAGCCGAGGCGATTGCGATCCACGAAAGCGACCGCGAAGCCAACCTGACCATGGCCCAACTGGGCGTTGAGCTGATCCGCAAGCACCAGGGCAATGCCCAGGCAATCCTCACCCATGGCAACGCTGGCGCCCTGGCGACCGGTGGTGTCGGTACGGCCCTTGGCGTGATTCGTGCGGCCTATCTGGAAGGCATGGTCGAACAGGTTTACGCCAATGAAACCCGGCCCTGGCTGCAAGGCTCGCGCCTGACCGCCTGGGAACTGGCGGGCGAGGGCATCCCGGTGACGGTGAATGCCGACTCGGCCGGTGCACATATCCTGAAGACCAAAGGCGTGACATGGGTAATCGTCGGTGCCGACTGCATCGCCGCCAATGGTGATGTGATCGGCAAGATCGGCACCTACCAGCTGGCGGTGTGCGCGATGCATCATGGCGTGCGTTTTATGGTGGTGGCGCCGAGTTCGACGCTGGACAGGATGATGGCCACTGGCGATGACGTTGCGCTGGAAGAGCGTGATGCGGGTGAGCTGCTGGAAGTTGCGGGCCAGCGTTTCGCGGCCGATGTGACAGCTTATAACCCGGTGTTTGATGTGACGCCGGCTGATCTGATCGATGTGATCGTGACCGAGAAAGGCGTCGTTGAGCGGCCGGATACGGCCAAATTGGCCAGGTTGATGTGCCGTAAGCGGTTGCATTGAGGGCTTTGGCGCCTGTCCGATTGCTATCGCAGGCAAGCCAGCTCCCACCTTGGATAATGGTCACAGATCTACGTGTGGGAGCTGGCTTGCCTGCGATTGGCCATTTAAGTCAATAAAATCCTTGGATCCACGCTCGAAAAATAGCACCACCCCACTTCTGAGCCCCTCTCGTCCCCCTCAAGCCTGTCATCCGTCAACTTACTATGCTCCATGCGCATCAGGGGGATAGGTGCGTGGCGGCGATTGTGATAACATCCGGCGGTTTCCAGGGCTGCCCCAAGGGGTGGCCTATAACGTGCAGATCCGTGTCATAACTCGTTGATTTGTCGTAAGTCGTTGTCAGGCACTCTGCCGGCAGCGGCGAGCTTCGTTCGTCCCATATGGATGTGACGAGGTTTCACCCGAAAAAGGAATCAGGCTTCTCATGGGCGAACTGGCCAAAGAAATCCTCCCGGTCAATATCGAAGACGAGCTGAAACAGTCCTACCTCGACTACGCGATGAGCGTAATTGTCGGTCGGGCACTGCCTGATGCGCGCGATGGCTTGAAGCCCGTGCACCGGCGTGTGCTGTTCGCGATGAGCGAGCTGGGTAACGACTGGAACAAGCCGTACAAGAAATCTGCCCGTGTTGTCGGTGACGTGATCGGTAAGTATCACCCTCACGGCGACACTGCGGTGTACGACACCATCGTTCGGATGGCCCAGCCGTTTTCCCTGCGCTACCTGCTGGTAGACGGCCAGGGTAACTTCGGTTCGGTCGACGGCGACAACGCCGCGGCCATGCGATACACCGAAGTGCGCATGACCAAGCTGGCGCACGAGCTGCTGGCCGACCTGCATAAAGAAACCGTGGACTGGGTGCCGAACTACGACGGCACCGAAATGATCCCGGCGGTCATGCCAACCCGTATTCCCAACCTGCTGGTCAACGGTTCCAGCGGTATTGCCGTGGGCATGGCCACCAATATCCCGCCGCACAACCTCGGTGAAGTCATCGACGGTTGCCTGGCGCTTATCGACAACCCTGAGTTGACCGTCGATGAGCTGATGCAATACATCCCCGGTCCGGACTTCCCGACCGCCGCGATCATTAACGGTCGCGCCGGCATCATCGAAGCCTACCGCACCGGTCGCGGCCGCATTTACATGCGCGCCCGCTCGATGATCGAAGACATCGACAAAGTCGGTGGCCGCCAGCAGATCGTCATCACCGAACTCCCGTACCAGCTGAACAAGGCGCGTCTGATCGAGAAGATCGCCGAGCTGGTCAAAGAGAAGAAGCTTGAAGGCATCACCGAACTGCGCGACGAGTCCGACAAAGACGGTATGCGCGTAGTGATCGAGCTGCGTCGTGGCGAAGTGCCTGAGGTGATCCTCAACAACCTTTACGCCCAGACCCAGCTGCAAAGCGTATTTGGTATCAACGTAGTTGCACTGATCGACGGCCGCCCGCGCATCCTGAACCTCAAGGATCTGCTGGAAGCGTTTGTCCGTCACCGCCGCGAAGTCGTTACCCGCCGTACCGTATTCGAACTGCGCAAGGCCCGCGAGCGCGGCCACATCCTGGAAGGCCAGGCTGTTGCGCTGTCGAACATCGACCCGGTCATCGCCCTGATCAAAGCCTCGCCGACCCCGTCGGAAGCTAAAGAAGCACTGATCAAGATGCCGTGGGAATCCAGCGCCGTAGTGGCGATGGTTGAGCGTGCCGGCGCCGATTCGTGCCGCCCTGAGACCCTGGACCCGCAATACGGTCTGCGCGACGGCAAGTATTTCCTGTCGCCGGAACAGGCCCAGGCCATCCTCGAACTGCGCCTGCATCGCCTGACCGGTCTGGAGCACGAGAAGCTGCTGGCCGAGTACCAGGAGATTCTCAACCAGATCGGCGAGCTGATCCGCATCCTCAACAGCGCCGTGCGCCTGATGGAAGTGATCCGCGAAGAGCTGGAAGTGATCCGCGCCGAATACGGTGATGTGCGCCGCACCGAGATCCTCGATGCGCGCCTCGACCTGACCCTGGGTGACATGATCCCGGAAGAAGAGCGCGTCGTGACCATCTCCCACAGTGGCTACGCCAAAACCCAGCCATTGGCTGCGTACCAGGCCCAGCGTCGTGGTGGTAAAGGTAAGTCGGCTACCGGCGTCAAGGATGAGGACTACATCGCTCACCTGCTGGTCGCCAACAGTCACACCACGCTGTTGCTGTTCTCCAGCAAAGGCAAAGTGTACTGGCTGAAAACCTACGAAATTCCGGAAGCCTCCCGCGCCGCCCGTGGTCGCCCACTGGTCAACCTGCTGCCGCTGGACAGTGATGAATACATCAGCACCATGCTGCCGGTCGAGGAATACACCGAAGGTCACTTCATCTTCATGGCGACCGCCAAGGGCACCGTGAAGAAGACCCCGCTGGAATCCTTCAGCCGTCAACGCAGCGTGGGCCTGATCGCCCTGGAGCTGGATGAAGGCGACGTACTGATCTCCGCGGCCATCACCGATGGTGAGCGTGAAGTCATGCTGTTCTCCGACGGCGGTAAAGTAACGCGCTTCAAGGAATCCGACGTTCGCGCCATGGGCCGTACCGCTCGCGGTGTGCGCGGCATGCGCCTGCCGGAAGGGCAGAAGCTGATTTCGATGCTGATCCCGGAAGAAGGCAGCCAGATCCTCACCGCTTCCGAGCGTGGTTATGGCAAGCGTACCGCTATCAGCGAGTTCCCGGAGTACAAGCGTGGCGGCCAAGGCGTGATTGCCATGGTCAGCAACGACCGCAACGGCCGTCTGGTCGGCGCAGTCCAGGTGCTCGATGGCGAGGAAATCATGCTGATTTCCGACCAGGGCACCCTGGTACGTACCCGTGTGGCTGAAGTGTCGAGCCTGGGCCGTAACACCCAGGGCGTGACCTTGATCAAGCTGGCCAAGGACGAAAAACTGGTCGGCCTGGAGCGTGTCCAGGAACCGTCGGAAGTGGAAGGCGAAGAGCTGGAAGGCGACGAGCTTGAAGGTGAAGGCTTCGATGGCGAGGTGATCGCAGCCGGCGATGACAACGTCGACGAGCCAACCCTCGATGCAGCCGCAGACGAAGAAGAGCCGCAGGAATAAGCGGACACACAGGGGGCGGATGAAGATTCGCCCCCTTGTTGTTTGTCCGGATGGAAATGTTGATACCCAAGCAGATTCCTTGTGGGAGCGGGCTTGCTCGCGAAGGCGGACTGACATTCACTACAAATGTCGGCTGTTAGATCGCTTTCGCGAGCAAGCCCGCTCCCACATTGGATCGGGTGTCGCCTGATATGTTTGCGTGACTACCACCAGATCAGAGTGAGATTGGATGTGAGCAAGAGAGCCTATAACTTCTGTGCCGGTCCCGCGGCGCTTCCTGAAGCAGTCCTGCAGCGTGCGCAGGGTGAACTCCTCGACTGGCATGGAAAAGGCCTCTCCGTGATGGAAATGAGCCATCGCAGCGATGAGTTCGTGTCCATCGCCACCAAGGCCGAGCAGGACCTGCGCGACTTGCTGGGCATCCCATCCGACTACAAAGTGCTGTTCCTGCAAGGCGGCGCCAGCCAGCAATTCGCCCAGATCCCGCTGAACCTGCTGCCGGAAGGCGGCACGGCCGACTATATCGACACCGGTATCTGGGGCCAGAAGGCGATTGAAGAGGCCTCGCGTTACGGTCACGTCAATGTGGCGGGCACCGCCAAGCCCTACGACTACTTCGCGATTCCCGGTCAGAACGAGTGGAAGCTGTCGAAGGACGCTGCCTACGTGCACTACGTGCAGAACGAGACCATCGGCGGCCTGGAGTTCGACTGGGTGCCGGAAGTGGGTGACGTGCCGCTGGTGTGCGACATGTCTTCGGACATCCTCTCGCGCCCGATCGATGTGTCCAAGTACGGCATGATCTACGCCGGCGCGCAGAAGAACATCGGCCCGAGCGGCATCGTGGTCAACATCATCCGCGAAGACCTGCTCGGCCGTGCCCGTTCGCTGTGCCCGACCATGCTCAACTACAAGGTCGCGGCGGATAATGGCTCGATGTACAACACCCCGCCAGCGTTCGCCTGGTACCTGTCGGGCCTGGTTTTCGAATGGCTGAAAGAGCAGGGCGGTGTGGCTGCCATGGGCAAGCGCAACGAAGAGAAGAAGCGCACCCTGTACGACTTCATCGACGCCAGCGGCCTCTACAGCAATCCGATCAACCTCACTGATCGCTCGTGGATGAACGTGCCGTTCCGCCTGGCGGACGACCGTCTGGACAAACCGTTCCTGGCCGGTGCCGACGAGCGCGGCCTGCTGAACCTCAAGGGCCACCGTTCGGTCGGTGGCATGCGCGCCTCCATCTACAACGCTGTCGACATCAACGCGATCAACGCGCTGGTTGCCTACATGGCAGCGTTCGAAAAGGAACACGGCTAATGTCTGAGCAAGAACTCAAGGCCCTGCGTGTACGCATTGACAGCCTGGACGAGAAAGTCCTGGAGCTGATCAGTGAGCGCGCGCGGTGCGCGCAGGAAGTGGCACGGGTGAAAATGGCGTCCCTGGCAGAAGGCGAAGTGCCGGTGTTCTACCGGCCTGAGCGTGAAGCCCAGGTGCTCAAGCGTGTGATGGAGCGCAACAAGGGCCCGTTGGGCAATGAAGAGATGGCGCGGTTGTTCCGTGAAATCATGTCGTCATGCCTGGCGCTGGAGCAACCGCTGAAAGTGGCGTACCTCGGCCCGGAAGGCACCTTCACGCAAGCGGCGGCCATGAAACACTTCGGCCACGCGGTGATCAGCAAGCCGATGGCTGCGATCGACGAAGTGTTCCGTGAAGTGGCGGCCGGTGCGGTGAATTTTGGCGTGGTCCCGGTGGAAAACTCCACCGAAGGCGCGGTCAACCACACCCTGGACAGCTTCCTCGAGCACGACATGGTGATCTGCGGCGAAGTCGAGCTGCGTATCCACCACCATCTGCTGGTGGGCGAGAGCACCAAGACCGACAGTATCAGCCGCATCTATTCTCACGCCCAGTCCCTGGCGCAGTGCCGCAAGTGGCTGGACGCGCATTACCCGAATGTTGAGCGCGTGGCAGTCTCCAGCAACGCCGAAGCCGCCAAGCGGGTCAAGGGTGAGTGGAACTCGGCGGCCATCGCCGGTGATATGGCGGCGGGCCTGTATGGCCTGACGCGCCTGGCCGAAAAAATCGAGGACCGCCCGGACAACTCCACGCGTTTCCTGATGATTGGCAGCCAGGAAGTGCCGCCGACCGGCGACGACAAGACCTCGATCATCGTCTCCATGAGCAACAAGCCCGGCGCGCTGCATGAGCTGCTGGTGCCGTTCCACGACAACGGGATTGACCTGACGCGCATCGAGACTCGTCCTTCGCGCAGCGGTAAATGGACTTACGTGTTCTTTATCGACTTCATCGGCCATCACCGCGACCCACTGGTCAAGGGCGTGCTCGAGAAAATCAGTCAGGAAGCCGTGGCACTCAAGGTGCTGGGCTCTTACCCGAAAGCGGTTTTGTGAGGCGTTAACATGAGTGGCAACTTTCTCGCCCTGGCTCAGCCGGGCGTGCAACAACTGTCGCCTTACGTTCCGGGCAAGCCTGTGGACGAGTTGGCGCGTGAGTTGAATCTGGATCCTTCCAAAATCGTCAAATTGGCGAGTAACGAAAATCCGCTGGGCCCGAGCCCTAACGTGCTCGCGGCGATTCGCGAAGAGCTGGCCGAGCTGACGCGTTATCCCGACGGCAATGGCTTTGCTCTGAAGTCGCTGCTGGCGCAGAAGTGCCGCGTCGAGCTGAACCAGGTGACGTTGGGCAACGGTTCCAATGACATTCTCGAGCTGGTCGGCCGTGCCTACCTGGCGCCGGGCCTGAATGCGGTGTTCAGCGAGCACGCGTTCGCGGTGTATCCAATTGTCACGCAGGCTGTTGGCGCGGATGCGCGCATCATTCCTGCGAAGGACTGGGGCCACGACCTGCCGGCCATGTTGGCGGCCATCGACGCCCAGACCCGCGTGGTGTTTATTGCCAACCCGAACAACCCGACCGGTACCTGGTTTGATGCTCAAGCGCTGAACGACTTCCTGCAAGACGTGCCTGAGCACGTACTGGTGGTGCTGGACGAAGCCTACATCGAATACGCCGAAGGCAGCGACTTGCCGGACGGCCTGGACTTTCTGGCGGCCTACCCGAACCTGCTGGTATCGCGCACGTTCTCCAAGGCCTATGGCCTGGCGTCGTTGCGGGTCGGCTACGGTCTGTCCACTGCGGTGGTTGCCGATGTGCTGAACCGCGTACGCCAACCGTTCAACGTCAACAGCCTCGCGCTGGCCGCGGCCTGTGCGGCGGTTAAGGATACCGAGTACCTGGAAGAGAGCCGTCGCGTCAACGAAAGCGGCATGCTGCAATTGCAGGCAGGCTTTCGTGAGATGGGCCTGGGCTGGATTCCGTCCAAGGGCAACTTCATCTGTGTCGACCTTGGCCAAGTGGCTGCCCCGGTGTTCCAGGGTTTGTTGCGCGAAGGCGTGATCGTGCGTCCGGTGGCCAACTACGGCATGCCGAATCACCTGCGTATCACCATCGGTTTGCCGGCTGAAAACAGCCGCTTCCTGGAAGCGCTGGCCAAGGTTCTGGCCCGTGGTTGATGTCACCGCATTGCAACCTGCTGTGCCTATGATCGGTCGCCTGGTGGTGGTCGGTCTGGGCTTGATCGGCGGCTCCTTCGCCAAAGGCCTGCGTGAAAGCGGGCTGTGTGGCGAAGTAGTTGGTGTGGACCTTGACCCCAAATCGCGTCAGTTGGCGGTTGAGTTGGGGGTGGTGGATCGCTGTGAAGCGGACCTGGCGCTTGCGTGCCGTGGCGCTGACGTGATCCAGCTCGCGGTGCCAATCCTGGCCATGGAGAAATTGCTCGGCGTGTTGGCCGGCATGGACCTCGGCCAGGCGATCCTGACGGACGTCGGCAGTGCCAAGGGCAATGTGGTGCGTGCGGCGCAACAGGCGTTTGGCGGCATGCCGGCGCGGTTCGTGCCGGGCCATCCGATTGCCGGTTCCGAGCAGAGTGGGGTAGAGGCGTCGAATGCGCAGCTGTTCCGTCGCCACAAAGTCATCCTCACACCGCTGAAGCAAACCGACCCCGCTGCATTGGCGGTGGTGGATCGTCTGTGGCGTGAGTTGGGCGCGGATGTCGAGCACATGCAGGTTGAGCGTCACGACGAGGTGCTGGCGGCGACCAGTCACTTGCCGCATTTGTTGGCATTTGGCCTGGTGGACTCCCTGGCCAAGCGCAACGAGAACCTCGAGATATTCCGTTATGCCGCCGGCGGCTTCCGTGACTTCACGCGGATTGCCGGCAGCGACCCGGTGATGTGGCACGACATCTTCCTTGCCAATCGCGAAGCGGTGTTGCGCACCCTGGACACCTTCCGCAGTGACCTCGACGCCTTGCGTGATGCGGTCGACGCGGGGGACGGCCATCAATTATTGGGCGTGTTCACCCGTGCACGGGTGGCGCGTGAGCATTTCAGCAAGATCCTGGCTCGCCGGGCCTATATGGAAACCGCTGTGAGCGCTGATGAACTGACCTTTCTCGCCAACCCGGGCGGCCGCTTGAGCGGAAGCATTCGGGTGCCGGGCGACAAGTCGATCTCCCATCGGTCGATCATGCTCGGTTCGTTGGCTGAAGGTGTGACCGAGGTCGAGGGTTTTCTCGAGGGCGAAGACGCCCTGGCGACCTTGCAGGCGTTTCGCGACATGGGCGTGGTGATTGAAGGCCCGCACCATGGGCGTGTGATCATTCATGGCGTGGGTTTACATGGCTTGAAGCCGGCGCCGGGGTCGATTTACCTCGGTAACTCTGGCACCTCCATGCGCCTGCTGTCCGGCTTGCTGGCAGCGCAGCGCTTTGACAGCGTGCTGACGGGCGACGCGTCCCTGTCCAAGCGCCCGATGAGTCGCGTGGCCAAGCCGCTGCGGGAAATGGGCGCGGTGATCGAGACTGGGCCGGAAGGGCGTCCGCCGCTGACCATCCGTGGTGGCCAGTCGTTGAAGGGCGTGGCGTATGACATGCCGATGGCCAGCGCCCAGGTCAAATCCTGCCTGTTGTTGGCGGGTTTGTATGCCGAGGGCAAGACCGCGGTGACCGAGCCGGCACCGACCCGTGACCACACCGAACGTATGTTGCGCGGCTTTGGTTATCCGGTGGCGGTGCAGGGCGCGACGGCTTCGGTTGAGTCGGGGCATTCGTTGACGGCTACCCATATAGAAGTGCCGGGGGATATCTCTTCTTCTGCGTTCTTCCTAGTGGCTGCGTCGATTGCCGAGGGCTCCGAGTTGTTGCTGGAGCATGTCGGTGTCAATCCGACGCGTACCGGCGTGATCGACATCCTGCGGCTGATGGGCGCAGATATAACGCTGGAAAACCTGCGCGAAGTCGGCGGTGAGCCTGTCGCGGACCTGCGGGTGCGCGCGGCGGCGCTGAAGGGGATCGAGATTCCCGACGCGCTGGTGCCGTTGGCAATCGATGAGTTTCCGGTGCTGTTCGTCGCGGCGGCCTGTGCCGAGGGGCGCACGGTGTTGCGCGGAGCTGAGGCGCTGCGCGTGAAGGAGTCTGACCGTATCCAGGTGATGGCCGATGGTCTATTGGCGCTGGGGGTGAAGTGTGAACCGACCCCCGATGGGATTATCATTGACGGTGGCCTGATGGGGGGGGGCGAAGTGCATGCCCATGGCGATCACCGGATTGCCATGGCGTTCAGTGTGGCTTCCCTAAGGGCGGCGGCGCCGATTCGTATCCGCGACTGCGCCAATGTTGCTACGTCTTTTCCGAATTTTCTTACACTGTGTGCCCAAGTCGGCATCCGTGTTGCCCAAGAGGCTCAATTGTGAATATCAAAGCACCGGTGATTACCATCGACGGGCCAAGCGGTTCGGGCAAAGGCACGATAGCCGGCATCCTGGCCAAACGCCTGGGTTGGTGCCTGCTGGATTCCGGCGCGCTTTACCGCCTGTTGGCGTTTGCCGCTCGCAACCATGGCGTCGACCTGACCAACGAAGAATCCCTGAAGCTGCTGGCCGCACATTTGGATGTGCAGTTCGTCGGCGCGACGGAAGGTCATCCCCAGCGCATCATCCTCGAAGGCGATGATGTGACCGATGATCTGCGCAACGAACAAGTCGGCTCCTGGGCGTCCCAGGTCGCCGCGCTGCCTGCGGTGCGTGACGCTTTGCTGCAGCGTCAGCGGGCGTTTCAGGAACCGCCGGGCCTGGTGGCCGATGGCCGCGACATGGGCACCGTGGTATTTCCAGAGGCGCCGTTAAAGATTTTCCTGACCGCCAGTGCCGAGGAGCGGGCTCGCCGCCGTTACTTGCAGTTGAAGGGCAAAGTCGATGGTGTTAGTCTGTCGAGTCTGCTAGATGAGATCCGTGCACGCGATGAGCGTGATACCCAGCGCGCAGTAGCCCCGCTAAAGCCGGCGGCTGATGCGATACAGCTGGATTCCACGGAGTTGTCCATCGAGCAGGTGCTGGAACGCATCATGAGCGAGATCGCTATTCGCGATATCGCCGGGTGACCAAGAAGGCCGCAGGGGACCAGTCATAGTCCTGTGGTGCTTCTTTTAATTGAAACTGACCCACACCGTCTGGGGTGTGGAGATGGGCGTATTCTTCGCCCTTATCAACAGGAATTAAAATGAGCGAAAGCTTTGCGGAACTCTTTGAAGAAAGCCTAAAAACCCTGAACCTTCAGGCAGGCTCCATCATCACCGGTGTTATCGTTGATATCGATTACCAAGCTCGCTGGGTAACCGTTCACGCTGGTCTGAAGTCTGAAGCTCTGATCCCGCTGGAACAGTTCTACAACGATGCTGGCGATCTGACAATCAATGTCGGTGACGAAGTTCACGTTGCTCTGGACTCGGTTGAAGACGGTTTCGGTGAAACCAAGCTGTCCCGTGAAAAAGCCAAGCGCGCTGAATGCTGGATTGTTCTCGAAGCAGCCTTCGCAGCTGAAGAAGTGGTCAAGGGCGTTATCAACGGTAAGGTTAAAGGCGGCTTCACTGTCGACGTTAACGGCATCCGTGCGTTCCTGCCAGGTTCTTTGGTCGACGTTCGTCCTGTGCGCGACACCACGCACCTGGAAGGCAAAGAACTCGAATTCAAGGTCATCAAACTCGACCAGAAACGCAACAACGTTGTCGTTTCCCGTCGCAGCGTCCTGGAAGCAGAGAACTCCGCCGAGCGTGAAGCTCTGCTGGAATCCCTGCAGGAAGGCCAACAAGTCAAAGGTATCGTCAAGAACCTCACCGATTACGGCGCATTCGTCGATCTGGGTGGCGTCGATGGCCTGCTGCACATTACCGACATGGCTTGGAAGCGTATCAAGCATCCTTCCGAAATCGTCAACGTTGGCGACGAGATCGATGTCAAGGTTCTGAAATACGATCGCGAACGCAACCGTGTTTCCCTGGGCCTGAAGCAACTGGGTGAAGATCCATGGGTCGCTATCAAAGCCCGTTACCCAGAAAGCACTCGCGTTACCGCGCGTGTTACCAACCTGACCGACTACGGCTGCTTCGCTGAGCTGGAAGAAGGCGTGGAAGGCCTGGTACACGTTTCCGAAATGGACTGGACCAACAAAAACATCCACCCTTCGAAAGTCGTACAAGTCGGCGACGAAGTGGAAGTTATGGTTCTGGACATCGACGAAGAGCGTCGTCGTATCTCCCTCGGCATCAAGCAGTGCAAATCTAACCCATGGGAAGATTTCTCTGGCCAGTTCAACAAGGGCGATAAAATCTCCGGCACCATCAAGTCGATCACCGATTTCGGTATCTTCATTGGTCTGGACGGCGGCATCGACGGCCTGGTTCACCTGTCCGACATCTCCTGGAACGAAGTGGGCGAAGAAGCTGTTCGTCGTTTCAAGAAGGGCGACGAGCTGGACACCGTTATCCTGTCGGTTGACCCAGAGCGTGAGCGCATCTCCCTGGGCATCAAGCAACTGGAAAGCGACCCGTTCTCTGAATACGTTCAGGACAACGACAAAGGCGCAATCGTTAAAGGCATCGTGAAAGAAGTTGACGCTAAAGGCGCCATCATCACTCTGGCCGACGATATCGAAGCGACTCTGAAAGCCTCCGAAATCAGCCGTGACCGCGTTGAAGACGCGCGCAACGTTCTGAAAGAAGGCCAGGAAGTAGAAGCCAAGATCATCAGCGTTGACCGCAAGAGCCGCGTAATCCAGCTCTCCATCAAGTCGAAAGACGATGCTGAAGAGAAAGAAGCCATCCAAAGCTTGAAAGACAAGCCTTCGGATAGCATCGCTGCTGGTCC
Source organism: Pseudomonas sp. EA_65y_Pfl1_P113 (assembly GCF_963970525.1). Classification (NCBI taxonomy): domain Bacteria; kingdom Pseudomonadati; phylum Pseudomonadota; class Gammaproteobacteria; order Pseudomonadales; family Pseudomonadaceae; genus Pseudomonas; species Pseudomonas sp. EA_65y_Pfl1_P113. The sequence continues at coordinate 44,974 of NZ_CAXAQM010000003.1, forward strand.
TACCACTCTGGGCGACCTGTTGCGTGCACAAATGGAAAAACAGAACTAAGTTCTGTCAGACCCTAGAAAAAGGGCGACTTCGGTCGCCCTTTTTTGCGCCTGAAATTCGTTGAATCAACACCGAGAACCAAGATGCACAGCTCAGTGTCAGAACTGACTATAGTCTTAAAAAAACAGTTCTCGCGTTGTTGCTTCAATAAGGATTTGAATGAACAGGCTTATCGTACTAACCGCAGTGCTGGTACTTGCAGGCTGCTCCACCACCAGCGCCAAGACCCACGCCAAGCGAGGTGTCAGCGGCATCGAGATCGATTGCTCGGGCCTGGGCAACAACTGGAGCAAGTGCGACAAACGCGCGGCTAGAGAGTGCAAGATGCAGGGTTACAAGGTCATCACCAAGTCCAGTGACGCCACGGACGAAGAGGGCGACTATCCATTCGGCTGGAACCCCGCCGGCGCGGTAACGCGGACGATGTTGGTGATCTGCAATTGAGTGCGAGGTCCATCCGCAACAGGTGTTTATTCAGTCCACAGATAAGTTTATGCATGGGCTGTTCAAATTCATCAAGTCATGCTAAAACCTTCGAAGCGCTTTTCCTAGCTGCTTGAAAAAGAAGGGAAAAATATGACGAAGTCGGAGTTGATCGAACGAATTGTCACCCATCAAGGGCTGCTCTCATCCAAGGATGTAGAGCTGGCTATCAAGACCATGCTCGAGCAAATGTCCCAGTGCCTGGCGACCGGGGATCGGATTGAGATCCGTGGGTTTGGGAGCTTTTCGCTGCACTACCGCGCGCCGCGGGTAGGGCGGAATCCTAAGACCGGGCAGTCTGTGAGTCTGGATGGGAAGTTTGTGCCTCATTTCAAGCCGGGGAAGGAATTGCGGGATCGGGTGAATGAGGATGAGGAAGATGAAGGTAATCTTTAGTCTTCGTTTGGGGGTGTAGATGAGCAAAGTTAAGCAATTGATCGCAGTCGCGCTGCTCATTTTGGTTGTCGCGGTCGTTATCATATTTACTCTCGAAAATGATCAGCCAGTAGCCCTTGGGTTCCTTTCATGGTCTACGCCTCAAGCTTCTGTGGGGGTCTATATTGTCTTGGCTTTGCTGGTGGGTTGCTGCATTGGGCCAGTCATCAGCTGGTTGGCGGGGATGAGGCATGTAGCAATGTCGAGGCTGAATAGATAACTGATTAATCTGGTTGGTCCATCGTTGATTTGTACATTCGGTCGCCGAGTGTGATATCAAAGAGGGGTAGCCGCGCGCTCTGCATAAGGCTCGCTGTCACGCTAATGATTTGATCTGGTGAGCTCACCTGGTGGCGCAATGCTTCAGGTTAAGGCGATTTTTATACGTAGATTCCCCTATTTTTTCCCATGATGATTCGATTTGGGGTTGGTGCTTTTCCATTGCGGCTTCAAATATTTCACGCCACCCCCTCGAACCGGTTCGTTGCTCTCGCTTAAATTGATAGTCTCGCTCGATCTCTCTTTTGTTTATGGCAGAATGCCACCCTTTTTTGGCTCAAGTCTTGGAATGATCTGTCGCTAATTGGCCCTGCCTGGCACTTCGGCATTGTTTCGGAACGACTGTTTCGCGAAAGCAAGCCACGAATTTTAGCTCGCGGTGGTTCGAGACGATCTTCAGGGAGCATGATGGCCCCCCTGTTCAAATACGTGCGTCCGGTACCTAAATTCATGTGTTGAGGTGCCACGATTGCTGGCATTTATCTACGGTGCTGTGGAGGAATCATCAATTACGCTACAGCCACGCGGGCAGAATAACGGCATAATGTGACCTTTGACACGTTGCCCATTATGTATCCCATGAGGCTGTCGACGGCTTGTTAAGCCGAAATGGCAGCATCCGCGGTGGGCTTGTTGTCCGGATCTTGTATAGAGAGCAGCAGCGGTTTTTCGGCGCCGTGTGAAGGGAGCCGCAGCGGAAGGCACAAATAGATGCGAGCGTCCAGGAGTCGTCAGGCGCGTATGAAAAGAGAACCTCAACATCGGGTTGTGATTCCCGGGATAGTTGATGTGTTGATCGTTCCAGAATTAGCTAATGGAGTTTTACCTGATGTCAGGCATCAAGCAGTCAAGTGTTGACAAATTCAAAAGCAAAAAAGCCCTAATTGGCATCGTTGGATTGGGATATGTCGGTCTGCCCTTGATGTTGCGTTATAACGCCATTGGCTTTCGTGTATTAGGCATTGATATAGATGAGGCTAAAGTCTCCCGGCTGAACGCTGGTCAGAGCTATATTGAACATATTCCCGCTGAAAAAGTCCGCGAAGCCCGCCAGAGTGGCTTCGAGGCAACCACTGATTTCGAGCGTGCAAGCGAATGTGACGCCCTGATTTTGTGTGTTCCGACGCCCTTGAACAAGTACCGTGAACCAGACATGAGCTTCGTGATTAATACCACGGAAGCCATTAAACCTTACTTGCGTGCAGGGCAGGTTGTATCTCTGGAAAGCACCACGTATCCAGGGACGACTGAAGAAGAACTGCTTCCGCGTGTTCAGGAAGGCGGGTTGCAGGTCGGTGAGAACATTTTCCTCGTCTATTCCCCTGAGCGTGAAGATCCGGGTAATCCAAATTTTGAAACCCGTACAATTCCAAAAGTAATTGGTGGGCACACCCCCGCTTGCTTGGAAGTCGGTATTGCGCTGTACGAGCAGGCAATTGATCAGGTTGTGCCCGTCAGCTCCACCAAGGCAGCTGAAATGACCAAGTTGCTGGAAAATATTCACCGAGCAGTGAATATCGGCTTGGTCAACGAAATGAAAGTAGTGGCTGATCGTATGGGCATCGATATTTTCGAAGTCGTCGACGCTGCTGCAACTAAACCTTTTGGCTTCACGCCATACTACCCAGGGCCTGGGCTTGGTGGGCACTGCATACCCATCGACCCGTTCTACTTGACCTGGAAGGCTCGCGAGTACGGCTTGCATACACGTTTCATTGAGCTCTCCGGTGAGGTCAACCAAGCTATGCCCGAGTACGTAGTCAGCAAGCTGATGGACGGCCTCAACAACAACAGCAAACCGCTGAAGGGCAGCAAGGTGCTGGTGCTGGGTATTGCCTACAAGAAAAACGTGGACGATATGCGTGAGTCGCCTTCAGTGGAGATCATGGAGCTGCTCGAAGCCAAAGGTTGCGTTGTGGCTTATAGCGACCCACACGTGCCGGTATTCCCCAAGATGCGCGAGCATCACTTCAACCTATCCAGCGAAGCACTGACCGCTGAGAATATCGCCAGCTTTGATGCCATTGTTCTGGCGACTGACCACGATAAGTTTGACTACGAGTTGATTCGTAAACACGCTAAGTTGCTGGTCGACAGTCGCGGCAAATACCGCACCCCTGAAGCTCATATCATCAAAGCCTGATTGCAGGAGTGTTGCTTTTGAAACGTTTCGCCCTTATCGGCGCCGCTGGCTATATCGCCCCGCGGCACATGCGCGCAATTAAAGACACCGGCAACGAGTTGGTGTCCGCCTACGACATCAATGACTCCGTGGGAATCATTGACAGCCTGTCTCCCCAAAGCGAGTTCTTTACTCAGTTCGAGCGCTTTGTCGAGCACGCCTGGCAACTCAAGCGCGATCCGGCCAAAGCTCTGGATTACGTAGCAGTCTGCTCGCCCAATTATCTGCATCATTCGCATATCGCAGCCGGCCTACGCCTTGGCTGCGACGTGATTTGCGAGAAGCCGCTGGTGCCTACGCCGGCGATTCTGGATGAGCTGTCTCTGGTTGAACGTGAAACGGGCAAGCGCGTCTACAACATCCTGCAGTTGCGCCACCACCAGGCCATTCTTGACCTCAAGGAAAAGGTCGCCCGCGAGAGTCGTGACGGCAAATACGATGTAGAACTCACCTACATCACTTCACGCGGCAAGTGGTACATGGAAAGTTGGAAGGGGGACCCTCGCAAGTCTTATGGGGTCGCGACCAACATTGGCGTGCACTTCTACGACATGCTGCATTTCATCTTCGGCAAGCTCCAGCGCAACGTCGTGCACTATGCCAACGATTACAAGGCTGCTGGCTACCTGGAGTATGAAAAGGCCCGGGTACGTTGGTTCCTCTCGATCGATGCAGATGACCTGCCGGAATCAGTCAAGGGCAAAAAACCTACCTACCGTTCCATCACCGTAGACGGTGATGAGATGGAGTTTTCCGAAGGCTTTACCGACTTGCACACCACCAGCTACAAGGAGATCCTTGCAGGTCGTGGCTACGGTATCGAAGATGCGCGTCACTGTGTAGAAACGGTGAACACTATCCGCTCGTCCGCCATCGTTACACCACAAAATAATGAGGGTCATCCTTTCCTTACAACCTTGAGTCGCTGAGGCTGGCATGAACTATCAGGTCCATCCTTCCGCAATAGTCGATGAAGGCGCACAGATCGGTGACGGTTCGCGCGTGTGGCATTTCGTGCATGTCTGCAGTGGCGCGCATATTGGCAAAGGCGTATCTCTCGGGCAGAACGTTTTCGTCGGCAACAAGGTAGTTATCGGCGACAACTGCAAGATCCAGAACAACGTGTCGGTGTATGACAATGTCACACTGGAAGAAGGCGTATTCTGCGGGCCAAGCATGGTGTTTACCAATGTCTACAATCCACGTTCGCTTATCGAACGCAAAAGTGAGTACCGGGACACCTTGGTTAGAAAAGGCGCCACCTTAGGCGCCAACTGCACCATAGTCTGCGGTGTCACCATTGGAGCATACGCGTTCGTCGGCGCTGGCGCGGTGATCAACAAGTCGGTCCCCGCGTATGCTCTGGTAGTCGGCGTACCGGCAAGGCAGATCGGCTGGATGAGCGAGTATGGCGAACAGTTGGACTTGCCGTTGGAAGGCGATGGAATTGCTATTTGCGAGCACAGCGGTGCTCGATACGTATTGAGCGGTAAAGCGCTGGTCAAGGAGGCCGTGCAATGATCGAGTTTATTGATCTCAAGATCCAGCAAACCAAAATCAAGGACAAGATTGATGCTGGCATCCAGCGCGTATTAGCGCATGGGCAGTACATTCTTGGTCCGGAAGTGTCGGAGTTGGAGGAGCGCCTTTCTGCATTTGTTGGCGCCAAATACTGCATCACCTGCGCCAATGGCACTGATGCTTTGCAGATTGCTCAGATGGCGTTGGGTATTGGTCCGGGAGACGAAGTAATAACCCCGGGATTTACCTATATCGCGACCGCAGAAACCGTAGCGCTATTGGGGGCAAAACCGGTCTACGTTGATGTTGACCCACGCACATATAACCTTGATCCGGCGCTGCTGGAAGCTGCGATCACACCTCGCACCAAGGCGATCATTCCGGTGTCGCTATACGGGCAGTGCGCCGACTTCGACGCAATTAACGCCATTGCAGCCAAGCACGGCATCCCGGTGATAGAGGATGCGGCGCAAAGTTTTGGTGCTACCTATAAAGGCAAACGTTCATGCAACCTGACCACTATAGCGTGTGCCAGTTTCTTCCCAAGCAAGCCGCTGGGTTGTTACGGTGATGGTGGTGCGATTTTCACCAATGATGACGAGCTTGCCAAGCTGCTACGCCAGATAGCTCGTCACGGCCAGGATCGTCGTTACCACCATATTCGCGTCGGTGTGAACAGCCGTCTTGATACGCTGCAGGCTGCGATTTTGCTGCCTAAATTGGATATCTTCGAAGATGAACTCCAGCTGCGTTTGCAAGTAGCAGGCCGCTACGCGAAGCTTCTTGGTAAGACACGGATCGCGGCTCCTTTTGTTGAAGCCCACAACACCAGCGCATGGGCTCAGTACACCGTTCAGGTGAACGGACGCGACACTGTCCAAGACCACCTGAAGCAGGCAGGCGTTCCTACCGCAGTTCACTATCCGATTCCGTTAAATCGCCAGCCGGCAGTCAAAGATGATGAGGCAAATCTGCCTATCGGTGACGCCATTGCCAAGCGGGTAATGAGTTTACCAATGCACCCCTATCTCGGTCTGGCTGACCAGCAATTCATCTGTGAATCACTATCGGCCGCCACCCACGTTTGAATGGAGTATGTTGCATGAAAGTCCAAGGTTCTAAAGTTCTGGTTATTGGTGGTGCTGGTTTCATTGGTAGTTTCGTTGTCTCGGAACTGTTGAAAGCCGGTGCTGCGCAAGTGGTTATCTACGATAACTTTGCTCGTGGCAAAGTCAGCAATATCGCAGAACAGTTGAAGGATCCACGCTGCAGCCTCTATGCGAACGGCGGCGACGTGCGCGAAATCGACCTGCTGAACGATGCGATGAAAGGCATGGACGGCGTAATTCATCTCGCCGCCATGTGGCTTCTGCACTGCAAAGACTTCCCGCGTACAGCGTTCCACGTGAACATCGAAGGTACTTTCAACGTACTCGAGGCCTGTGTTCAGAACAACATCAAGCGCTTGGTCTACTCTTCCTCCGCCTCCGTTTATGGTGATGCGGTGCAGGTGCCAATGACCGAAGAGCACCCGTTCAACAACCGTAACTTTTATGGCGCTACCAAGATCGCTGGCGAGGCCATGTGCCACGCTTACCATGATCGTTTCGGCCTGAGCTACGTCGGCCTGCGCTACATGAACGTGTATGGCCCGCACCAGGACCAGACTGCGGCCTATACCGGTGTTATCCCGATCATGCTGAACAAGATCGACGCCAACGAAGGCCCGGTCATCAACGGTGACGGTACGCAGGCTTATGACTTCATCTACGTGGAAGACGTCGCACGTTGCAACGTCCTGGCCCTTGAGGCAGAAGTCACTGACCAGTTCTACAACGTCGGTACTGGCGTTCAAACAAGCATCAAGCAATTGTGCGATGGCATCTTGGACTTGAAAAAGTCTGACCTAGTTGTCGAGTATCGTCCGTACAGCGCAGACGACGCGCGTCGCATGGTGCAAAACCGTATCGGTTGCCCGAAAAAAGCAGCAGAAGACCTTGGTTTTACCTACAAGTATGAGTTGCAGGAAGGCTTGCAGAAACTGATCGATTGGCGTGCAGAGCACGGTGCGGAGTGAGCTTAATGGAAATGCGTAATATCGCTATCTCGCTTCCCTGTACCGGTGAGGAAGAATGGCAGGCAACTCGAGAGCCGCTGATGAGCGGCTGGCTGACCCAAGGTCCTAAGGTCGCTGCCTTTGAGAAAGCCTTTGCTGAGCGTCACGAAGTGCCCCATGCACTGGCAGTGACTTCCTGCACCACTGGTCTGCACCTGGCCTTGGCTGGTCTGGGTATCGGCCCGGGTGATGAGGTGATAGTGCCTGCCTTCACATGGGTTGCCACTGCCAACGTGGTCCTGTATTGCGGCGCGACCCCTGTCTTCGTGGATGTCGAACCTCAGACATACAACCTCGATATTCAGCAGATCGCCTCTAAGTTGACGCAAAAAACTCGCGCGGTCATCGCTGTGCACCTGTTTGGCCGTTGCCTAGATATGGACTCCCTGCGTGCACAACTGCCAGCCAGTGTTGCCATCGTTGAAGATGCCGCCTGTGCAGCGGGGGCTAGTTGGAAAGGTCGCCCGGCGGGCAGCCTTGGCGATGTCGCAGCGTTCTCCTTCCATCCGCGCAAGTCGGTAACGACCGGCGAAGGTGGCATGGTCACCACGGCCAACGCGGAGTTGGCTGAGCGTATGAACCAGCTGCGCAACCACGGTGCCACGCTTTCCGAAGAGCAGCGTCACAATGGGCCTCGGCCGTATTTGTTGCCGGAGTTCAACCTGCTGGGTTTCAACTATCGAATGACCGATCTGCAGGGCGCTGTCGGGATCGTTCAACTGGGTAAACTCGATGGATTCATCGACGAGCGCTCGCGTTGGGCGGAGTACTACTGCGACCAATTGGCAGATATCGACTGGTTACGTCTGCCTTCTACCCCCGAAGGGAGCCGTCATGGCTGGCAAGCATTTGTGACCTATGTCGATCCGGCCAAAGCTCCGATGCCGCGTAACGACATGATGGAAATACTTCAAGCAAAGGGCATCGCAACCCGTCCGGGTACCCATGCCGCGCATATGCTGGCTTACTATCGCGAGCGTTTCGGCCTCAAGCCGGACGACTTCCCGGGTGCACGCGACTGCAACGATCACAGTATGGCTATACCATTACACAATCGCATGTCGCGTGAAGATTACGTATATGTAGTTGAGGCAATCCGCCAGTTGGGTTAAGCCTGTAGTGGACATCTCTCTGGCTGTTGCCAGAGGCGAACATCCAGGTGATGAGTCGGAAGAGGTGTTTCCAGCTCATCATCTTTCCCCGTTTTTCAGGAGCAACAAAAGCGCATGTGTGGTATTGCCGGCCTCATTCATCTAAATAACAATCCGGTATCGCCTGTAGTGCTGCAGCGCATGACGGACGCGATTGCTCATCGCGGCCCGGATGGAGAAGGTCATTGGATCGAAGGCAACGTCGGCCTTGGTCATCGTCGCCTGGCAATCATCGATCTTTCGCCTGCCGGTCATCAACCGATGGCCTCCATATCTCAGCGCTATGTGATGGTCTACAACGGTGAGGTTTACAACTACCGTGAACTTCGTATCGAACTCGAGTCTCTGGGCTACCAATTCCGCTCTCGCACCGACAGCGAAGTTGTACTCAATGCACTGATTGCTTGGGGGGCAAAGGGGCTGGAGCGATTCAACGGCATGTTTGGTTTGGCGTTGTGGGATCGACAAGAGCAAACCCTCCTGCTCGCGCGCGACCGCTACGGTATCAAGCCTCTGTACTACTCGATGCAAGGACAGACGCTGGCATTTGGCTCGGAGCAAAAGGCGATTCTTGCCATGCCGGATTTTCGGCGCAGCCTTGACAAAGAAGCTCTGTTGGAATATTTCACGTTTCAGAACATCTTCACCGACAAAACTCTACTTAACGACGTGAAGCTGCTACCGGCAGGGCACTATGCAGTTTTGGAGTTGAAGCGTAAAACGCCAGCGTTGCAATTTACCCAATACTGGGATTACGACTTTCGTGAGCCTGAAAATAAGGCTAGCGATGAAGAGTATCGCGAGGAACTTGATCGGTTGTTCAAGCAGGCTGTCAATCGCCAACTGGTGACCGATGTGGAGCTTGGCAGCTATCTGAGTGGCGGTATGGATTCTGGTTCTATCACAGCGATAGCCGCGAAGTCTTATCCGTACATGAAGACGTTCACTTGCGGTTTTGACCTTAACTCTGCTTCGGGCATTGAGATGGGGTTTGATGAGCGTAGCAAGGCCGAGTACATGTCCTACCACTTCAAAACTGAGCATTACGAGATGGTGCTTAAGGCGGGGGATATGGAAAGAGTTTTGCCAAAGTTGGCGTGGCACTTGGAAGAGCCTCGTGTAGGTCAGAGCTATCCAAACTATTATGCCGCGCAGTTGGCTTCGAAATTCGTCAAGGTAGTGATGTCTGGTGCGGGGGGGGACGAACTTTTTGGTGGCTACCCTTGGCGCTATTACAGGGCTGTTGTAAATGATAACTTCGAACATTACATTGACAAGTACTATAATTTCTGGCAGCGCCTCATCCCGAATGCTCAGATAAAACAGGTTTTTTCGCCTATTTGGGATGACGTAAAACATGTTTGGACCAGGGATATTTTTCGAGATGTATTCAAGCATCATGCGGATAATCTCTACTCGCCTAAAGATTATATAAATCACTCCTTGTATTTTGAAGCTAAGACGTTTTTGCATGGCCTTCTAGTTGTTGAAGATAAGCTCAGCATGGCGCACGGCCTAGAAAGTCGAGTTCCTTTTTTGGATAATGACCTTGTCGATTTTGCGATGCGTTGTCCAGTTCATTTGAAATTAAATAACCTCTCTGAAGTGGTTCGTCTTAATGAGAACGAGGCGGGTGGCAAAACCGATAAATATTTTCAAAAAACACGTGATGGAAAGCAGATCTTACGCGATGTGATGGGGAAATATATTCCGAGTGACATTACTAAAGCCGAAAAGCAAGGTTTTTCCGCACCGGACGCAAGTTGGTTCAAAGGCGAGAGTATTGATTTTGTAAAAAGAAAAATAATCGAACCAAAAAGTAAAATTTATGAGTATCTCGATTTTGAAAGTGTATCTGGATTGGTCGGGGAACATCTTGATGGCAACAGCAACCGGCGTTTACTTATCTGGTCTATGTTGAGCGTTGAAGAGTGGATATGCGCGAACTTAAAATAAACGGAGAAATATCTCATTCATCTCCTTGGATTACTAATGAGGATATCGCTTCGGTGAACCTTGTCTTGAATTCAGGAATGCTTGCTTCGGGACAGCGGGCAAATGAATTTGAGAATCAGTGTTCCGAATATTTAGGCTGCGGATATTCAGAATTGACCGCTTCAGGACAAGTTGCCCTTGAACGTGCGTTGCTTCTTCTCGATCTGGAAGAGGGTGGGGCGGTTATTATCCCCACTTATGTGTGCTCTTCGGTTGAAGCTGCAGTGATAAATGTTGGGTTACGACCACTTTACTGTGATATCGGCGATGCTTGGTGCGTGACGACGGAGTCTATTGCTAAATTTTTTGACTCTTCTGTAGTGGCAATTATCGCCGTGCACATGTTTGGGATAAAAATTGATATAGAATCACTTAAAGTTTTCGGTGTTCCAATTATCGAAGATTGTGCTCAGTGTTTTCATTCTGATGTCGGCAGTGATGGAGCAGTTGCGATTTATTCATTTCACGCAACCAAATGTCTCACAACAGGGGAGGGGGGGTTGTTGACAATTCCCAAATCTTCAATTTTAAAAAATGAATATGCTATTAAATCAAAATCCAATAGTATTAGCGACTTCCAGGCAGCTCTTGGAGTCTCTCAACTTTCCCGTTATAAAAAAATGTTAGAAAAAAGAAAAACTGTAGCCGACTTTTATTTTGAACAGATACCTGCTGTTTGTTCTGATAAGATTCGGGCAGTGCGTCATCAGTCAATTTTCTTTAGATTTCCTCTGTCTTTCTCAGAAGGATTTGATCGGGCAGCCCCTCTTTTTCGAAATAAGGGAATACTTGTACGTAGAGGGGTGGATGCCTTGTTGCATCGCTCGCGAGGATTGAGCGATGCACGCTATCCTAATGCAGTCATCGCATTCAATAATACCGTTTCGATTCCTTGCTATCCTGCGTTATCAGATGCTTGTATTGCTCGTATATCTGAATCAGCTAAGGAAATTGTTTGTGGATTATAAATTAGATTTGTTTGATCTAAGCGATTCAGTTGCGTTGGATGCTTTTTTTTCAAAAGTTCCCAATGCACTTTTATATCATTCTATAAAATACGCTAAAGTCATAAGCGCCTTTTTGAAAGTTAAGTATTTTTGTGTTGTCGCGGTTAATGATGATGGGGAAGTGATCGGTGCGTTGCCTTTTTTTATAAAAGAAAAGGGCGGCATGAGTGTAGCAAACTCAATGCCGTTTTACGGTAGCCATGGAGGGGTTGTTTTACTCACTCAAGACGAGCCTCTATTTTTAGAGATTTTAGAGTTTTATTTAGCCTACATTAAGGGGGTGAGATGTTCAGTAAGCACACTAATATCTTCGCCATTTACAGGCGATTCAGCCCTCTATGAGCGCGGTTTGAAAGTAGTGCCCAGTGATACCAGAATTGGTCAGGTTACCGAGCTTTCATTTGATTCAAGCTACGATGCTGTCATGGCAAGTCTTGCCAGTAAAACAAGAAATATGGTTCGCAAGTCGGAAAAACAAGACATCGAATGGTCTTCTCTTTATGTCGATTGGGGGCTGGAATTTCTAGCTGAAACACATAAAGAAAATATGATGGAAATTGGTGGGTTGGCTAAGCCAAATGATTTTTTTGAGTTGTTAAAGTCAAGTTTTAAATATGGGTCAGATTATCTGGTTTATATAGCATATCTTAACGGGCGTCCTATATCGGCGTTGCTTCTTTTTTATAGTGGTGAAACAGTCGAGTATTTTACTCCGGTTATAAAATCTGAGTATCGTTCGATGCAGCCGTTGACATGCTTGATATTTAACGCAATGCGAGAAGCTGTGGAACGAGGCTATCGCTACTGGAATTGGGGAGGTACGTGGGCTACACAAGAAGGAGTTTATAGATTTAAAAAAAGTTGGGGGGCCATAGATATGCCCTACAGCTATTACACAAATATTTTTGACGCTTCAGTGCTTGGTGCTGATAGTGATGTATTGCTTTCGGAGTTTCCGTATTTTTATACGGTGCCTTTTAAATGGTTGAATAAATGAATATCGCATTTCTTTCCGGCGGTGCAAGACATAATGCTCTTAGATATCTTTTGGAACAAGGTGAAAAGGTAGGGTCTGTCATTACGCCTTTTTTATCCGATTCTAATAGGCGTTTTGAAAACGTAATTCTTACCGCAGTTGAATTCGGTGTTCCTGTATATCCCGTTGCGCGTGAAGGCATTTTTGAATTATTGGAAAAGTTGAAGCCTGATGTGATTGTGTCTTGCGGATTCCCTTACATTATATCGAAAAAAGCCATTGCCTTAGCTCGCTTTGCTATCAACGTACATCCGACTCTTCTGCCTAAATATCGTGGTTTTAGAAGTGGGCCTTATATATTGATAAATGGCGAAAAAAGTTCTGGCGTTACGGTTCACTTTATTACTTCACAGATGGATCGTGGAGGTATTTTGGTGCAGGAGTCCTTTCCACTGTCTGTATTTGATACCCCGAGCAGTGTATATCGCAAAGGGCAAGAAATTGAGCCTAAAATCCTGTACGAGGCAATCCAGCTTTTAAAAACTGGGTCTTATTCAGTGATTGCTCAAGATGAAAACGAGGCGAGTGAGTATTCTAAAGTAAGAACGCCGGTTGATTCAATTATAGATCCGCAAAAACCGTTAATTGAGTTGATTAATGAAATTCGTGCTTGTGATCCTGAAACATATCCTGCGTACTTCTTATATGCGGGGCAGAAAGTGTGTATAAAACTTTGGCGTCCCGAAAAAGGTTCGGATGAGTGGGACATGATTTAGGGTGGTTTATGAGCATTAAATATAAGTTTTATGCAGCTGTGTGCTGGTTTTTCCTTCCGATTACGTTGTTAGCGTTTCTCTCTATTGCGTTCTGTGCTCGATGTTGTTGTAAGCGAAATCAAAAGCATCGCCTCGTTTGGGGGGAGGCGCCGATAATAAATAATAGCTATTGGGCGCGAGCTATGCGAAAAGCAGGCTACGTTTCTTATTCCTATACAAATGGTTATTGCTCTTCCATAAATGCGCGGGAGGACTATGATTTGGTCCTGCAGGATAAGTTTTGGAGAGTGCCAGTATTTTTGAAGTACTACCTGGGTTTTTTTGGTTCGTTGTTTTCTTATGATGTTTTTTTTATCTCGTTTAATGGTTTTTTTCTTGGGCGAACGCCTTATTGGTTTTTAGAGTCCTTTCTTTTAAAGTTGGCAGGTAAAAAAATCGTAGTTATACCGTTTGGCTTGGATTCTTACGTATATCGACGTGTAGGATCCACTGCGGTGAGTCATGGTCTACAAGCTTCAATCCCGTTGCGCTCTAGAGAGCAGGGCTCCGTAGCGAAGAGAGTCGACTACTGGTGTGAGCGCGCTGACTGTGTCATTCCGGGGTTTATAGGATTCGATGGATTAGGTCGGTGGGATGTATTACTAGGGAGTCAATTGTTCATTGATGATAACTTGTGGAATCCGTCGAGACGCTTGAGCACAGCAGACGGCGGTGAGGGCGGCACCGTTTACGTTGCCCACTCCCCAAATTTCAGGGGGTTTAAAGGTAGTGAATTTGTTATAGAAGCAGTTAGAATACTACAAAAGGAAGGGTTAAAAGTCGATTTGGTCTTGATTGAAGGAATGCCAAATTCTTTTGTTAAGGAAACTTTTGAAAAAGACGTAGATTTGCTAATTGAACAGCTTGTAATTAGTGGGCATGGTTTAAACGCGATTGAAGGGATGGCCTCTGGATTGCCGGTAATTTGTAATCTTGAAGATGACCGATATATTCTGCCTCTAAGGCGGTGGTCATTCTTTTCTGAGTGTCCTATTGTTTCTGCTTCTCCAGAAACTTTAGTTGATGTTTTAAGGCAATTGGTCCGTAATCCTGAACTGCGTCAAGAATTGGGTTGTGCTAGCCGTGAATATATAGAAAAATATCACAGTTATGAAGCTGCGAATTTCTTTTTTTCTGCAGTTCTAGAGTATGTGTATAAAGATAGATCTACATTGGCCGATTTCTGCCATCCACTTTATGGCGACTTTGTAATGAGAAAGAAGAAGGTTCAACATCCATTAAAAAACGGTCGGATTCAAAATTGACATTGTTGCGTAGTTTGTTTAAGGACAGTGCAATATATGGCGGGGTGGATTTTCTGCTCAAGCTCGTTGCCTTTTTTACTTTTCCCTTATTGGCAGCTGCGCTCTCAACTTCTGGGTATGGCGTGCTTGAGTTGGCAATGACGGTCGTAATGTTGGGTGGTATTGTAGTCAGATTTGGTCTTAATAACGCAGTTCAGCGTTTTTATTGGGATGAAACTGTATCATCTAGCGAGAGACCGTTACTCGTCTCGACTGGTTTTTTTATAACGTTTATTTTAGGAGCTTTTTTCGGGCTAATAGCGTATTTGACTATCCCCTATGTAGTACCTTTGATAAGTTCAGATTTGGTTAAGCTTAGTGCTGTTGGCGCACTGGCAGTCGCATTGCTATTGCCGTTAACTCAATGGGCTCAATTTCTACAGGATGTACTCCGACTGCATTTTTCGCCTTGGAGGTTTTTAGGGTTTTCTTTTACTAGCCGTGCGCTTGGCGCACTATTGTCGGTTGTTGCTGTTCTTCATTGGGGTGCCGGTGTAGAAGGGGTACTTTTATCTCAAGCGCTTATACTTTTTTTAGCCATTCCCCTAGGGCTTTGGCTTGTTCGCAAAGATTTGATTTTAAAGTTTGATTATGTTTGGTCGCGACGCCTCTTGGCGTATGGCTCGCCCTTCATTTTTACTGAGCTGGCATATTGGCTTTTTGCCTCGATCGACCGATGGATGTTAGCGTCGATGTCGGGTGTCGATGATGTAGGGCTATACTCTGTCGCCTTTCGATTTTCGACCCTTGCGATTTTTGTGGCCACAGCTTTTGGCATGGCATGGAGTCCCTATGCTGTAAAATTGCGCTCTGATTATCCTACGAAATACCGCCAACTATACTTCGAGGTCTTACTGATTTTGCTTGTAGTGATGTTATCAATTGCTGGATTTATTGCATTATTTTCGGGAGAGATATTGAGAGTTTTTTTGACAGAAGAGTATTTTTCGGCATCTGTCCCTCTTTCAATACTGTGTTTTACTGCTGTGTTGCAAGCTAGTCAGCAAGTTACAGCGATTGGTATTTCCCTTGCGAATCGTACTAAGGTCTTCGCTTATCTTGTATGGGCGGCGGCGATGATAAATGTTGTACTTAACTGGCTTCTGATTCCGAAATTTGGTGTTTCGGGTGCGGCATGGGCCACAGTTGCGGCATATATTTTTCTATCTTCCGGCTTCTTGTTTTTCACGCAGCGTTACTACCCTCTGCCTATTTGTTGGAGGCGATTACTCTGGATATGTCTGTTAGGTACCATCGTTCTTGTTTTTAGTGTTTTTTTTCAGCAATACGAGATGAATATCGTAATTATGTTAATGAAGTTAGGGGTGGCTATGTGCTGCCTCGCTCTTGCAATGCCAGCTCTTAATCTGAAAGTATTTCGAGAATTACAGGCGACTCAGGTGGTCATTAGAAAATGAAATTTATTTATTATTTTTTTCGTTTCTTGTTCGAGGCAGTTGTTTTCCCTTTTTTATGTTTCATGGTCTTGGCTGCAAGGCATGTTAATAAAAGTATAGATGTTGGCTTAGGTCCTTTTCCGCTTATCAATAATTTATATCATAAGAGAGCGCTGCAGCTAGCCGGCTATTCCGCTGAAACCTTCGTGAGCCAGGTATGGCACATTACAAATAGTTTTGATGTCCGGTTTGACTTATATTGGCTATCGAAAAACTTTTTTTGTCGTAAGTTTTTTCTCAATATCTATATTTTCTGTTGGTCGATTTTACGTTATCGCTCATTAATTATATATTTTGATGGTGGCCCGCTGGGGCAAGGGACGGCTTTCTTATGGAGACTGGAACCTTACCTGTATCGATGGGCTCGTGTAAAAGTGGTCGTTTTACCTTATGGTTCTGACGTTCAGATTATGTCTCGTTCTCCCAATCTCCAGTTTAAGCATGCTATGGCGATGGATTACCCACAGCACGGCAAGCGACATCGTCATATCCGAACGATGGTTGATATATGGAGTTCAGCAGGAAGTCATATCATTGGTGGCTGCGAGTGGGTCGACTACATGCACCATTGGGATACGCTGATGATCGCTCATTTTTCCATTCCCTTACCAAATCTCATTGAGATTAGCGCTAGCGAGCCGTTTAGAAATGGACCGCTGAAACTGTTGCACGCTCCGAATCACCGCGAAATCAAGGGTACGCGGCACATTCTGCGGGCTGTGGAGGAGCTACGCGCAGAGGGGCTTGATATAGAATTGACAATGCTGGAGCGGGTGCCAAACGAGGAAGTGCGCCGCATGATTCTTGAGGCGGACGTCATCGTCGATCAGTTAGTTATCGGGTGGTACGCGATGTTTGCAATCGAAGCGATGGCATCCGGGAAACCGGTCATTTGCCACCTTCGGCGTGATCTTGAAGAGCTCTATGTCGCGACTGGTCTGCTCCAAGGGTTCGACGAGATCCCAATTATTCGTGCAGACGCTTTTTCCTTTAAAGAAGTTGTTAGAAACCTGTATGTAAATCGCGATATTCTTGAGGTCGCGGCGGGTAAGGGCAGAGGCTATATCGAGCGTCATCACTCCGTGGAGGCCATTTCGCTCGTTTTTTCCGAAATTTTCGCCAAATTGATCGGCCCTCCCAAGGGGACAGCCGAGAACAGGCCTAGGAAGGTTAATTAGGTGGGGTTGCAATTTTGAATATTATTATCAGTGGTGCCAATGGGTTATTGGGCACACATTCTATAGCGCAACTGGTTGCTCGGCATCAGGTACATGCGATAGTTCATACCGCGCCTGAAGCACCTGTGGCGGGAGTTACCTACCATGTTTTGGATCTCTCGCAAGCGTGGTCCGCGCGGATGTTGCCGGTTTCAGTGGATGCAGTTATCCATCTGGCACAATCGTCTAGATTCCGTGAGTTTCCCGATCAAGCTTTGGATGTCTTTGGTGTCAACGTGGCATCCACTGCACGTCTATTGGACTATGCGAGGACCGCAGGGGCGCGACATTTCGTCCTGGCTTCATCAGGCGGGGTCTATGGGGCTGGGAATGAGGCCTTCAAAGAAAACGCCCAAATCCCCCATCATGGGCAGCTAGGTTATTATCTTGGCAGCAAGTTGTGTGGTGAAGTACTAGCGCAGAATTATTCATCTTTAATGAACGTCACTGTTCTTAGATTCTTTTTTATGTATGGTCGAGGACAGAAGCGCTCAATGCTTGTTCCTCGTTTGATTGACAATATTATGTCTGGGCAGCCCATCACGTTGCAGGGGCCTGATGGGATAAAGATTAATCCAATCCACGTCAGTGACGCGGTAGCTGCGCTTGAACATTGCCTGGCACTTGAGGGCAGTCATACGTTCAATGTCGCTGGAGCAGAGGTTCTTTCACTTCGAGATATTGCCGGCATCATAGGCAAGGCAGTCGGGCGTGATCCAATTTTTAATATAGAAAATATTGAGTCTCGCAATCTCATCGCCAATATTGATGCGTTGAGTGAGTCATTAATTGCACCCAAAATTTCTTTCGCTCGAGGAATTTTGGAACTCATTCCCTGATGAAGAAATATAGTGTCCTGCACGCTCCCAGTTCAGTGGGTGGCAATCCTCAAGCGCTCAGTAGGGCGCTGCAGCTGTTGGGAGTACAAAGCCATTCCCTTGTGGTGTCGCAAAATTACCTCGCCTATCCCGCTGATATTGAGCTGCATCGCCCTGGTCAGAGTTTACTAATGCGAGAACTCAAACGTATAGGAGCGATTCTTTTCTTGCTCCCGCGCTTTGACGTAATCCACTACAATGCTGGCACTACGCTCGCTAACGCTTACGCCTTCAGCTTCAGCCCTAATCAAGGCATTAAAGGATTTCTGCGCCTTTTCTATGCAGGCTACCTGCGTGCGCTGCAGCGTCTCGAGATTGCCTATATTCGTATTCTTGGCAAGGCTGTGTTCGTAACCTATCAAGGTGATGATGCTCGTCAAGGTGATTATAGTCGAGAGCATTTTACTATCAACATTGCCAGTCAGGTTGAAGATGGGTATTACTGCGCCGCTTCTGATGCCTTCAAGCGGCGCAATATCAAATTGCTTTCGAGTATTGCTCGTCAGGTCTACTCAGTGAATCCTGATCTCATGCATGTGCTTCCAGAAAGTGCGCGCTTCACACCTTATTCACTAGTATTTCTAGATGAATGGGTACCTTCCTATACTCAGGATCAGAATCGGCCTTTACGTATCGTGCATGCACCAAGTAATCGCAAAGTTAAAGGTTCTGACCTTGTTCTCAACGCGCTGGAAAGGCTGCGTATCCAGGGTTTTGAATTCGAATTGCTGTTGGTCGAAGGCATAAGCAATGCCGATGCAAGGAAGATTTATGAATCGGCAGATGTTCTAGTCGACCAGCTGTTCGCAGGTTGGTACGGCGGCTTGGCTGTTGAGTTGATGGCGCTTGGCAAGCCTGTGCTCGTTTACATTCGGGACGAAGATTTGGGTTTCATTCCGCCTGAAATGAAAACTGATTTACCCTTTCTCCAAGTTACTCCCGTTACAGTGGAGGACGATTTGCGCGATTTGCTGCAGATGCCGCGTGAGGCGTTAGTCGCCCTGGGCAAGCAAAGTCGGGCGTTCGTTGAGCGCTGGCATGATCCGCTGAGCATTGCTCGCGGGATCATGAGCGATTACGAAAAAACCCAGCATTTGACGACAGAGGTTGCCAAATAAGATGTGCGGAATTACAGGTGGATTTTGGCGGGTTATTCCTGCTGGGTTGGATCAGCGGGTAAACGCCGCGCTTGCTGCGATGCGCCTGCGGGGCCCGAATCATCAGGGGTTTGATCGTCACCCGTTAGGGGAAGGCGCTGTTGTACTCGGCCATACTCGGTTAGCAATCATCGACCTTTCCTCGTCAGGCCAGCAGCCGATGTATACCGCCGATCAACGATTCGGGCTGGTGTTCAACGGCGAGATCTACAACTACATTGAATTGCGAGCAGAGTTAGAGGCCCTTGGCGCGCACTTTCGCACTCGTTCGGACACTGAAGTTTTGCTTGCTGCTTGGAGTTATTGGGGCAAAGCTGCGTTGCCTCGGCTTAAGGGGATGTTTGCGTTCGTGGTGTTCGATCGCCAAGAGGGCTCGCTGACCTGTGTTCGCGATGCTTTTGGTATTAAACCGTTCTTCTACGCATTGGAGGACGGTGCGTTTATCTTCGGCTCGGAGCTCCCGGCCGTTCGAGCGCTGAAGAGCCAGCGCTCTACACTCAACTGGCAGCGCGCATACGATTATTTGGTGCATGGTGAGTATGATTTCGGCCAAGAGAGCTTCATCGATGGGGTCGTGAGTTTGCTTCCGGGACAGCTACTCACTGTCAATCTAGCCGCGCTCAAGGTATCCAGCCCTGTGACTTGGTGGAAGCCATCCATCTTACAGACTCAGTCCATGAGCTTTTCCAGCGCGAGTGATCAGCTACGCGAAATGTTTCTCGACAATGTGCGTCTGCATCTGCGTAGCGATGTGCCGGTGGGCGCTGCCTTGTCTGGAGGCGTCGACTCTTCCGCGATCGTTTGTGCCATGCGTCACCTTGAGCCTCATTCGGATATCAATACGTTCAGCTATATCGCCCGCGGCAGTGTCGTCAGTGAAGAAAGCTGGGTGGATAAGGTCAACACGCACGTTGGTGCCAAGGCGCACAAGGTGATTGTGTCGGGGGACGAACTGGCGGCCGATCTCGAAGACTTGATTACCACGCAGGGTGAGCCATTTGGCAGTACGAGCATCTATGCCCAGTACCGGGTGTTCAAAGAGGCGAGGGAACAGGGAGTTACCGTAACTCTGGAAGGACAGGGGGCCGACGAGAATCAAGGTGGGTATAACGGATATGTGGGGCAACGTATTCGCAGCCTGCTGGACAACGGCCAATTGCGGGAAGCCTGGGGCTTTTTGGGTCAATGGTCGAAATGGCCGGGGCGCAGTCGTGTTGAGGGAGTGAAGCGAGTTGTTGGCGAGTATAGTGATGGCGGTCTGCACGATCTGCTGCGCGGGCTTAACGGTATGGATAACTGCCCTGCATGGATCCGACCAGGGCCGTTGCGCGAGAATGGCGTCCATCTCGGTTTTCCCAAGCACGCGCCATCCCAGCAGATACACGGCCGTCGCATGATGAGTACGTTGGCGTCCTCGCTGAATACACGAGGTTTACTCGGCCTGCTTCGCCACGGTGATCGCAATTCAATGCGTTTCTCGGTAGAAAGCCGCGTACCGTTTCTGACCACCGACCTTTGCGACTTCATGCTGTCATTACCAGAAGCGTATCTTGTTTCCCCTGCGGGTGAGACCAAGCATCTGCTGCGTTCCGCGCTACGTGGGATTGTGCCGGCAGAGGTGCTTGAGCGTCGCGATAAAGTCGGTTTTGCGACGCCCGAACAGCAATGGCTCATGGGGATGGCGGACGTATTGCGACCCTGGCTGGAAGAGGATCTAGGGCTGCCATTTCTTGACCAAGCAAAACTACTTGAGCATTTCGACGCGGTGGTTTGTGGGCATCGGCCTTACACCTGGCAGGTCTGGCGCTGGGTTAACTTTGCGCGCTGGTACGGAAGTTTGCGATGAGTGAATCATCAATCCGGGTGCTTTACTTGCATCCGGCTGCAGCGTTCGGTGGCGCATCAAAGAGCCTGATCGAATTGTTCAGCTGTCTGCATGTTCTGGGTGTACGCGGCACGGTACTGACGCCGGATGGTCCGGTCTGCGGTGCTTTTGCCAAAGCAGGCATGGATGTACGCAAGGTGAAAGGACTAAGTCAGTTCGACAATACACGTTTTAGTCATTATCGCCGTCTACGCTGGATTATTTTGCTGCGAGAGATTTTCTTGCTGCCGTTTTCTGTCGCAGCGATCTGGCGCTTGCGTCATGAGAAGTTCGATTTGCTGCATGTTAACGAGGTGACATTGCTGCCCCTGGGTATTGTCGCCAAATGGTTCTTACGTGTGCCGATGCTTGTACATGTACGCTCGCTGCAGCGAGCACCGGACTCTGGCTTTCGCACGCGACTGGTCAATGCCTGGATGCGCCGCTATGCCGATGCTGTCGTGCCGATCGATCATACTGTCGCGGCAACACTGGCGGCAGACTTGCCCTTAAGCATCGTGCACAACGGTCTGGGGATTGAAAACGACATTGAAGTCTCCTCGTCGCATAATGCTGTAAGACCTGTCCGCGTCGGATTTCTCGGTGTTTTGATCCCACTCAAGGGCATCTATGAGTTGATTGAGGCAATGCGTATCCTCAAGGCTCGTAACGTAAATATTGAGTGTCTGATCGCAGGGGAGAACGCCCGCAAGCTCAACGGCCTAAAGGCCTGGACGCTTCGTAAGCTGGGTTTTGCCGATGATGTGCGTGCTAACGTGGAACGCATGATAGGCGATTACGGTTTGCAGAGTCAGGTTCGTATGCTGGGGTTCCTTGGCGACGTTAGGTCGCTTTACCCGCAACTCGACATTCTTTGCTTCCCCTCTCATCTGGATGCGGCGGGTCGGCCGGTATTCGAGGCTGCTTTTTATTCGATCCCCAGCGTGGTGGCCGTGGTAAACCCATTTCCTGACGCACTGATGCACGAAGTGACGGGGCTCGCAATAGCGCGGCCTGACCCTGAGCTGCTTGCCGATGCCTTGCAGCGCTTGGCTGAGGACGACGCCTTGCGTCTGACCCTAGGCAGCCAGGCTCGCCAATGGGCAGAGGGATACTTTGCGATCAAAACCAATGCGGCGTTGATGCACAGCGTCTACTTGCGTCTTCTTTCCAAATCGTGATTTTTACAAGGCACTCATAATATGAGTTCATATGATTGTCTCATCATCGGCGCCGGAGTCATTGGATTGGCCTGCGCTTCGCGCCTGGCACGTTCAGGACAGCGCGTGTTGGTGGTCGAAGAAGAACGTTGGATTGGCCCGCATACTTCCAGCCGCAGTTCGGAAGTCATTCACGCGGGCATCTACTACCCCCCTGGTTCATTGAAGGCGCGTCTGTGCGTGGAAGGACGCGATTTGTTGTATCGCTGGTGCGCAGACCATCATGTCGAGCATCGGCGGATCGGCAAGTTGCTCGTCGCGGTAAGCTCCGCTGAAATCGCTGCGCTTGATACCCTTCAGAAGAATGCGCAGCAGTCAGGTGTTGATTCATTACAGGAGGTGGGTGCGGCGCAACTCCGTCAGATGGAGCCCGCTGTCTCCGGTGTTGCGGCTCTGTTATCGATGGATACTGGCATTATTGATAGTCACGCCTATTTGCTGTCACTGCTCGGTGATGCGCAGCGACATGGTGCCGATCTTGCGCTGGAAACCCGGGTCGAGCGGCTGCAGTACGATGGTAAGGATTGGTTAGTGGAAGGTGAGAGCTGCGGCGAACTTTTCTCTGTGGACGTGCAACGAGTAATAAACGCGGCGGGGCTTTTTTCCAGTCAGATCGCTTCATGCATCGACGGCCTTGAGGCGCATCATGTGCCGAAGACTCAATGGTGCCGGGGGCGGTATTTTTCCTACAGCGGGAATTCACCATTTACACGTCTGATATATCCTATGCCAGAAGTGAATACGGCTGGTCTTGGCGTACATGCCACCATTGAT
The DNA here is from genome assembly GCF_963970525.1 of Pseudomonas sp. EA_65y_Pfl1_P113. Lineage (NCBI taxonomy): Bacteria > Pseudomonadati > Pseudomonadota > Gammaproteobacteria > Pseudomonadales > Pseudomonadaceae > Pseudomonas > Pseudomonas sp. EA_65y_Pfl1_P113. Next base: position 67,854 of record NZ_CAXAQM010000003.1, read on the forward strand.
ATGGGCGGGCAGGTGCGATTCGGGCCGGATGTAGCCTGGACTGATATCGTCGATTATCAAGTTGAAGAGTGCCTAAGAGGCGAGTTTGCAGTGGCAATCGAGCGCTACTTCCCTGGTATTGATCCGCAACGCCTGACGCCGGGTTACTGCGGCATCCGACCCAAAATTTCAGGGCCTGGACAGCCGGCTGAAGATTTTCTTATACAGGGTTCACAGACCCACGGCCTGCCCGGACTTGTTAACCTTTATGGGATAGAATCCCCCGGTCTGACTGCCAGCTTGGCCATTGCCGATAATGTTGCCAGGATTATTGATTGAGTTTCCCTATGAAGATCCTAGTTCTGTCCCAATATTTTTGGCCCGAAAGTTTCATTATCAACGATATTGTGCGAACCCTCGATGAGCAGGGTCATGAGGTCGTCGTGGCTACCGGAAAGCCAAACTATCCGGACGGTAAAATTTACGATGGCTATTGTGCCAAGGGGACGCAACACGAGCTTTATCTTGGAAAAATTGATGTGCTACGCGTACCGCTCTGGCCGCGAGGAGCGGGCGGGGCGAAGAACTTGATACTCAACTATCTTTCGTTTGTTTTGGCCGGTCTTTTGTTTCTGCCTTGGATGCTGCGCAAACGAGAGTTTGATGCGATTCTGGTATTTGCCCCTTCACCGGTCTTGCAGGCTATTCCTGCCATTCCGCTGAAGTGGCTGAAGAGGGCAAGGCTTGCCTTGTGGGTACAGGATCTGTGGCCGGAAAGCCTCAAGGCGACCGGGTTTATCAATAATCCTCGCGCACTCAAAGCCGTGGGGTGGTTGGTCAAGGTCATCTATCGTCGTTGCGATCTCTTATTGGTGCAGTCGCGTGCCTTTTTTGAACCGGTGTCGCGCTATGCGGATTCCAAGAAAATCATTTATTACCCTAACTCGATAGATGCAAATCCGTTGGCGGAGGCGGCGCCCATTCCCGCTGAATTGAGTGAGTTGCTGGAACAGCATTTTTGTGTTGTTTTTGCCGGCAATCTGGGGACCGCACAGGCACTAGATACCTTGATAGAGGTTGCCGTGCATTTGCGGAATGACCTGCTAGTGCGGTTGGTACTAGTAGGGAGCGGAAGTCGCTTGGAGTGGCTTCGATCCCAGCAGCAAGCATTAGGCTTGAATAACTTGATCCTTGCCGGAAGATTTGCGCCACAAGCGATGCCAAAGATATTTGAAAAGTCATCTGCATTGCTTGTTTCGCTTAATGATAACGAGACTTTCGCACAAACAGTTCCGAGTAAGATCCAGGCATATCTGGCCGCAGGTCGACCGATTCTTGCCAGCATTAATGGTGAGGGCGCCCGGGTCGTAGCAGAAGCGGGGGCGGGCTTGACTTCAGCTGCCGAGGAGGCGGTGCCTCTTGTGGAGAACATTCGTCGTTTGCAGGCACTCGATGTTGCCGAGCGTGACGCCATGGGGAGATCGGGTCGAGATTATTTTGAAGCGAATTTTGATATGTCGTTCCAAGTGAACAATCTGGTGCACATTTTGTCATAGGTAATCCAGAGCCGATAATATTGATTGGGAAGGTGTTTTTTGAGTTACTTTTACTATGGAAATTAAATATTTTCCTGTTTTTTTAGTTGGGCTGATCTATTTTCCGGCTTCATTGCTCGGTCTGGTTTTTTTTCACGATAAAGAGTCTGTAGAGCTTATATTTTTGATTCTATTGTTTGGGGTTGTATATATATGTTCTTATAAGTTGTTCTCGCGAATATTTATATCTGTGGGCCGAAAAATATCAAGTCTAATTAATGTCCCTAGAGTTTTTTGGCATTGGCTGTCTTTCATCGCATTTTGTATCTACGTTGCGAGTCTCGGTTATGCTGTTAATTTGGCCGATGCTGTACCCCTGATGGTTGCGCTTAAGGGGGGGACCTTGATGGATATTGCTCAGGCGCGCGGTCAATTTTTGGCTGGCCTAGAAGGGTACGAGAGTTTAGTTAGATATGCGGTTTTTATACTGGGACGCTCTGTGATGCCATTGGTTCTTGTTGCGGCATTTGTGTATGGCTCAAGGTTTCGGTATGTGCTTTTAATTTTACTGCTCGCTTTTTCAATGCTCTCCCTGGAAAAGGCAGCGCCCGTTTTTATATTTCTTCCTTGCATATTTTATTTTTTTATTTTAAGGCGGTGGGTAGTCGCTGTTGGTGTAATTTTTTTGATGATTGCCAGCATCGGTATTATGGCTATTCTTGCGATGGGAGGTGTTGGGGATGCACAAATGAAAAATATTAATGCTGGGGCCAAGGATGCACTTTCCCTTCAGGTTTCAATACCTCCCGGTATGCCAGTTCAAGAGGCTATGGGTCGGCCAGGGCGTTTTTTTCTGCCGAACATGATTCAAGACCAGTTTGGATTTGGACAAGTCCCAGTTGAAGCAAGTGAGGCATCTGGTAAGCTATTCATTCTGTTAAATAGAATCGTATGGATCCCTTATATAACCGCTTACGATTGGCTAGGTTTTCATCGCAAAGTCTTGAATGAGGAACTGACCTTAGGACGCTCCGTCAGCTTTATTCACCTTCTTTATGGTGAGCCAAAAATGTTGTTGGAGAAGATGGTTTATGTTTATGAATTTGGTCCGTCTCCAGGAGGAGCAGGAGCGTCCAATACCGCTTTTTTTGTAGACGCAAAGCTTGCGTTTGGGTGGGCGGGAGTGCTGGTGTATTGCCTGATTTTTACCTTTTGTGCCGCTTGTATATTTTCTTCTGGAAGCCAAGTTTTGATGGTTTCGAGTGTCGTATGCTTCTTCGTGGCATCAGTGAGTTCGCTGACGGCTACACTTCTCAGTGGTGGGCTCTTCATATACGTAGTTTTGGCCTTTCTTCTTTTTGACAATAGAGCTGATGTGCAGGCTCCAGGTAGATCTGGTGGTGATAAGTGAAACCAGGTATGGCAGTGTCCACGTTAAAAACCGCTGTGGGGCAGTTTTTTGGCCTGGTGCTAGGTGCTGTCGCGGTGAAGTTGCTTGCAGTGTTAGCTGGGCCAGCAGGAGTAGGACTTTATTCTATATTGCGACATTTGCAGCAAATGCTTTCGTCGGTTGCTTCCATTGGAGGCCAGAACGCTGTCGTTCAGGGGTTGAGCAGTCATCAAGGGATTTCAAAACGGCAATTTTTTATTTCCTCTTTCTACGTTTTTTTTGTTGCTAGTTTGTTGCTTTCCATAGGTGTTTTTATTTTTGCGGATTTTATTGCTGCTTGGATTTTTGAAGGTGAGCACACTTCAGCTATTCGATGGCTGATTATCCCGATTGTTCTTGGGGCTCTACTTTTTTTCTTTCGAGGCGTGCTGACAGCCGAAATGGAGTTTGGGGCGCTGAGCATAGTGACTATGCTTACCGGTCTGGGGGCTGCGCTAGTGGCATTGCCGGTAGGGCTAGCTTATGCGCGTGGCAATTCAAATGTCATGGTTTTGCTTCTGGCTGGCGGACCATTACTTGGATTGATCGCAGCTTTCTTTTATGTTCGACGTATAGGTTACTTTAAAGATGTGAAGTCTGTATCGCCTACCGGAGCGACCCGGGCCGCAATCGTGCGTTTTTTGCGTGTTGCGCTGCCATCCTTATTGTCGTTGTTTCTAACGCTCGGTAGTGTCTTGATCGTTCGAAGTTATATAGTAAGGTATTATGGGCTGGAAGGCGCCGGGCAGTTTGATGCGGCTTGGAGTATCAGTGCGATGTACCTGGCATTGTTTTTGACTTCGTTACAAAGCTATCTGTTGCCTGAACTAAGTAAGGTTAACGACGGGCGCGATTTACATTTTGCATTGGCTAAGGCATTTCATTTTTCGCTGTTAATAGCTCTGCCTCTTATAGGCTGTCTAGTGGTGATGAAGCCACTTATAGTGTCTATTCTGTTCAGTCGTGAATTTCTCCCTTCGCTTGATGTATTACGCTGGGTCCTTGTCGGAGATTTTGTCAGGGTATTGGGCTGGGTTATCTCGACGGCATTGGTAGCTCGCGCGGATATGAGAGGCTTTGCGATGGCCGAGGCCCTCTGGAGCTTGATTTTCATGTCAGTCTCCCTGTTTCTTCTGCCCTATGGGCTCGAATGGGTCGGCTTTGCATACTTCGTCAGCTACGTATTTTATCTTGTATTCTTGGCATCACGCTTGCGGTTGCACCATGGGTTGGTATTGAAGAAACGCAAGCTTTTGTATTGGCTGGCAGGTTTTTTGATAGCCTCGCTAATAGCCTGGCTTTGCTGGGACGATAGAGAGCTTTATTCGTGGCATTTCATTTTGATCTTACCGGCACTGGTCTTCAGTTTTTTGATAATGGGTGCGGATGAGCGAATTTTTGCACAACATCTTATGAATCGCTTGCGACTCAGATTGTCTGGTTTATCCGGGCGTCGTTAAGACAGCTCGAAGTTAAAGGATAGATATGAAGATTTTGATTCTTGGCGTAACTGGCATGCTCGGCAACGCTGTTTTCCGAGTATTTTCCGAGGATGCTCATCACGACACTTGGGGCACGGTAAGGAGCAGCGCCGCGCTGAGGTATTTTGCGCCGCAGCGCCAACCGCATTTGCTCAGCGGCGTGGATGTGCTCGATCAGGACGCACTCACCGCAGTGCTGGCAGAGGTGCGTCCCGATGTTGTAATCAACTGCGTCGGACTCATCAAGCAATTTGCAGATGCCAAAGACCCACTGACCGCTTTGCCCATCAACGCCATGCTGCCACATAGGCTCGCCCGGCTTTGTGCCCTGAGTGGCGCCCGACTCATCCATATCAGTACCGACTGCGTGTTCTCAGGCCGTAAGGGTGGCTATCTGGAAAGCGACGTTTCAGACGCCGAAGACCTCTACGGTAAGTCAAAGTACATCGGCGAACTGCACGATTTGCCTCACGCAATTACCCTGCGCACCTCCATCATCGGGCACGAGTTAAACTCCAACCATTCATTGGTTGACTGGTTCCTTTCACAAGAGGGCAGTACCCGGGGCTTCTCCAAGGCTATCTTCTCTGGTCTACCCACCGCCGAACTGGCCCGCGTGATGAAAGACTTCGTCCTGCCGCACCCAGAGCTCAATGGCCTGTATCATGTGTCCGCAGAACCAATCGCCAAGCTCGATCTACTGACACTCATTGCCAGCCAATACGGCAAGTCAATCGAGATCCGTCCAGACGCCGCATTAGTGATTGATCGCTCGCTTAACAGTGAGCGCTTCACCCAGGCAACCGGCTACCAAGCTCCAACCTGGCCCCAGCTCATTGAGCTGATGCATGCCACTCGCTAACCAATTCGGAAGGTTTACATGTTCGACAACAAGGTATTGATGATCACCGGCGGCACCGGTTCTTTCGGCCATACGGTCCTCAAGCGTTTTCTCAATACCGCTGTGCGCGAGATTCGCATTTTCAGTCGTGATGAGAAGAAGCAGGAAGACATGCGCATCGCCCTGGCCAATGACAAGGTCAAGTTCTACATCGGCGATGTCCGTGATCGCGACAGCCTGGATCAGGCGATGGTGGGTGTTGACTACATTTTTCACGCTGCAGCCCTGAAGCAGGTTCCGTCCTGCGAGTTTTACCCAATGGAAGCGGTACGCACCAATGTGCTGGGCACCGAGAACGTGCTGAATGCCGCCATCGCCAGTGGTGTACAGCGGGTGGTGGTGTTGAGCACTGACAAGGCGGTCTATCCGATCAACGCTATGGGCATTTCCAAGGCGATGTCCGAGAAGTTGATGGTTGCGAAGTCGCGCATGATCCCTGCCAGTGGTCCGGTCATTTGCGCGACACGTTATGGCAATGTCATGGCTTCTCGCGGCTCGGTTATTCCATTGTTTGTTGACCAACTTCGCACGGGCGGCGCCCTGACGGTGACCGACCCCGAGATGACCCGCTTCCTTATGTCGCTGGAAGATTCGGTCGATCTGGTTTTGCACGCTTTCGAACACGGTCAGCAAGGCGATTTGTTTGTCCAGAAGGCCCCTGCTTCAACAGTTGGCGACTTGGCCGAAGCTCTCAAGCAACTGTTCGGCAAGACAAACGACGTCAAGGTGATCGGTACGCGCCATGGCGAGAAGCTTTATGAGTCGCTGGTTTCTCGCGAGGAAATGGCCAAGGCTGAGGACATGGGGCGTTACTACCGGATTCCGGCGGACAACCGTGACCTGAACTACAACAAGTACTTTGTTGAAGGCGAGGAACGTATATCCGAATTCTACGACTACACCTCGCACAATACCGAGCGCCTGGATGTACTTGGCATCAAGGAACTGCTGCTCAAGCTCGATTACATCAAGGAGCAACTCGATGCTTAAGGTCATGACGCTCGTCGGCACACGTCCCGAGTTGATCAAAATGAGCCGGGTTATCGCCGAGCTCGATCGCCAGGTCAATCATGTCCTGGTGCATTCCGGGCAGAACTACGATTACGAACTCAACCAAGTGTTCTTCGACGATCTGGAAATCCGCAAACCGGACCATTTTCTCGGCGCCGCGGGTGATACCGCCGCAAAAACCATCGCCGAAGTCATAGCCAAGTCGGATGAAATCTTCGAGCTGGAACAGCCAGATGCGTTGCTCTTGTACGGCGACACAAACACCTGTCTCGCTGTGATTGCGGCCAAGCGCCGCAAGATACCGGTGTTCCATATGGAGGCCGGTAACCGTTGCTTCGACCAGCGGGTGCCTGAGGAACTCAACCGTAAGGTGCTCGACCACCTCAGCGATATCAACATGGTGTTGACTGAACATGCTCGCCGTTATTTGATCGCCGAGGGCATTCGTCCGGAGACGATTATCAAGACGGGCTCTCACATGCAGGAAGTCCTTGACTACTACATGCCCAAGATCGAGCAGTCTGATGTGTTGGCGCGAAGTGGCTTGGAACAGGACAAGTTTTTCATCATCAGCGCTCACCGGGAGGAGAACGTAGATACGCCGGATAATCTGCGTGATCTCCTGGATACCCTCCGCTCGTTGGCGGACCACTATGGTTTTCCAGTGATCGTTTCGACACACCCACGTACGCGCAAGCGTTTGGAAGCCTTGGGTGAATCCCTTGACCATCCGTTGATCCGTTTCGTCAAACCGTTTGGTCTGTTGGACTACATCAAGCTGCAGATGTCGGCGTTCTGTGTGCTGTCGGACAGCGGCACCATCACCGAAGAGGCGTCACTCTTGAGCCTTCCTGCCGTTACCCTGCGCAACGCCCATGAACGCCCTGAGGGCATGGACGAGGGCACATTGATCATGAGCGGCCTCAAGCGTGAATCGGTAATGGATGCGGTTCGAGTCGTTACCAGCCAGCACGCACGCGAGCATCGCAGGGTGCCTGTGGTACCGGATTATCAAGGCGGGCCGGTTTCGCTGCAGGTCGTGCGTGTGGTCCTGAGCTACACCGACTACATCAATCGTACGGTGTGGAAGAAGGCTTGAGCGTCCTATGACACGTGTTCTTTTGACAGGCGCCAGCGGATTTGTCGGATCCGCCGTCCAAGCTAGGCTGCTGAGCGATCCGCACTACAGCGTGCGTTCGGTTTACCGCCAGGTCCCGCAGCAGTCGCCAGCTCACCTTGAGGCCGTTCAGGTGTCAGGGATTGAGCCGGACACCGATTGGCTCGGGCCGCTTGAGCACGTTGAGGTTGTCATCCACTGTGCCGCTCGCGTACACGTCATGGACGAACGCGAAGCCGATTCGCTGGAGGCCTTTCGTCGTGTGAATGTACGAGGCACTTTGCGCCTTGCGGAACAAGCGGCGGAAGCTGGTGTGCGCCGCTTCATCTACCTGAGCTCGATCAAGGTCAACGGTGAGGGCACGCAGCCAGGGCACCCTTACACGGCGGACGATGTACCGGCTCCGCTGGACCCGTATGGCATTTCCAAATGGGAAGCCGAGCAGGCGTTGCTGTTGCTAGCAGCTAAAACCGGAATGGACGTCGTGATTATTCGACCCGTGCTGGTTTACGGTCCTGGGGTGAAAGCCAATTTTCGTAGCATGATGGCTTGGCTCAACCGTGGCGTGCCGTTGCCCTTGGGGGCGATTACCAACAAACGAAGCCTTGTGGCGGTGGACAACCTCGTCGATCTGGTTATGACGTGCGTGCATAATTCTGCCGCTGCGAACCAGGTTTTTCTGGTAAGCGATGATGAAGACCTGTCGACTACGGAGTTGCTGCGGATGATGGCGCGGGCCATGGGCCGTCCAGCACGCCTGTTGCCACTTCCGATGGGACTGTTGAGCGGATTCGCGCAGTTGCTCGGCAAAAAAGCGATCTCCCAGCGTCTGTGCGGATCGCTTCAGGTTGACATCAATAAAACTAAAGTGCTGCTTGGGTGGACCCCCGCGATCAGTGTGGATGGGGCGCTGGAAAAAACGGCAAAAGACTTTCTGGAGCATTGAGCGTGGAAGGGAAAGGAGGTGGACAGTCCGAAAGTCGAACGAAGGGATCTCGTGCAATGCGTGAGCGTTTATTGAATCTGCCGCGCAGCTACAAGCGTTTCTTGCAGTTGATGGTCGATGTGATTTTGGTGTGGGTCGCGCTTTGGCTCGCGTTTGTGGTGAGGTTGGGTATTGAGCAACCCATCAACCCGTTCGGCGATTACGCCTGGTTATTCATTGCTGCGCCGATCATCTCTGTTCCTATTTTTATCCGGTTTGGCCTGTATCGCGCGGTGATGCGTTACTTCGGTAACGAAGCGTTGGTCAGCATATTCAAAGCCGTGGCGTTGTCGTCTCTGGTATTGACGGTCTACGTCTACCTGTATCGACCGGACGTACTGGTCCCGCGTTCGTTGATCATCAACTATTGGTGGCTTAGTTTGCTGATGATCGGCGGGCTACGGTTGTTCATGCGCCAGTATTTCCTCGGTGATTGGTTCCTTGCCGGCCAGCATGTACCTTTTTTACGCCAGGACGACGACGCTATCAAAGTCGCTGTCTATGGCGGTGGCGCGGCAGGTAACCAGTTGGTCGCGGCACTGCGGTCGGACAAGTCAATGCGACCGGCTGCGATTATCGACGACGATGAAAGTATTGCGCGCCGGGTAATAGCCGGGCTGAAGGTTTACCCCTTCTCTGATATCGAACAGATGATTGAGGAGACAGGTGCAACCGAAGTTCTGTTGGCCATCCCATCGGCTTCACGCGCCCGGCGCCGTGAGATTCTTGCTGCGCTTGAATGCTATCCAGTACACGTGCGTACGATCCCTGGGTTCATGGACTTGGCCAACGGCCGCGTCAGTGTCAGCGATCTTCAGGAAGTCGATATCGTCGACCTGCTCGGCCGCGATCCGGTTGCTGCACAGCAGGCTTTGTTTGAGCGCTGCATCCGCGATCACGTGGTGTTGGTGACAGGCGCGGGTGGCTCCATTGGGTCGGAATTGTGCAGGCAGATCCTCACCAGTAGGCCGACGGCGTTGATCTTGTTCGAGCACAGTGAGTTCAACCTTTACAGCATCCAGATCGAGTTGGAAAAGCTGATCCAAGACAGAGGATTGAATCTGGAGCTGGTGCCGATCCTGGGCTCGGTTCGCAACACTGAGCGCCTGCTGGATGTGATGCGTACTTGGAAGGTCAATACGGTTTATCACGCAGCCGCCTATAAACACGTGCCTATCGTCGAGCATAATGTTGCTGAGGGCGTGTTGAATAATGTCCTGGGTACTTTGCTCACCGCTCAGGCTGCTGTGCAAGCTGGAGTGGAGCACTTTGTGCTGATCTCCACCGATAAGGCTGTGCGCCCGACTAACGTCATGGGGTGCACCAAACGACTGGCAGAAATGACGCTGCAGGCGCTGAGTCGGGAGCCCGAGCCTCTGCTGTTCGGTGAGCATTTCACACAGCCCTGCATTAACAACACCCGTTTCACCATGGTCCGTTTCGGTAATGTGCTGGGCTCTTCGGGCTCGGTCATTCCGTTATTCCGCGAACAGATCAAGAGTGGTGGGCCGATTACGGTCACTCATCCGAATATGACGCGCTATTTCATGACAATCCCGGAAGCGGCGCAGTTGGTCATCCAGGCGGGCTCCATGGGGCAGGGTGGTGACGTATTCGTACTCGACATGGGGCAGCCGGTAAAGATCGCGGACTTGGCGGAGAAGATGGTGCATCTTTCCGGCCTTTCGTTGCGCAGTCCCGAAAGGCCCAGCGGAGACATAGCGATCGAGTTCACCGGGTTGCGTCGTGGTGAAAAACTTTATGAAGAATTGCTGATCGGTGACAACGTATCTCCGACCGAGCACTCGATGATCATGCGCGCCGACGAGGAACATTTGCCTTGGGAGCAGTTCAAACTGGCAATTTCATCACTTCTCGATGCTGTCACTGCGGATGACTATGTCCAAGTCCGGCAGTTGCTCGGCGATACCGTGAGTGGGTATTTTCCCGAGTGCCAGATTGTGGATCTGATTCATATACGCCGTCAGGAAAATGCTGAGGACGTTTGATCTAGGCAGAGAGTTGAACTGTCGCTTTCTGGACCGTGCATCAGGCCAAGCAGTTATAAGTCCCAATAGAAAATTTTAGGTTTTGGAGTTTTTTGGATAATGAACTATTGGTGGCTGATTCCGGCGCTGTTCGGACTTTCCTTTTTTCTGACGGCAGCCCTGCGTCGCTACGCGTTGTCGCGGAAAATGCTCGATGTACCCAATGGTCGCAGCTCTCATTCCATCCCCACACCACGGGGTGGGGGCGTTGCGATTGTACTGAGCTATCTGGTGGCTTTGGTTGCATTGTTTGCAGGTGGTCTCATCGCTGCGCCCTTGTTCTATGCGCTCATTGGAGCTGGCGCATTGACCGCCATTGTCGGGTTTCTGGATGATCACGGACATATAGCTGCGCGCTGGAGATTGTTGGCGCACCTCACTGCAGCCGTATGGGCGGTAGTATGGCTTGGAGGGTTGCCAACTATAAGCGTGTTCGGCTTGAGTGTTGATGTCAGCTGGTTTGGTTACATGTTCGCGACCATTTATCTGGTCTGGATGCTTAACCTTTATAACTTCATGGACGGTATTGATGGCATCGCCGGCGTTGAGGCCATAACAGTCTGCTTGGGCGGTTGCGTCTTATACTGGATCAACGGTACCCCAGGCGAAGGTTGGCCTTTAGTGACCCTGGCTTGTTGCGCTGCAGGGTTTCTACTCTGGAATTTCCCGCCGGCCAGAATATTCATGGGCGATGCCGGGAGCGGATTTCTTGGCATTGCACTCGGCGTGTTATCGATTCAGGCAGCCTGGGTTTCACCAACGATGTTTTGGGCTTTGTTGATACTCCTTGGAGTATTCATTGTAGACGCTACGTTTACGTTGTTACGTCGCCTGATACGAGGCGACAAAGTTTACGAAGCACACCGCAGCCATGCTTACCAATTCGCATCGCGACAATTTGGCAAGCATCTGCCTGTCACTTTGGCTGTAGGAATATTCAACGTGTTCTGGCTGTTGCCTGCTGCGCTGTGTCTGATCTCCTACGATTTGGACGGCGCTACGGTATTGGCGGTGGCTTACGCTCCATTGGTATTTTTGGCAGTCAAATATCGCGCCGGTGAGTTGGAGCGCAGCACGGCGTAAACTGACCGTGCGTACAGTTATTGATTTAAACGTAATGAACACAGGCAGTGAGATTTAACATCCTGTAATGGACACATTTTTGACAGTTACCTGATATCACCTAAGTTTGGGAAGCAGCTTCGGAACAGCTGCTTTCCTCACCAATATCATGGAGCTTCAAAATGCAAAACACTTACCTCACCTCCCTCATCTTCGCCTTCCTCACCACTCTCTCCGTCACCACCACCGCAGCCCCGTCCATCAAACCCGAAGCCCCAACCCCGATCACCGCGCAGATGTCCAAGGGCGAGCAGCCCGCCAAGGTCAACCTCAACGCCGCCGACGCCGAAACCCTGCGTCGTGACCTCTTTGGCATCGGTGCAGCGAAAGCCAAGGCGATCGTGGCCTACCGCGAAGGCAATGGCCCGTTCACGGCGGTGGATGAGTTGTTGGAAGTGAAGGGGATCGGTAAGGCGTTGCTGGAGAAGAATCGCGAGAGGCTGGTGATCAACTAAGTCAGAAGGGGAGGCCGGTCATTGACCGGCTTTTTCATCTTCTGAAATCTGGTTTTTCAAGTTTTCTCGCACGACGTCCCATATGGTAAGCGATCCACGAACTACACCGACCTCCAGATGAGGCAGTCGTTTACCGTGGCATCTCTGGCGAGCAGTTCCATGGCAGCAAGGCTTCGTAGTCCCCAACCGATTGTGCCTGCGGCAGTCTTTCCAGTACGTGGCGCAGCCACGTATAAGGCTCCTGGCCGTTGACCTTGGCGGTCTCGACCAAACTGTAGATCTGCGCACTGGCGGTGGCACCCTTGGGCGTGTCGCTGAACAGCCATGCCTTGCGCCCGATTACAAACGGCTTTATCGCGCGCTCCGCCGCGTTGTTGTCGATCGGTAAAAAACCGGCCTCCACGTATCGCTCCAGACGGCTCCAGTTGTTGGCCAAATAATTCACGGCTTTACCCAACACACTTTGCGGCGTCACTTGGGACTGTGTTTTATCCAGCCAGCTTTTCAACTGCCCCAGGATCGGCAGGCTCTTCTCCTGACGACCGATAAAACGCTGTTCATCGCTGACGTCCTTGAGTTCACGCTCGATGCCGTACAGCTTATTGATCATTGTCAGCGCGATATCGGCACGTCCGGTTTTGCCCTTGGGCTGCACTTTCTGCGCGTCGACAAACTTACGACGCGCATGAGCCATGCACGCCAATCGCTCAACACCGGGCTGCAACGCCAACGCGTTGTAACCCGCATAATCGTCGGTCATCACGTAGCCGCGATAACTTTCCAGCAGGCGTAGAGGCACTTCCTGCGCACGGCTGGTGGTGTAGTCAAATAGCACAACTTTTCGATCCGGCGGCCCGCTGGCCTGCACCCACATCCACGATTGGCTGGTGGGGTCTCGATCTGGCTCTTTCAGTACCTGGACTCTTGTTTCATCGCAGTGGATGACCGGACTTTCCAGTAATCGGTCGCGCATTAAATTCAGCAAGGGCTGGAAGTGTTCGCTGCACTGGATGACCCAGCGCGCCAGTGTTTGCCTTGGAATATCCACACCGTGTCGACTCAGCACGGTTTCGAAACGATGCAACGGCAGGCCATCGACGTACTTGGTGGTTAAGAGCATGGCCAATACGCTGGGGCTGGCCATGCTCTTTTCGATCATCTGAGCGGGTTTGTCTGCGGTGACCGGCGCGGTTTCACAACCGCGGCAACCGTAAACTTTGCGGATGTGTTTGAGTACGCGAATCTGCATCGGCACGATCTCCAGCTGTTCGCTGGTTTCTTCACCGATGACGTGTTTGCGGCAGCCGCAAGCGCAGGTCAGTTCGTGCTCGGGCAGTTCGTGGGTCACTTCGACGCGTGGCAGATCAGCCGGCAGTGGCTTGCGTTTGCCGCGACGCGGCGTCGAAGCAACCGCTTCTTCGTCAGCGTCGCCGACTGGAAGCATCGGCTCGCTTTCGGGCTCATTGAACAACGCCAGTTGCGGCGTGTTGGGCTCGATGGTCTGCTCGGATTTTCGACCGAACAAACGGTCGCGCAGCAGTTTGATCTGTTCTTTCAAATCGACGATATGAGTCTGGTATGCCTCAGCCGTTACTTGCTGACGACTGAGTGCTTCAAGCAACATTTGCTTGAGCAAAACAGGATCATCGGGAAGGTCTTCGGGTATCAAATTCATACCGGGGATTATACCCGTCAGGCGACGAATCTTGGCGTTAAAACCTTATGAGGACGATTGCGCCAGAGATCAAAGCCATCCAGTAACCAGTTCAATTCCTGGACAGTCAGCACGATCACCTCGTCGACCTCATCAGGGGAAAGTTTGAAACGTTCAGACTCCAGGCGCTTGAGCCAAAGGCAGAAGCCGTTGCGCTCCCAGTACAACACTTTGACGCGGTTGCGGTGGCGATTTAGAAAGACGAAAAGCACCGGGTCGAACACCGCAACTTTGATGTCCAGTTCGACCAATGCAGCCAGGCCGTCGATGGACTTTCGAAAATCTACAGGCTTCGGGTAGAGGTACACTTTTTCAACGCTGGCATTGGGACGCATCATGGTGATGGGCTCCTGATGGAAATCGGGAGCACAGCATCAGCCGTCAGCTATCCGCTTGGAATGTGGAGTTCATGGAGCGGATACCCCATATGCGCATCGCAGTGCTTTGTCCTCGACGCTCCGGGCCAGCACCAACGCTCCCACCAGTGTCGACATCATCACCAGGCTTTGTGCATCATCCTGTTCATTCCCCAACGCCGTTTCAATCTGTTTGAGCCGTGCGCCGAGTACTGCGTCCGTTGTTGCGCTGTGCTGGCCTCTAAGCCCGAGTTCAGAGGACATGGATTTGAAGTGCGCGTAAAACCCACCATGCGTCAGGTTCAGCGCTTTAATCAACGGCTGTAGGCCGGTGGCGCCGATGCCGTCGCGGCGAAAACGCACGGAGGCTTCCTTGATGATGCGTTGGTGGGGCTGGGCTTTGTGGTCGGATGAATAACGCATAGAAAGGCCTCGGTTACAGGTTGGCATTCTAACCATGTTGTATCGATTTAGATGTATGTCCTCTGTCTTGGACGTGGGCATGAAAAGTGGTTACCTCTACGCATGAGATTGTTCAACAATCGTGAGGCAATCATGACATCCAGCTTGTCTTTAGCCGACCAAATCGCCTTGGGACTCCGCGCCGACATCATCGGCGGGCGGCTGTTACCAGGCATGCCATTGATCGAAGCTGAACTGGTGAAAGCCTACAACGCCTCGCGCAACACCATCCGCGAAGCATTGCACCGTCTCGGCCAGGAAGGCCTGACCCGCTACGTGCGCAACAAGGGCGTCATGGTCCGGCGGCTGGAGTGCGACGAGGTGCGTGATTTGTTTGTAGTCCGCCGCACCCTGGAGTTGCAGGCCATCGCCCAGAGCGGCCCTCTGACAGAGGATCAATCGGAGCGCATGCAAAACGCAATCGACGCCACCACCCTGGCCCGCGAGCGCGAAGACTGGCGTGCGGTCGCCACCCACAGCCTGGTGTTTCACCAGCAGATCGTTGGGTTGATGCGCAGCCCGTTGTTCGATGAGTTTTTTGCCCAGGTCATCGCCCAACTGCGTCTGGTGTTTTGCGCCGCGCCTGACGAGCAGCGTTTCCAGTCGCCATGGTTGGAGCGCGATCGTGAGATTTACACGTTACTGGTCCAGCAGGATAAACCGGCGGCAGGCGAGGCGATGAGCCTCTACCTGGGTAATTCGGAACGTGTGCCGTTGGCCTTGTTTTACCACCCCTGATCGAGGATCCGCACCATGTACAAAGATTATCCGGCCGCTTATCAGGTCAGCAAAGGTTCGGCGCTGCAGGTCGACACGGCGTTTTACGAGCGCATCCGTGACCATAAACAGCAACGTACGTTGATCGAGCAGTTCGAGGTACCGATCCGAACCGGCAGGGCGTGGAAGGTGCCGGCCGGGCATGTGTTTCGTGTGACCACGCCGGTCGGTCCACAGGTGGGTGACTTCAATGTGTGGAACGCCAACGACCCTCGCGAACGCCTGTGGGCGGCGCGCACGCGTCAGTTGCAGGGTGCCCATGTGAGCACGCATGACCGGTTGTGGTCGAATCTGCCATTTTTAAGACCGCTGGTGACGATCACCGATGACAGCCTGGCCAGTTACGGCACCGATGAGCATGGCGGGCGCTTGCATGATTTGCTCGGCACGCGTTGCGATCCGTATGTGAATCGGATGCTCACCGGCGAGGACTTCCATCACCATTGCCATTCGAACCTGACGCGCGCGGTTTTACCCCACGGTCTGACGGAGTTCGACGTGCATGACGTGCTGAACATTTTTCAGTGCACGGGCCTGAATCATGACGACATGTATTTCATGAAGGCTTGCCCGGCGCAGAAGGGCGATTACCTGGAGTTCTTTGCAGAGATTGATTTGCTGTGTGCGCTGTCGACGTGCCCGGGTGGGGATTTATCGTTGCCGATGTGGGGGCCGGAGGCGCAGGACCCTCTGACGGTATGCCGTCCGCTCGGGGTTGAGATCTACAAGTTGGAAGATGAATTGCTGAACGGCTGGAGCCAGCCGGAGCGTGCTGCCTACAAGGGGCAGCACGGTTTGCAGATTGCCAAGGCGGCTTGGGAGTAACCCAAGGCTCAGCGATCCTGCGCGTCCTTCGCATCCGCTTGGGCGTTACGCTCGGCCACGCGTTTGCGTTGTTCGTCGGTGAGTTCGACCTTGTTGGCGCTGTCTCGCAGCATCATCAGCCCACCGACGATCGACCCGATCGCGACCACCATAATCAACCACGCATACCACGGCATAAGGCTCTCCTTGAGGCAGATCACCGTGGGAGAATTTTCCCACGGGGATAACTGCTTTGAGTAACAGGCTTTCTCAGGAGTTCAGTGTAGGCCTATTCCGCCTCGTTAACCTCAGAGTCCGGTCAACATCGCATCCGCAGGTGCATCCGCGCGGTCTTGCGCGGTCATCTGGAAGTAAACGAACCCAACGGCCATAAAGCCCAGGAAGATCAGCCCGATCAGCGTGTTAAACCACGCCATGGCCACCAGGCACACCACCGCCAGCACCAACGCAATGCCGGGCACGATCGGATAACCCGGTGCGCGGAAGGTGCGCTCCAGCAACGGTTCGGTCTTACGCAGTTTGAACAGGCTGAGCATGCTCATGATGTACATCACGATGGCGCCGAATACGGCCATGGTGATCATCGCTGCGGTCAGTGTCATGCCGCCCAGGTTGATCAGGCCGTCGCTGTAGATCGCGGCGATGCCGACCACGCCGCCGGCGATGATTGCCCGGTGCGGTGTCTGAAAACGCGACAGTTTGGCGAGGAAAGACGGCAGGTATCCGGCGCGGGCCAGGGCGAAGAACTGGCGCGAATAGCCCAGGATGATGCCGTGAAAACTCGCTACCAGGCCAAACAAGCCGATCCACACCAGCATGTGCAACCAGCCGGAGCTGTCGCCGACCACGGTTTTCATGGCTTGTGGCAATGGGTCGTTGATATTGGAGAGGGTGCGCCAGTCGCCCACACCGCCGGCAAAGAACATCACGCCCATGGCCAGGATCACCAGGGTCAGGATGCCGCTGATGTAGGCTTTTGGAATGGTGCGCTTCGGATCTTTCGCTTCTTCGGCGGCCATGGCGGCGCCTTCGATGGCGAGGAAGAACCAGATGGCAAAGGGAATCGCGGCAAACATGCCGGCAATCGCCGGGGCGCCAAAGGTGTCGGAACCGGCCCAGCCATTCAGGGCGAAGTTGCTGAAGCTGAAGGCGGGCGCTACGACGCCCATAAACACCAGCAACTCGGCGACGGCGAGTACGCATACCACCAATTCGAAGGTGGCGGCGAGTTTCACACCAAGGATGTTCAGGCCCATGAACACGATGTACGCGCCGACGGCCGCGTGTTTCGGGTCCAGCGCCGGGAATTGCACGTTCAGATATGCGCCGATGGCCAAGGCGATCGCAGGCGGCGCGAAGACGAACTCGATCAAGGTCGCGAGCCCCGCGATCAAACCGCCTTTCTCACCAAAGGCACGACGGCTGTAGGCAAACGGCCCACCCGCGTGAGGAATCGCGGTGGTCAGCTCAGTGAAACTGAAGATGAAGCAGGTATACATGGCGGCGACCATCAACGAGGTCACCAAAAAGCCCAAGGTCCCGGCGACGCCCCAGCCATAGCTCCAGCCGAAGTATTCGCCGGAAATCACCAGGCCGACGGCGATGCCCCACAAGTGCAGGGTGCCCAAGGTGGGTTTGAGTTGTGTGTTCATTGTGCTGCTCCCTGAACGGTTTGGAATGATTCAAGGTGTTGCAGCGTGCATGCCAGCTTGAGAATCATTGTCGTAAAGCCGTGCAACTGTCGCCATGGGAACGGTTTGGCGTTTGAATTTGCCCTGCGTTGCACCAGATAAGTGCTGTATTGACTGAGCTGGCGCCTTCGCGGGCAAGCCCGCTCCCACATTGGGCCGCGTATTTCCTGCTGAAACGCGGTCGAGTGTGGGAGCGGCGGTGCGACGATTCGACTGGCCCGCGATGAGGCCCTCCCATCCACGGCAAATCCCGCTGTAAACCCCGCATAAACCCACTCTTTACGCCGTCTTTACGCCCCGCCCATACCCTCGCTCTCGTTCCTTTACACCACTCCTGCCGACAATTGACCCACACGCGGCACTCGCCGCTAAACGGAGAGACTTCCATGAGCGTTCTGGACGGGGTGTCACTGCTATTGGCCGTGGCGCTGTTCATTTATCTGCTGGTTGCGCTGTTACGCGCGGATCGGAACTAGGAGCTGGCCATGCACAGTTATGACTATTGGCTGATCATTGCCTTTTTTGCCTTGGTGCTGGTGCCGGCCCCGTTCCTGGGGCGGTTCTATTACAAAGTGATGGAAGGGCAGCGCACCTGGCTGAGCCCGGTTCTGGGGCCTGTGGAGAAAGCCTGTTATCGCCTGGCGGGCGTGGACGAGCAGCAGGAACAAAGCTGGCAGAAATACATACTGGCCTTGCTCGCGTTCAATCTAGCGAGCTTTTTGCTGTTGTTCACGATCCTGTTGTTCCAGGACTATCTCCCACTGAACCCGCAGAAATTGCCGGGTCAGGAATGGACGCAGGCCTTCAACACGGCGGTCAGTTTCATGACCAACACCAACTGGCAGTCCTACAGCGGTGAGGCGTCTTTAAGCTACCTCAGCCAGATGGCCGGCCTGACCGTGCAGAACTTCGTCAGTGCTGCCACTGGCCTGTCAGTCCTGATTGCTCTTTGCCGTGGGATCGGTCGCAAATCGGCGCAGACATTGGGTAACTTCTGGGTCGACATGACCCGCGCCACCCTCTACGGCCTGTTGCCGTTGTGCCTGGTGCTGGCGTTGTTCCTGGTGTGGCAGGGCGTTCCGCAAACCTTCGCCCATTACGTCGATGCCGTGACGATGCAAGGCGTGGATCAAGTGATCCCCCTGGGCCCGGCGGCCAGCCAGATTGCGATCAAGCAGTTGGGTACCAACGGCGGTGGCTTCTTTGGTGTCAACTCGGCGCACCCGTTCGAAGACCCGACTGCCTGGGCCAACCTGTTCGAAGTGGCATCGATCATCCTGATCCCGGTGGCGCTGGTGTTCACCTTCGGCCACTACGTGAAAGACCTGCGTCAGAGCCGTGCGATTCTCGGCTGCATGCTGGCGCTGTTCCTGATCGGTGGCGCGACCTCGTTGTGGTCCGAATACCAGCCCAACCCGACCCTGAACAACCCGGCTGTGGAGCAGACCGCGCCGCTGGAAGGTAAGGAGGCGCGCTTCGGCACCACCGGCACGGTGCTGTGGTCGGTGACCACCACCGCAGCGTCCAACGGTTCGGTCAACGGCATGCAGGACAGCCTCAGCCCCCTCAGCGGGATGGTGGCGCTGGTCAACATGATGGTCGGCGAAGTGATCTTCGGCGGCGTCGGTGCCGGCATGTACAGCATGTTGCTCAATGTGTTGATCGCGGTGTTCCTCGCCGGCCTGATGATCGGCCGCACCCCGGAATACCTCGGCAAGAAGCTGCAGGCCAAGGAAGTGCAATTGCTGGTGGTGACGCTGCTGGTCATGCCGGTTGGCGTGCTCGTGCTCGGTGCCATCGCCGCGAGCCTGCCAGGCCCGGCCGGTGCCATCAGCAACCCAGGTCCGCACGGCTTCAGCCAGTTGCTCTACGCCTACACCTCGGCCAGTGCCAACAACGGCTCGGCGTTCGGTGGCTTCAGCGCCAACACACCGTTCCACAACCTGATGCTGGGCCTGGGCATGTTGATCGGTCGCTTCGGCTACATCCTTCCGGTACTGGCCCTGGCCGGCAGCCTGGCGATGAAGAAGGCCGCACCGATTGGTCAGAACAGCTTCCCTACCCATGGCCCGCTGTTCGTGACCCTGTTGACCGTGACCATTTTGCTGGTGGGCGGCTTGACCTTCCTGCCGACGCTGGCACTGGGCCCTATTGCTGAACATCTGAGCATGGCTGCTTCTAAATGAAGAGCGAAGGGGATATGAAAATGAATATGCCTGCAAAAAACGCGGCTCCGGTGCAAACCCAAGAGCCCGCCAAAACCGCGATTTCCGCCCTGTGGCGCCCGGCGCTGGTCCAGGCGTTCGTGAAGCTGGACCCGCGCCAACTGCAACGCTCGCCAGTGATGCTGGTGGTCGAGCTGACCGCCATCCTTACCACCGTGCTGTGCTTTGTGCCGGACACGACGGTGCCGACCTACGTCGCCGTGCAAATCGCTGTGTGGCTGTGGTTCACCGTGCTGTTCGCCAACTTTGCCGAAGCCTTGGCCGAAGGGCGCGGCAAAGCCCGTGCCGACAGCCTCAAGGCCGGCAGCGAAGGCCTGAGCGCACACCGCAAAGAGGCCGATGGCAGCTTCAAAGTGGTGCCGGCCACCAGCCTGCGCAAAGGTGATGCGGTGCGCGTTACCGCTGGGGAAATGATCCCCGGTGACGGCGAAGTCGTTGAAGGCATCGCGGCGGTTAACGAAGCGGCGATCACTGGCGAATCCGCCCCCGTGATCCGCGAGTCCGGTGGCGACCGTTCGGCCGTCACCGGCAACACCCGTCTGGTATCGGACTGGCTGCTGATCCGCATCACCGCCAACCCGGGTGAGTCGACCCTGGACCGCATGATCGCCCTGGTGGAAGGCGCCAAACGCCAGAAAACCCCCAACGAAGTCGCGCTGGATATCCTGCTGATCGGCCTGACCCTGATCTTCCTGCTGGTGGTGGTGACCCTGCAACCGTTCGCCCACTTTGCCAATGGCAGCTTGCCGTTGGTGTTCTTGGTCGCACTTCTGGTGACGCTGATTCCTACGACCATTGGCGGCTTATTGTCGGCGATCGGTATCGCCGGTATGGACCGCCTGGTGCGCCTCAATGTGATCGCCAAGTCCGGCCGCGCCGTGGAAGCGGCGGGGGACGTGCATGTGCTGCTGCTGGACAAGACCGGCACCATCACCTTTGGTAACCGTCGCTGTACGGCGGTGGTCGCGGCGCCTGGCGTCAGCGGCAAGGAAGTGGCCGAAGGCGCGTTGTTTGCCTCCCTGGCGGATGACACGGCGGAAGGTAAATCCATCGTCGAATACCTGCGCGCCTTGCACCCGCAAGCCGAGCCGACTGCGGATGAGCTGACGGCCGTGCCGTTCAGTGCTGAAACCCGCTTGTCTGGCGTCGATTATCAGGGCCGTGTGTTCCGCAAAGGCGCCGTGGATTCGCTGCTGGCGTTTATCGGCCAACAACGCAGCGACCTGCAACCAGCACTGTCGCGGGAAATCGACAAGATCGCCCAGAGCGGTGGCACGCCATTGCTGGTGTGTGCCGATGGCAAGTTGCTCGGTGCGATTCACCTGAAGGACGTGGTCAAGCCCGGCATCCGCGAGCGTTTCGCCGAGTTGCGCAAACTGGGCATTCGGACCGTGATGGTGACGGGCGACAACCCGCTGACCGCTGCTGCGATTGCTGCCGAAGCCGGCGTGGACGACGTGCTGGCCGAAGCCACGCCGGAGAAAAAACTCGCCCGTATTCGTCATGAGCAGAACGACGGTCGCCTGGTGGCGATGTGCGGCGACGGCGCCAACGATGCTCCGGCCCTGGCCCAGGCGGACGTCGGCATGGCGATGAACGATGGCACCCAGGCCGCTCGCGAAGCCGCCAACATGGTCGACCTCGACAGCGACCCCACCAAGTTGCTGGACGTGGTGCAGATCGGCAAGGAATTGCTGGTGACGCGCGGTGCGCTGACCACCTTTTCCATCGCCAACGACGTGGCCAAGTACTTTGCGATTTTGCCGGCGCTGTTTGCTTCGATCTACCCGCAACTCGGCGTGCTCAACGTGATGCACTTGCAGAGCCCGCAAAGCGCGATTCTCTCGGCCATCGTGTTCAACGCGCTGATCATCGTGGTGCTGATCCCGCTGGCGCTGCGCGGTGTGCGCGTGCAGGCGGCGAGCGCGGCGGCCTTGCTGCGGCGCAACCTGCTGATCTACGGGCTGGGCGGGCTTGGGGTGCCGTTCGTGGGCATCAAGGCGATCGACATGCTGCTGACGGCGTTGCACCTGGTGTAACCGAACCCGCTCTTTGTAGTGAGCGGGCTTGCCCCGCGCCGGGCTGCGAAGCAGCCCCATTGCAACACGGCAGAGCGTCCCACAAATTGAGGAATCCAAAATGTCCAACCTAATCCGTCCGGCCCTGAGCCTGCTGGTGCTCATGACCCTGATCACCGGCGTCGCTTACCCACTGGTGGTGACCGGCGTCGCCCAAGTCGCCTTCCCGGATCAAGCCAATGGCAGCCTGGTACGCGACGCCAGCGGCAAAGTGCGCGGCTCCAGCTTGATCGCCCAGGACTTTACCGGTGACAGCTGGTTCCACCCGCGCCCCTCGGCCGGCGCTTTCGCGACGGTTTCCAGCAGCGCCAGCAACCTTGGCCCAAGTAACCCGGCGCTGGCGACGCGCATCTTTGATGATGCGAATAAACAGCGCGTGCCCAGCCAAGGGCCGGTGCCTTTGGCGTCGCTGACTACCTCTGGCAGCGGTCTTGATCCACACTTGCCACCGGAAGCGATTGCCTATCAACTGGCGCGGGTGGCGGCGGCGCGGAGTGTGCCGGTGTCGACCTTGCAGCGGTTGCTCGATGAGCATATCGAAAGCCCGTTGGTAGGGCCGCCGGTGGTGAATGTGCTGGCATTGAACATGGCTCTGGAAAAACTGTAACCCCCTGTGGGAGCGGGCTTGCTCGCGAAAGCGGTGTATCAGCCAATGTATCTGTTACTGATAGACCGCCTTCGCGAGCAAGCCCGCTCCCACATTGGATCGTCAGTGGGCCTGAATACTTGAATACCTGAAGGAACCCCCAAGCATGAGCGACTCCGGCCGCGCCGATGCCCTGCTAGCCGATCTGCCCCGCAACGGCCGTGGCCGGCTCAAAGTCTTCCTTGGCGCCGCGCCCGGCGTGGGCAAGACCTACGCCATGCTCCAGGCCGCCCATACCCAGTTGCGCCAGGGCGTGAAGTTGATCGCCGGCGTGGTCGAGACCCACGGCCGCGCCGAGACCGAAGTCTTGCTCAGCGGCCTGCCGCAGCAACCGTCGCTGCGCACCGAATATCGCGGCGTGATGCTTGAAGAAATGGACCTCGACGGCCTGCTCGCCGCCCAGCCCAAGCTGGTGCTGGTGGACGAGCTGGCCCACAGCAACGCCCCCGGCAGCCGCCATGAAAAGCGCTGGCAAGACATCCAGGAACTGCTCGCCGCCGGCATCAACGTGTTCACCACGGTCAACGTCCAGCACCTGGAAAGCCTCAACGACCAAGTACGCGGCATCACCGGCGTGCAGGTGCGTGAAACCCTGCCGGACTGGGTGCTGCAAGAGGCCGACGAACTGCTGCTGATCGATCTGCCCTCTCGCGAGTTGCTGGAGCGCCTGCGCGACGGCAAGGTCTATGTGCCGGAGCAGGCCCGCGCGGCCATTGATGCATTCTTCACCCAGACCAACCTCATGGCCTTGCGCGAGTTGGCGATGCAAACCGCCGCCGCCCATGTCGACGATGATTTGGCCCAAGGCTACCGCCAACTCGGCCAGGCCGCGCCGGCAGTACGTGGGCGTTTGTTGGTCGGCGTGGACGGCGATGCACAGGCCGAACGCCTGGTGCGCCATGCCAGCCGTGTTGCCCAACGCCGGCATTTGCCGTGGAGCCTGGTGCACATCGATAACGGCCGTGCGCGGGATGAGCAGTTCCGATTGCGCCTGCAAAATGCCCAGCAACTGGCCGAACGCCTTGGCGGTGAAGTGGTGTTGCTGCGAGCCGGCGAGGTGGCCAAAACGCTGATCCAGCATGCCGCCGAACGCCGCGCCAGCCTGGTGTTGGTGGGGCAGTCGCGGATGCGTTGGCGGCGTCGGTTGTTCGGTGGCGGCCTGGCTGCGCGTTTGCTGCGTAATGCGCGTAGCTTGGAAATCAACGTCCTCGACAGCGATGACATCCCCGCACCGTCACGCTTGCCGGACGTGCGCGGCCTGGTGTGGTTCGACTATGCGCTTGCGGTCGTGGCGACGGTGGTTGCTGCGGCATTGGCTTGGGCGGTGTCCAGCGTCTTGCCGCTGCCGAATATCTCGCTGGTGTTCCTGGCGGCGGTATTGCTGGTGGCCGTGCGCAGCAGCCTGGGGCCGTCGCTGGTGTGTGCGGCGTTGTCGTTCATAACCTACGACTTCCTGTTTATCCCACCGAAATTTTCCTTCGCCATCCAGCGCGAAGAGGACGTGCTGACCCTGTTGTTCTTCCTGTTGATGGCGGCGTTGACCGGCAACCTCGCCGCACGTCAACGCCGTCAGTTGCAGGCGTTGCGCGACACCCAGGAAGAAACCAGCGAACTGCTCGACCTGTCACGCAAACTGACCGCCGCCACCGATCGCCAGGCGGTGATCAGCGCCGCGGCGCATCACCTGGAAGGCTGGAGTGACCTGGACCTGTGCCTGGTCAACCGCGATGGCCAGGGCGGTTGGGCGATTGAGACCGGCGGCCCGCTGACGCTTACCGAAGCCGAGCGCGCCGCTGCTGATTGGGCCTGGCAGCATGACCAACCGGCGGGCATGGGCACTGGCACCTTGCCGTTCGGGCGTTGGTGGTGGTGGCCGGTGTCAGCCGAAGAGGGCCCGTTGGGTTTGCTGGGCGTCAGTCCAAAACCCGGCCAGGAACTGAGCGGCCAACGCCGTCGCTTGCTGACTGCCCTGAGCCAGCCATTGGCCCAGGCGCTGGCGCGGGCGCAACTGGCCCAGGAGCTGGAGTCCGCACGGTTGCACGGTGAGACCGAGCAACTGCGCAGCGCCTTGCTGGCCTCGGTGTCTCACGATTTGCGTACGCCGCTGACCTCCATGCGCGGCAGCATCGACAGCCTGTTGGCGCTCGGTGAGGCCATCCCGCTGGAAGATCGCCGCGAGTTGCTTGAAGGCACCCGCGATGAGGCCGAACGTCTCGACCGCTATATCCAGAACTTGCTCGACATGACGCGCCTCGGCCATGGCGCTTTGAAACTGGCGCGGGATTGGGTGTCGCCGGGCGATATCGTCGGCAGCGCCCTCGGTCGTTTGCGTGCGGTGCTGGCGCCGTTGAAGGTGAGTACCGACGTGCCGCCTGAGTTGCCACTGTTGTATGTGCATGCTGCGCTGATCGAACAAGCGCTGGTTAATGTGCTGGAAAACGCCGCGCGTTTTTCACCGTCTCAAGGGCGTTTGCAACTGAGCGCGGGCGTGCTGGATAACCAGCTGTTTTTTGCCGTCGCTGATGAAGGCCCAGGCATTCCCGAAGACGAGCGCGCAAAGATTTTCGACATGTTCTACACCGCCGCACGGGGTGATCGAGGCGGGCAGGGCACAGGCTTGGGCCTGGCAATCTGCCAGGGCATGGTCGGTGCCCACGGCGGGCATCTCAGCGTGGCCGACGGCATTGACGGGCGCGGCACCTGCATCACCTTGTTCCTGCCCTTGCCGACACAGCCTGGCCTGGAGCGCGAGGCATGAGCTACCCTGTTTTCTTCACGGATTTTGATTGGACACCATGAGCCAGACCGCGACGATTTTGGTCATTGATGACGAACCGCAGATCCGCAAATTCCTGCGCATCAGCCTGGCCTCCCAGGGCTACAAAGTGATTGAGGCCGGCACCGGCAACGAAGGCCTGGCCCAGGCGGCACTGAGCAAGCCGGACCTGCTGGTACTCGACCTTGGCTTGCCGGACATGGACGGCCAGCAAGTGCTGCGCGAATTCCGTGAGTGGTCGACGGTGCCGGTGTTGGTGCTGTCAGTCCGCGCCAGTGAAGGGCAAAAAGTCGAGGCGCTCGACGGTGGCGCCAATGACTATGTGACCAAACCCTTCGGCATCCAGGAGTTTCTCGCCCGGGTACGTGCGCTGCTGCGCCAGGCGCCCGCGGGTGAAGCCCAGGAAGCGGCCTTGCGGTTTGGCCCATTGACGGTCGACCTGGCCTATCGCCGCGTGCTGCTGGACGGTGCCGAAGTGGCGCTGACGCGCAAGGAGTATGCGGTGCTCGCGCAGCTCGCCCGGCATCCGGGGCGGGTGATTACCCAGCAGCAATTGCTCAAGGATATCTGGGGGCCGACCCATACTGAGGACAGCCACTATCTGCGTATTGTGGTGGGGCATCTGCGGCAGAAACTGGCGGATGATCCGACACAGCCGAGGTTTATCGTGACCGAGGCGGGGGTAGGGTATCGGTTGTTGAGTGCTTAGATGTTTGGCGTCGGCTCCGAGGCCATCGCGGGCAAGCCCGGCTCCCACAGGGGGAGTGCATTCCAAAGGTTGGAGCTGGCTTGCCTGCGATGGCGTCATCAGCAGCACCTTAACCCTCAACTCTGCTCACGCTCATACCGATCCAACGTATCACTGGCAATCTCCCGCCCCAGCGCAATCAACTCCGGCGCTTTGTAGAACTCGAAAAACCGGCACACCCGCTTCGGCACGTTGATCAGCACATCCGGCGGGTAGCCGGCGATTTTGTACTGAGCCAGCGAGGTTTGCATCACCTCGAAGCTCTGGTTGATCAGGTCCAGCAGCGACGCCGGGCCGACGTTATCGATGATGAACGACCCGGTCGCCGACTTCGGTGCACCGGGTTTTTCCGGTGCGGCGTTGGGTTGTTGGGATTCCGGCTCGGCCGAGTCCAGCCACGGGTTGATCTCTGCCGCTTGCGCCTCCAACGCCTCTTGCTCCAGCTTCAGCAATTGTTCGGCCTGCTTGCGGCGAAACGGCAGGTGCGAACCGAGTGATTTGGCCAGATTGTTGAAGCGACTCTTGAACGCTGGCGGGCGTTGGATCACCGGCAACCGGTACTGCTTCTGGTTGGTGGCGTTGAGGTTGACCGCGATGATCAAGTCACAATGGCTCGACACCACCGGCACGATGGGCAGTGGGTTGAGCAGGCCGCCGTCCACCAGCATGCGGTTGCCTTGCATCACCGGGGTAAACAGGCTGGGAATCGCCGCGGAAGCGCGCATGGCCTGGTGCAGGCAGCCTTCCTGGAACCAGATTTCCTGTTGGTTGGTCAGGTCGGTGGCGACGGCGGTGTAGGGGATGCGCAGTTCTTCGATATTGATCTCACCGACGATCTTGCGGATCTGCCCGAAGACCTTCTCGCCGCGAATTGCCCCCAGGCGAAAACTCACGTCGACCAGGCGCAGCACGTCGAGATAGTCGAGGCTTTCAATCCAGTTTCGATACGCCTCCAGCTTGCCGGCGGCGTAGATCCCGCCGACCACGGCCCCCATGGAGCACCCGGCGATACAGGCGATGTCGTAGCCGCGCCGTTCGATTTCCTCGATAACCCCAATATGGGCGTAGCCCCGGGCCCCGCCGGAGCCCAGCACCAAGGCAACACGTTTTTTCATGGTCCATGTCCTTCCTAATGCAGGCGCCCACAATGCACCCATTGAGGTGGCAGCTTCAATCTTCGCTAGGCATGTAATATTTTTCCTGAATACTCGCGGCGCTCGGGTATGCTCGGGTGTATAGGTACTGTCGATTTCAGGCTAAGGATTAGGCACTTTTCCATGTAGGCAACGTCTACAACGTACGACTGTTTTTTCTTTATCTTGAGGTGTCATCGATGAAAGCTTGGATGTGTGTGCCTGTGATCGTGTTGGCCCTGGCCGGTTGTGCCGGTAAAACCGCGTACCGCGACAGTTGCGGCTCGCAATTGGACGCTGCCTGGAAGGAGCTCGACCTGGCCAAGGCTGAGGGTTTTGCCGGCACGGTGAGCTACTCCAAGGCCTTGTCTTTGTTGACCGGCGCCAAAACCCAGCAACAATTTGAAGCGTTCGAAGGCTGCTCCACTAAAGCCGAGAAAGCGCGGTTCTATATTCGTGAGTCTCGCGCCGGGCGTTGACGCGTAGCGGCTGTCGAGTGCAACGAGGCTGCATCGGCGGCCATGAGTTATCTGGGAATTTTCGTCGTCAGGGGGAGGAAGGGATGTCAGCTTTGGTCGATCAGTTAGTCGCTCAGGTCATTAGCCTGGAAGTAGGGTTACTGAGCTGCCAGGCTCGCCTCGCCGCCGTCACCGACGATGAAGCCTTGCATGACTTGCGCACCACCGTGCGCCGACTGCGCAGCCTGTTGCGTCCCTTGCGCGGTCTACCTGGGGTAGAACAGCTTGAATTGGCAGCCAGCAAGGTCGGCCAACTGACTACGCCGCTACGCGACCGCGAGGTGCTGGCGGCGTATTTGCATCAGCATGGCCATCACGAAGCCGCGAGCCGGCGCCTGCGTTTGCAACCCGATGCCTATCGCCAGGTGGCGCAAAGCCCGGAAGTTGCCCATTTGCTGCAGATACTCGACGCCTTCCCACGTTTTATTCGTGCCTCTGAACACCAGAAACTGCTCAAAGGCCTGCGCCCGCGCATCGAGAAACGTCTGGCCAAGCAATGGCAGAAACTCGGTGAAGCGTTGAAAGACCCCGACCATGATCGTCACCGCCTGCGGTTGCTGATCAAGCGCGTGCGCTACGCTGCGCAAGCGTATCCCGAGCTGGACAAATTGCCTGCCAACGCCCTGTCACGCTTGAAAAAAGCCCAAGCTGCCCTCGGGGATTGGCATGACTGCTGGCAGTGGTTGGCCCAGGCCGAGCACCAGGCCGATCTGCAACCTTGTGTTGCGGTATGGCATCGCACCATGGCCAAGTCGGAAGGGCAGGCCGATCGCGTGCTCGCCAAATTCAGCGCCGATTGTTTCTGAGCCGGTCCGGCTTTTGGCCGGAATAGGCGCTGCACGTCACGGGCCCGATGATTAAGATCACCCATCTGTTCCTTCTGATGTGAGACGCGCCATGCGCTTTAGTGATTTGCTCGACGCCGCACGAAGCAACCCGCTGGATGTAACTCTCCCCGCGGAATGGGCCCAGGGCCGCGCAACGTTTGGTGGGCTGGTCGCCGCATTGCAATACGAAGCCCTGCGCGCCCAGGTGCCAGCCGATCGGCCTTTACGATCAATGGCAATCACCTTTGTTGGCCCGGTAGCGCCGGACGTTTCTGCCAGTTATCAAGTCGAAGTGTTGCGCGAAGGCAAGGCCGTTAGCCAATTGCTCGGCCGCGTGACGCAGAACGGTGAAGTGGCGACACTGGTACAAGCCAGTTTCGGCGCGTCGCGAGCGTCGGAAATCGCTGTCGAGAGTGAAGCACCGCCGGTGTTCAAACACTGGAATGAGTGTCAGGAACTGCCCTATATCAAGGGGGTCACCCCTGAATTCATGCGCCACCTGGCGATGCGATGGAGCGTCGGCGGCTTGCCATTTACTGGCAACAAATCCCGCGACATGGGCGGGTGGGTACGTTTACGCGGGGATGTAAAAGAAGAGCCACTGACCGAGGCGCATATCCTCGCCTTGGTCGACGCCTGGCCACCGGCCCTACTGCCGCACCTGAAAAAGCCGGCACCGGGCAGCACCCTGACCTGGACCATCGAGTTCATCCAACCTTTGCAAAATCTCACGACGCTCGACTGGTGCCAGTACCATGTCAACATCGAGCACGCCCGCGACGGCTACGGCCATGCCGCTGCCGCGCTATGGAGCCCCACCGGCGAGTTGATCGCCATCAGCCGCCAGACCGTGGTGGTCTTCGCCTGACCTCAATGTCGGTGGCGTTGCTGTTCAACACAAACTGGCTTGGACTTCCACGCTATGACCCTGCCGCTGCAAGGCCAGACCAGCCAGGACACCGACAATGCCGACGGCGACACTGGCAGGGCTTGTGCTGAATACCCCGGATACGATCAACAGAAACCCGATAATGAACAGCGGCACCGCAATCAGGCGCAATGCCTGGTTGGTCGGGTGCTGGTGGTTCTGCGGGTAACTACGCCATTGCCAGGCGGGGAGGTTGGGGTGACGTTTGCCCATGATGGTGAATCCTCTGTCCGTTGAAATGCTATGGACAGAGTTTAGGTGGGGCGGGGCGAGTGGGCGAATTGGGGTTGCCTATGGGGGGCATAGGGAATACTCACCTAAAGTCTGCAAGAGCATTTTTTAGCGGATGTCGAGGCTAAATGTTCTGGGCGAGTCTAGCTGTGAATGTACTCGTATACCTCTGGATAGAAGATTTTCCTGATGTCTAAGGTGCTGATCGCAAACTCTAATTTCTCTGAATGTATAGCGTGACATATGATTTGAGCGACGCCATGCGTTTCAGTGTCATGAAATTTGAATAACAGATTTTCTTCGTCTGCCAATATTAATTTAAAGTCGTCCGTTGTGGATATGTACTCTAAATGGCTTAGTCGTTGCCATAATGACTCTGGTTGGTAGTCTTGTCTTGTCATTAAAGTTGCACGGCTACGGTATGCCTTTAGTTTGTTTGGATCTATATGGTCTGGACGGGTGTCCAAATACTCTACTCCAGAATAAATTGAGGTTGCTTCATTTTTTCTGAATATGTCTTTGGGGCCTGAGTTTTTCGCAAAGCGCCTTAACGCTAGGTACTCCTGTGTCTTGTTGTACTTGGGAGTCCTAGTGGTATACCAAGTTAGTATCAGTGGCCATTCATGTGTCAACAGCGATGCGAGGGCGAGCCAAGTGTTCCACACATTTTCAAAGTCTGGATTAAGGAGTGTAAACGTGGCATACCCTCGTTCTTCTGTAGGGTGTAGGTGTGCCCAGGGGTGTATGCCGGTTTCGTGTATGAAGACTGTGTCCATTAATCACCTTTTAAAATGCGTATGGGAGTCATTGCCGATGGTTAACGGAACTTTTACCCCTCAACGGTAACCTCGGTATTGAAGTGTGGAGCATGATTGCCTTTTTCATGACCTAATGAATGCTCACGA
The DNA here is from genome assembly GCF_963970525.1 of Pseudomonas sp. EA_65y_Pfl1_P113. NCBI lineage: Bacteria > Pseudomonadati > Pseudomonadota > Gammaproteobacteria > Pseudomonadales > Pseudomonadaceae > Pseudomonas > Pseudomonas sp. EA_65y_Pfl1_P113. The sequence goes on from NZ_CAXAQM010000003.1 coordinate 98,757, forward strand.
ATTTCTACATCTCTATAAAGTAATTCGAATTCGTAAACCCTTCCTTGAATGTAGCGATCTTGATCGGTGATGGTTTCTCGGTAAACATTTTTGGGATGCTGAGTCTTAGGTACACCTCCGATTGCTTTTGCTCTTTTAAAAGCTCCATTTCTAGAAAGTCTGGTATCAAAGCCTTTGGGTAGCTCAACGTCACCCTCATTGATTTCAACGTTTTCCCCCGGATTTTCTGGGCGATTTGTGGGTTTACATCCATCCTCCCCCGGACACCTGCTCAGCCCTAGCGGATCCACCCAACCCGTAGGGTTGGGCACGTACTGGTAGGCGTTAATCCCACCCGCCAACTTAACTGGATCTGGCGTCAGGTAGCGACCAACATCCGGATTGTAATAGCGATGGCGGTTGTAGTGCAGCCCGCTTTCTTGATCGAAGTATTGGCCTTGGAAGCGCAGCGGGTTGTCGACTTTTCCTATGTCCAGGCGGCTGATTTCACCGTAGGCGCGGTAGTGCGCGGACCAGATGATTTCGCCATCTGGGGCGGTGAGTTCTTGTGGCGTGCCGATGTGGTCGAGTTGGTAATGGTAGGGCTTCGTTTCTTTTGGACCGAAACCTTCCAGCAGCGCCAACGGGCGAAAGCTGTCGGGTTCGTAGAGGTAACTGCGGTGGCGGTCCGCGTGGTGTTCGGCGATGAGTTTGTCGCCTTGCCAGAAGAACTCGGTGGTTAGGCCGTCGATGGTTTTGCTGATGGGCGGCCATCGGGAGCAATCGCTTGTAGCATCACCGGCGTATTGCCGATGGGCACAAAGCGTGTGCTCTCGAACATATGCACCAAGGTCAACGCGCCCTGGGCTTTGCAGACGGCAACCGTGCGATTGGGTTTTTTGGAGGACGCCGGAGCGACGAGAGAAACCTCTTCCCCCACCTTGAATACCTGCTCGACTTCCAGCGACGAGCCACTCCAGACGCTCTCGGCCCATTCGTCAAAAGTATTCAGGCAATCCCGAAAGTCACGAAAGACGCTTTCGACGTCTGGCGCTTTGGCATTCATCGGCGACAGGACAAACTTGCCAATGACCGGAATCAAGAGGCCGTCCAACGGGGCACGGTGTTAACGGAGAAGTACATCGGCGGTCCCTCGCGCTGATTGATCAGGCGAGAGACTTTGGAGAGGGTTGGTAGTGAAAAGAAGTCGGCGTTATTCGCCGGGATAGCTAGGAAGTTTCACCAAAACCTCGGGCAAACCGAGGCTTCGTTGTAGGCAAGGGATTACAGGCTGATCAGTCCTACAGCTTCAACAGCCCAATCGCTTTGCTCAGCTCCCCGGCCAAGGCCGCCAGTTCATTGCTGGTAGTCGCCGAGTCCACAGTCTGCTGCACGGTGTTCTCGGTCACGTCACGAATGCTCACGACCGCGCGGTTCATCTCTTCGGCGACGTGGCTTTGTTGTTCCGCGGCGACGGCGATCTGGGTGTTGCTTTCGCGCATCTGCGCCACAGCACCGGTGATTTCGGCGAGGGCGGCGCCGGCTTCCTGGGCTTGTTGGACGCAGTCGTCGGCCTTGAACGAGCTTTCCTGCATGAAGTCCACCGCGTCGCGGGTGCCGGCTTGCAGGGCTGAGACCATGCGGGTGATTTCGTCGGTGGAGGTTTGTACGCGTTTGGCGAGGTTGCGCACTTCGTCGGCAACCACGGCGAACCCCCGACCCATTTCGCCGGCGCGGGCCGCTTCGATGGCGGCGTTGAGGGCGAGCAGGTTGGTCTGCTCGGCGATGCTGTGGATCACGCTGACCACGCCGTTGATTTTCTGGCTGTCCTCGGCGAGTCTCTGGATCATTTCGGCGGTTTGCTGCACGCCGGTCGACAGGCCGGCAATCGAGCGTTGTACGCGGGTGACCACTTCCCGGCCGCTGCCGGCAAGGGTGTCGGCGGTCTGCGACAGATCCCGGGTGGCGCCGGCGTGCTGGGCAATATGGTGGACGGTGGCGGTCATCTCGTTGATGGCGGTGGCGGCCTGGTCGGTTTCGCTCTGCTGGCCGAGCATGCCGTGCTGCACCTCGTTCATGCTGCTGGCCAGGCGCGCGGCGCCATCATCGAGTTGCTTGGCGGTACGCGCGACGGTGTTGACCACACGTTGATAGCCCGCTTGCATGGCGTTGAAGGCGCTGGCCATCTGGCCGACTTCGTCTTTGCACGCCAAAGGCACACGGGCCGACAGGTCGCCGGTTTTCTCAACGTGCAGCATCACGTCCTTGAGGGTGTTGAGTTGGCTGAGCAGGAAGCGGATCAGCAATTGCGAGGCACCGAGCATCGCGAGCATCAGGATCAATACCGCCACCGCATAGTTGGTGAAGCGTTCGCCGAACACCTGGCTCAGGCTTGGCGCGTAAGCGAGTACGGCCACGTATTGACCGTCAGTGCGGGCGATGACTTCAGCCCCCATCAGTACGTTCTCGCCGAATAACGGCATGTGATTGAGTTCGACCCAGCCAACGCTGCTACCCAGGGCTGACAGGTCCTGGTCGGCCATTTGTGGGACTTGGCCGCGCTTGAACGTCAGCCATTGCTCGCCCTTGGGCAGCGCTTCGCCAGCCGGCCAGGCGCTGAGCAACCGTGCTTGGGCCTGCGCCGAGGCATGGGACGCGCTGCTGCGGGCCTGTTGTTCAAGCTGCAGGGCGTACAGCACCAGCAACAGGGTGGTAATGAAGGCGACCGCGTTGACGGCCCAGAATTTGTACTTCAGCGAGATATTGCTAAGCCAGGCACCCATGGAAGGTTTTCTCTGATAGCGGAAACAGCATTGGCAAGGTGCCATTATTGTGCCGCTATCGAGGAAACCGGTTTTGACATGGGTCAACGCGCCGCATCAATCCACTTCAGGCAGCCCGAAAAAGGTGCGGGCGCAGGCAGTGCTGTGCCGGGCCAGATCTTCCACGCTCTCGTTGCGATGCAGGGCGACTTCGCGCAGCACTTCCGGCAGGTACGCAGGTTCATTTCGGCCATTTTTTGGCTTGGGGCGCAGCGTACGTGGCAGCAGGTAGGGCGCATCGCTTTCCAGCATCAGACGGCCACGGGGAATTTCCCTGACCAGTGGGTGCAGGTGTGTCCCACGGCGTTCGTCACAAATCCAGCCGGTGATGCCAATGTGCAGGTCGAGGTCGAGATAACTGAACAGCGCCGTTTGTTCGCCGGTGAAGCAATGCACCACGGCGGCGGTGAGTTGGTCGCGGTAGTCCTTGAGGATTTCCAGCAGGCGCACGTTGGCGTCACGCTCGTGGAGAAACACTGGCAGTTTCAGCTCGACGGCCAGTGCCAGGTGCTCTTCCAGTACTTTTTCCTGCTGCGGGCGCGGTGAAAAATCCCGGTTGAAGTCCAGCCCGCATTCACCCACTGCTCGCACGCGGCTTTCGCTGAGCAAACCGCGCAAGCGTTGGGCGCTGTCGCCGTTCCAGTCACTGGCAGAGTGGGGGTGAATACCGGCGGTGCTGAACAGGCGCTGGCCGCTTTCATCGAGTTTTACGCACAGCTCCAGGGCGTGTTCGCTGCCCTCGACGCTGGTGCCGGTGAGCACCAATTGTTGCACGCCGGCGGCATAGGCACGCTCAAGCACAGCCTGGTGTTTCTCGTCGAAACTGGGGTTGGTCAGGTTGACGCCGATATCAATGAGTTGCATGGTGCTACCTCCGCCTGCGGCCGGAAAGCATATCAGAGCTGTAGATTTATAAGAAAAACTAAGAACTACAACGAGTTATAGCTGTCTTTGAACGTCGCAAGTGACACTGGGCTTGGTCGAACGCCTTGCCCTGTGCCACCGTTGCGCGCAAAGCCTGCGCTTAAAGCGCTCTGTTTCTGACCCCACCGCCTCGTTTTTCGCGAGGATGTTGGCCAGTATTCTTTTCCGGAGAGCGGATGATCCGACCCTCGGCGTTGCTTATGTTGTGCCTGACGCTGCTGCTGCCCATGGCCGCGGTTGCGCGTCTGGACGGGCCGCTGGAAGTGACCAAGCCCGGCAAAGTGCGCGACCTGGCGCAGATCCGCTCCAGCCGCACCCTGCGTGTATTGGTCAACCAGAGCCGTAACAGTTCCGGCGAGGTTCAGGGTCAGGCCATCGGTGTGGAATACCATCGTTTGCGCGCCTTCGAGCAATACCTCAATGGCCATGCTCGTAACGGCCAGGAAATCAACCTCAAGATCATTCCCAAGGCCAAGGACCAGTTGCTCGGCGCGCTGGCCCGTGGTGAAGGTGACCTGGTGGCGCCCGGTGAGCTGCTGGATGTCAAGGCTGCGCACAAGATCAGCACCAGCGATCCGATTGCCAGCGGTGTGCCGCTATGGCTGGTGGGTGTGAAAGGCGAGCGGCGGTTTACCAAGGTTGAGCAGCTGTCCGGACGCACCCTGGCGCTGACCACCGGGAGTGCGGCGGCGGACGCCATCAGCCAGGTCAATCAGAAACTGGCCCTGCACAAGCAACCACCCATCAAGGTGGAGTGGGTTGACCCGACCCTGGCGGTGGAGGATGTGCTGGAGATGGTCCAGGCTGGCATTTTCCACCTGACCATTGTCGAAAAGCCGATTGCCGAGCGCTGGTCGAAGATCCTGCCCAAGTTGCGTTTCGATAAACAGGTGGTCATCAGCGAGCCGGGCGACGAGTATTGGTTTGTGCGCCAGGATGCCTCGATGCTGCGGGCCAGCATTGATCGCTTCCTCAAGACCTATCGAACCCCCGCAGACCAGGATGTGGCGTTTCAACGCATCTACCGTCGCCTCTACCAAGTACGTAATCCGCTGGCCCGCGCCGACCGCCAGCGCCTGGAAAAATTGCGCCCGGTGTTGCAAAAACATGCCCGCGAGCAGGGCATGGATTGGTTGAACCTTGCCGCGCTGGCCTTCAAGGAATCCGCACTTGACCCTGGCGCACGCAACAGCGGCGGGCCCACCGGCCTGATGCAGATCACGCCCTCGGCAGCGCAGCGCGTGGGGATCAACAATATCGAAAGTCTCGACAATAATGTGCAGGCGGGTGCGCGCTACCTGGCGATGATCCGCCGCAAGTTCTTCGCCAGCCCCAAGCTCAACGAGCGCGAGCGGATGGCCTTTGTGCTGGCGGCGTACAACATGGGGCCAGAGCGGGTGCAGGGCATGCGCACAGAGGCCAAGCGCCGGGGGCTCAACCCCAACCAGTGGTTCTTCCAGGTTGAACGCATTGCCATGGAGCAAGTAGGCATGGGCGGCGTCAGCTATGTTAATAGCGTCAACAAGTACTATTTGGCGTTCGATCGGGAGCGGGAGTCCCTGGAACCGCCAGCGCCGAAAATCATTTCACGGAAGTAATCGATTTCATCGATATTAATCAGGCATTTTTTCGGCTTTTATCATTGTTTAAACTGATTAATATAGCGGCCAACCAACCCCTACTTTGAAAAGGATTATCACCATGAGCCCACTGATCAAAAGCGTCCTGTCCACCCGTGCCGGTTACGGCCTGACCATCCTGCGTATTATTGTCGGCATTATCTTCGCCGCGCACGGTTCGCAAAAACTCTTTGGCTGGTTTGGCGGCTATGGCCTGGCGGGCACTGCCCAGTGGATGGAAAGCATCGGCCTGGCGCCGGGTACGCTGATGGCGCTGCTGTCGGGTGGTACCGAGTTCTTCGCTGGCCTGGCACTGATCGTTGGTCTGCTGGCGCGTCCGGCGGCACTCGGCTTGACCATCCTGACGCTGGTGGCGATCTTCTCGGTGCACATCCATAACGGTCTGTTCATGGCCAACAACGGTTATGAGTTCGCACTGGCCTTGCTCGGCGGCACCCTGGCGGTGTTGTTGGAAGGTGCGGGCAAACTGTCTGCCGACCGCGCTATCGCCAACTGATCGTTCTGCAAAACCTTGAATCGGCCCGCCATGTGCGGGCCTTTTCGTTGCTCGGGATTGTTGACACCGCCCCATCGGCTTCTCTAGGATGCCGTTCATGCGCCGATTTAAACAGCTAATTGCGGGGCGCCATGGGTGATCGTTATCGGTCCCGACAGAAGCATGTTCCATGCTTTGAAATTCCGCTAAAGCGCTGGTTCGGTGTTGCCTCTCACCTGCCCGCAGACTTTTGAGGCAGAGACACGACACGATGAATGCACTACGCCCCCTGATACGCCTGGCCCCGATCACCGCGGACCTCACTCAACGCAATCCTAAAATTCTCCTTGGCGGCAAGCACCAGCCTACGCTCTTGCGTTACTTGGATGGCTGGCCGCGCCGCACTGGCCGACCCTCAGCGTTCCTGATCCAGTTTGTCGAAGATGGCGATTCCCTTGCGCGTTTTGCCAGCAACAGCTTTGACCTCGCTGTCATCCAGGCCCCCAGTGCCGGCGACGCGGAAGAAGTCATCCGCCAATTGACCCGCATCGCTCGACAAGGGCTGATCGCCCGACGTTAATCGTTCAGTGAATCAGGCTGCCAGCGTGCAGCCGACGACGGCGATGACCCCGGAAGACCCCCCAGGCGATCAGGCATAACGTCAGCGGAATGGCAAAGGTCACGACCAGTTTTATCGCCAGTTCCAGGTCACGCACCTGGGCATAGGCTTCGCGTTGTAAGGCATGCAGCTCCATGGGCAAGCGCAGGCGTTCCTTGTTGAGGGCTTGCAACTGGGTGGTGGTGTCCACCGCCTGGGTGCCGAGGGCAGTGGACCACGGGTTCAGCCGTTGCCATTCCTGCTCCGTTCGTTGCAGGCGTCGTTCCAGGTCGCTGGCCTTTGCGCGATAGGCGTGCTTCGCGACCTCGCGCATGCGCTCCAGCACTGTCGGCTCCCGGTCCTGCGGCACGCGAGGGCGGATTGCGGCGAGTGTGTCGGGGGCGGACAGGTTGTCCAATGTATTCAAGACAAACAACGCGTTGCTGTCAGGTGCCGAATTGCTGACCTTGTCCGTAAGCAAGTCCGTGTCAGCAATGACCACGACCTGTATCTGCGCTGCTTTCTGCACACCGGGCGGTTGCCCCTTGAGGCCATCTGGAAAGACAGAATAGCTCGGCCCCTCGATACGTGCGGCTATCACATGACGTCGCGCTTGGCCCGATGCCTGTTCAATCAATGAGTCGACCGTGGTTGCGCGTGTGAAACTATTGGCATCCAGCAGCACCGACTGCTCGGAGCTGTGCAGGAGAGGGGTGAAGGTCGTGCGACTTTTACTCAGTCGTGAGAGGGCACCACTGCTCGATACCGTCACCCTGTTGAGGTTCCATGTGCTGATATCGTTTGTGTTCATCGCCTGCCGAGGCAGATTCAATCGGACCTGAGTGGGCGCCCCTGGCGTTTCCCAAGGCGTATAGAGGTCGTCGGCCAGCAGCTTGTCCGCTGGCATCTGGATACCCCAGGCAGCCAGTAATTGGTCCAGGCGAGTGTTCGCAGGGGCAGCGGTCGAGCGTTGCTCGCTCAAGGGATCAATAAACATCATCAATCTGCCGCCCTTCAATACAAATTGTTCAATCCCATACAGGGTTCGCTCAGATAACGCCTGTGGGTGCACAACCATCAGCGTTTTTATGCGCTCGGGGACGTGCGCGGCAGTCGACTCCAGGTTGACCAGATCAAATTCACGTCGTAGATCCTGCAACAGCCGACCTGCAGCTTCGTCCATCGCCAGCCCCGACAGCAGTGCAACGACCGGGCGCTCCGGGTGCTGCAACTTATAGAGCAGGTGGCTGATTTCATACTCGAGCAAAGGCTCCCGGTCGAGGCTGAAGGAACCAATACGGCGCACACTGTGACCGGCGCGGGTGCCGATAAGGCCGAGAAACCCAGCGGTGTGGTCGAGTCCGGATAGCCGCGCTTTGTAGGCGTCCTCGGAAAAAGGTGCAGGTTTAATAAGGTGCAGGTTAATCATGCCATTGGCGGTTTTTTCGTACGCCTTGAGCAGTTCCTCAATACGCTTGCTGTAGCGTTGCACGGCGTTGCTTCTTTTAGGGGCGTTGTTCGAGTTGAAGTAATACAGGTCGACGGGGCTTTCCAATGTGGAAGCTAGATGTTGTGCTGAAGACGATAAAGTGTGAACTTTTTGTTGAGAAAAATCCCACTGGATATCAGGAAGTTTACCTATCCAAACCAGATTGAACGCCAGAAAAAGCAACAAGGTGACGGTGAGTGTCATGCCGGTGCGCAGAGTGGACCGCATTAAGGGTTTCCCTTCTCAGCTGTGTTTGTAGTTGAGTGTGACGGTCGCCGCAGCGAGAAAGGCGAGGATCATGCTAATGAAGTAAAGCGTGTCGCGAAGTGTAAGTTTTCCATCATCGATACTGCTGAATCGTAAAGCAGGGCTGAGGGCGGCCAGGCTGTCGATCAATCCTATCGGGGCTTGGTGCTCAAGCGCATCCAATACAGTAGAGAGCCCACTGGCTGTTAGCAGCAAGACAAGGGTCAGTACGAAAATGACAGTGCGCTGGCATACAAATGTGCAAATAAAGCAACCGGCGGACAGGTAGCTGCCCGCGAGCAGCCAACTCGACAAAAATTGTGAAGCGATAACGCTGTTGTCTGCCCTGCCCAAGTAGTTGGCAATGATGACGAGAGGAAACATCAGGAGCAGCGTGGTGCCTGCGACGAACCAAGCGGCTAGGAATTTCCCGATAACCCATTCAAGTGTCGTGATGGGCATGGTTTTCATCAGGCCGAAAAAACCTGCATTGGCCTCATCCGACCATAGTTGCGTGGCCAGGGCGGGAATCAACAGTAAGTACAGCCAGGGGTGGAACTGGAAAAAGACCTGCAAGTCGCTGTCGTTTTGTTCCGGCCACGAGCTTATGTCCATGCCCAACGTCACTGACAGTATCAGGAAGATCGCAATGCTCAGGTAAATACTGGGTGTGCAGGCAAAGCTGGCAAGTTGACGCTTTAATATGATGGGCAATAGTTTCAAAGCGACGCCTCCTGGCTCAGTTGGTGGACTACATCATTGAGGCGACCTGGTTCCAGGTTCAGTGAGTTGATTTTCCAGCGACGACTGGCAATCAGCGTGCTGATATGGGGATAGATGGTGTGCCCCGGCATGGCGAGAACGGTCACCGTGCCGGGTGCGTGCCGATGCTCCTCGATGCCTGCCACGCCTGGCAGTACGGCGAGGGCCAGTAGATCCAATGGTGTGTCGGCAGCAAGTGTGACGGCCTGGAAGTGACGGGAGCCGCGCTGTAGATCGGGCAGTGGGGTATCGGCCACCAGGCGACCGCCGGCTATGACCAACGCGCGTGTACACCATTCGGACAATTCATCGCAGTGACGAGAGGCGATGATCACTGTCATTTCTTGCGTCAGTGATTGGATAAGCGCCCTGAATGTATGTTTCTGATCAGGTGCGAACCCTTCCGTTGGCTCATCCAGCAGTAACAGGGCTGGACCATGCAGGATGGCTTGGGCAATAGCGACTTTGCGTTTCCAGGCAATGGAGAGCGCGTCGAGGGGGGCATTGAGCACCGGAAACAGTTCCAGTCTTGCAACAACGTGTTCCAACCGTGCGCGCTTTTCGGCGCCGTGGAGGCCGCGCACGGCCGCGATGAAGCCAAGGAATGTGTTGACGGACATTGTTGGATGGCCGAGGTCTTTTGACAGTTGGTAGCCGACGAGTTTTCTCGCTTTAAGTGCATGGCTTTGAGTATTGAAGCCCTGGATATTTATATAACCGCTGGACGGCTGCGTCGAACCGGCTATTAGATTGAGCAGGGCTGTTTTGACCGTATGATCCTCCCCGAATAAACCCAGGCATTCTTGTGGATGGGCGCTAAATGAAAAGTCGCTGATTAGAGTTGTGTTACCCGTGTGTTTTGTCAGATTGCTTATTTCGATCATTTTTGTACCGAATAAGTTTGGCATGACGTAGGGGGCGTGAAAAAAGGGTACGGGTAATGACCGTTTTTGGGAACGCCGATAACTATTAATAAGACAAGTCCTACGTGCGAGGCAGTCAAGCCACTGAAACAATGTGTTGTGTTTAAAAGTGTCCAATTTTCGAATGTTTATTTGTTGTTTATGTAAACTTTCTGCCCCGCATAATGAGGCCTGAATGCCATGATGCTGCTACGTACCCTTGTGCTTGAACGCGACGGTCAAGATGCCCCGGTTAACGGTGCACTGCTCTGTGGGTTTGCTGTAGGTCAGACGGCCTCCAACTTTCTTGTTTACAGTTTGGATGAGGAGGTAGAGCCGGGAAGTTCCAGGGTCTATATCGCGGCCTTGCGTAAGAAACTTGACCGGTATTTCCTGGGCGGGGTCGAGTCCAAGGAAGACTTGCAGGTGGCCTTACATGTTTTTAAGCAAATACTGACATTGGCCGCTTCGGGGGTTAAGGCGGGCGGCGTTACTGAGACTCAGGAGCCCTATCATTTTGTCGATTTGAAAGGTTGCAAGCTGCCGCCCGCCAGGCCCGAGGATCATCACTCGGTGATTATCAAGAAAGCGCTGGTGATGAAAGTGATCACCCTGGGCATGTCGGCCTCGACACTGCCGGCTATCGAAAGTGCTTCATTGATCGTGCCGTCCATTCGTTTTTCGTCGCAAATGAGCTCCCCGGCCAAAGGGGCGGGCTCCTCAGAGCCACCCCGGCCGATGCATGAGCATCTGGTTGAGGAGCCACTGCCAGCTTCCGTCGAAACGCCCGTGATCATGGCGCCGCCGCCACCTGCAATCCCACGTGCACCCGTTGCACCGGCACAACCGCAACCCCCTGCGTCAACTGACCACAGTACGTTGTTCGAGGTGGACAGTACGTTGACCAACCTTGCCCGTGTCGCCCAGGAGCTGACCCAGCAAAAACTCGCGGCAATCGAGCAGGAGACGGCACTTGAGCAATGGCAGGCGCGGTTGCAGCAGGGGCAAAGCCAGTTGGACGAGAAGGTTCGAGAACTGGAACAACGCACCGCTCAATTGCATGATCAGTCGCTAGCGGTCAGCCAGAGGACCGAAGCCCTGAAGGTGATGACGTCGCAGGTGGCGGGCCTGCGGCAAAGCCTGAGAGGCATGCTGCTTGAGCTGGATCGGGCGTTGGATAGCTAGACTGGCCTGGCTACTTTCCCGGGTTCATTTATCATCAACGCCAGCCAGCCAACGCCGGGGCTGAAACCCAGGCGTATCGGCACCTATGGACATTGCCTGGGGATGCAAGCGTTTGAGTACCAAGCTGATTACCAAAGAAGGCCATGAAGCGCTGAAGAAGGAGCTGGATTACCTCTGGCGTGAGAAGCGCCCCGACACCACGCGCAAAGTAACGTGGGCGGCCTCGTTGGGGGACCGCAGCGAAAATGCCGATTACCAGTACAACAAGAAGTTGCTGCGCGAGATCGACCGTCGCGTGCGCTACCTGCGCAAGCGCCTGGAAGACATGCGTGTGGTGGAGTACATGCCCGAGCAGGAGGGCAAGGTGTTTTTTGGCGCCTGGGTGGATATCGAAAACGAACAGGGTGAGACCAAGCGTTTTCGTATCGTCGGCTATGACGAGATCTATGATCGGATGGACTACATCTCCATCGACTCACCCATGGCCCGTGCGCTGCTGCGCAAGGAAGTAGACGACGAGGCCCTCGTGCAGACCCCGAGTGGTGAAGTGTGCTGGTGGCTCACCGGGATCGAGTATGTGAAGTGAGCTGGGCTGCGAAAACACCAGAGATCAAATGTGGGAGCTGTCGAGCTTTAGCGAGGCTGCGATGCCGGCGCTGCGGTCTGGCAAAGACCGCGCGGTGATCCCTTCGCCGCGTTGCTAAAGCGCTCCCACACGGCGCTTCAACCTTCGCGCAACACAGTCAGCGGGCTTGCGTTCAGTGCACGGCGGGTGCCAAACACACCCGCACCGCCGATCAGCACGGCGCCAATCACCGGCAGCAACAACAACCATGGGTGAGGCTGCCAGGCCAGGTCAAATGCATAGCGGTACAGCACAAAGGTCACCAGTTCAGTCCCCAGTGCCGCCAACAGCCCACTGACAGCACCCAGCAAGCCGAACTCGATACGCCTGGCCTTGACCAGCAGCTTGCGTTCGGCGCCCAGTGCGCGTAATAGCGCGCCTTGGCGCATACGTTCGTCCAGCGTGGCCTGCAGGCCCGAGAACAACACCGCCATCCCCGCTGCCAGGACAAACAGCAGCACGTACTCCACCGCCAGGGTCACTTGGGCGAGGATGCTGCGCAACTGCTCCAGCAGCGCCTCGACCTGCAGGATGGTTACCGCCGGGAACGCCCGGGACAGGTCGACGATTTGCTGGTCATGCCCGGGTGCCAGGTAGAAGCTGGTCAGGTAGGTGGTCGGCAGGTCCTTCAAGGTGCCTGGCTGGAAAATCATGAAGAAGTTGGGCTGGAAGTTATCCCAGTTGATGGTCCGCAGGCTGGTCACCCGCGCTTCACGATTTTCGCCGCCCACCGTGAACACCAAGTGGTCATTGAGCTTGAGCTTGAGGCTTTCCGCTACCTTGGCTTCTACGGAGACGCCAGGGATTTCATCGGTGGGCTGCTGTGACCACCATGAGCCCGCCGTCAGGGCATTACCCGGTGGCAGGTCGGCAGCCCAGGTCAGGCTCAGGTCGCGTTGTACCGCACGATCGCCGCTTGAGTCCTTGCTGACGATTTCCTGTACCGGTTCACCGTTGATACTGATCAGGCGACCCGGCACCACCGGATAAAGCGGCGCGGATTGCGCTTGCAGTTCCAGCAGGCGGGCGCCAAAGGCCTCCTTGTCGGCCGGCAGGATATTCAACGCGAAATAGTTGGGCGCATCCTTAGGCAGCTGGTTTTGCCAGGTGTCGAGCAACTCGCCACGCAGCAGGGCGATCAAACCCATGGACAGCAGGATCAGGCCAAACGCCAGGGATTGACCGGCCGCCGCCAACGGGTGGCGCAGCAATTGGCCCAGGCCCAGGCGCCACGGCAGGGAGGCGCGTGCCAGCAGGCGGCGCAGGCTTTGCAACAGCAGCAGGAGCAAGCCGCCGAGGACCAGCGCAGCCACCACGCCACCGCCTAGCAGGGCGAAGGTCAGCACCAGGTCGAGGCTCAGGCGCCACATGATCAGGCCCAATGCAAACAGTGCTGCGCCGTAGACCATCCAGGTGCTGGAAGGAATCGGCAGCAGGTCGCGACGCAATACCCTTAGTGGCGGCACACGACCCAGGGCGGCCAAGGGCGGCAGGGCGAAACCGGCGAGGGCGACCAGGCCGGTGCCGATGCCCGCAATTGCCGGTAACAGCCCGCCGGGAGGAACGTCCGCCGGCAGCAGGTCATGGAGAAAGTAGAACAGGCCAAACTGCGCCAGCCAGCCGAGCAGGGCGCCGGTCAGGCTTGCCAGCAGCCCCAGTACGCTCAGTTGCAGACTGAACAGCAACATGGCTTCGCGCCGTGACAATCCCAGGCAGCGCAGCAAGGCACTGGCGTCAAAGCGCCGGGTGGCGAAGCGATTGGCCGACAGCGCCACGGCCACACCGGCCAGCAGCACCGCGACCAGGCTGGCCATGTTCAGGTAGCGTTCGGCCTTGCCCAGCGCGCCGCCGATCTGTTGGTTGCCGTCCCGTGAATCCTGCAGCCGCTGGTTGGCGGCGAGTCCTGGCTTGACCAGGTCACGATAGGTTTGCAGTACCGTGCTGCCCTGTGGCCCGCGCCACAGTTCGCGATAGCTGACGCGGCTGCCGGGCTGGACGACGCCGGTGGCGTCCAGGTCCGCCAGGTTGATCATCACCCTGGGCGTAAGGCTGTAGAAGTTGCCGGCGCGGTCCGGCTCATAGGTGAGCACGCGGGCCAGGCGCAGGGTTTTCATGCCCACATCAATGCTGTCGCCGACCTTGAGGTCCAGTGCTGTCAGCAGCCGGGCTTCAACCCAGGCTTCCCCGGGTTTGGGCCCGCCGCCAGGGGTCTCCTCGCCGAAGGGCGCAGCAGCGCTTTTCAGTTCGCCGCGCAGCGGGTACTGCTCGTTGACCGCCTTGATGCTGGAGAGCTGGATGCCGTTATCAGTGGCTATAACGCTGGAGAACTCCACGACGCGAGCGTGATCGAGGCCCAGTTCGGTGCCGGACTGGATTTGCTCGGGGCGGGCCGGCGAGCTGCCTTCCAGCACCAGGTCGGCGCCCAGAAACTCGGTGGCGCGCAACAGCATGGCGCCATTGAGGCGAGCGCCGAAGTAGCCGATGGCGGTACTGGCGGCCACGGCCACCAACAGGGCGAAGAACAACACACGCAATTCGCCCGCGCGGGCATCGCGCAGCAATTGGCGCATGGCAAGGCTGAATAGGCGCAACAGCGGCAAACGTGCCATCAAGGCTCCAGGGGCGCGACCATCAGGCCGGCTTCAAGGCGGATCAGGCGTCGGCAACGGTGGGCCAGGCGCTCGTCGTGGGTGACCAGCACCAGGGTCGTGCCGCTCTCTTTATTGAGTTCGAACAGCAGGTCGCTGATGCGCTCGCCGGTGTGGCTGTCGAGGTTGCCGGTAGGTTCGTCGGCAAACAGTACGTCCGGTTCGGCGGCAAAGGCGCGGGCAATCGCCACGCGTTGTTGCTCGCCACCTGAGAGTTGGCGTGGTGAGTGGGTCAGGCGCTGGCCCAGGCCGACACGTTCGAGCAGGTGCCGGGCGCGCTCGCGGGCGTCTTTGCGGCCGTCCAGTTCCAACGGCAGCATGACGTTCTCCAGCGCGTTGAGGCTGTCGAGCAGTTGGAAGGACTGGAACACGAACCCTACGTGCTCGGCACGGATGCGCGCGCGCTGGTCTTCGTCGAGAGTGCTCAAGGCTTGCCCGGCGAGGGTGACTTCGCCGCTGCTGGGCAGGTCGAGGCCGGCCAGCAGGCCGAGGAGGGTAGATTTGCCGGAACCGGAGCTGCCGACGATAGCCAGGCTATCGCCCTTGTTCAGTTCCAGGCTCAGTTCGTGCAGGATAGTCAGTTCACCTTCCGCGCTGGGAACCACTTTGCTAAGGTTCCGCGCGGTGAGAATGCTTGCGCCCATGGAGAATCCGATGCGAATGTGGTTTTTGAGTGCTGGCCTGGCCTTGATGTGCATGGCCCAGAACGCAGCGGCGGGTACAGTCCTGATCGTTGGCGATAGTATCAGTGCCGGTTTCGGCCTGGATACCCGCAAGGGGTGGGTTGCCCTGCTGGAGCAACGGCTCAAGCAGGAAGGTTTCGACGATAAAGTGATCAACGCCTCCATCAGCGGGGATACCAGTGCCGGGGGCTTGGCGCGGCTGCCGGCGGCGCTTGCAGAGCATAAGCCAGACGTGGTGGTGATCGAGTTGGGCGGCAATGATGGATTGCGTGGACAACCCCCGGCGCAATTGAAACAAAATCTTGCGTCGATGATTGACCAGTCCAAGGCCGGTGGTGCCAAGGTGTTGTTGTTGGGGATGCAATTACCGCCCAACTATGGCCCGCGCTACACCACGGCATTTGCCGAAGTCTTTGGCGCACTGGCCAAGGAAAAAAACGTCCCGCTGGTGCCGTTTTTCCTCGAAGGCGTGGGTGGGCACCCGGAGCTGATGCAGGCCGATCAACTGCACCCGGCCGTCGGCGCCCAGGGCAAGTTGCTGGAAAATGTCTGGCCGACGCTAAAACCGCTGCTTTGACGCTTTTCTACCGGCAGGCTTTCGGCTAAGGTGGCGCCCCCCCGATTTGGAGCCCCTGATGTCGCGTCCTGCCTGGTCCCTGTTTAATTACCAACTGATCGAGCCGGACGAGCAGCTGGATCTGTTCGCCTGCCAGGAAGTGCGGGTGCATCTGGTGACGCGTCAACTGGAACTGGGCGGCACCATCGATCGTACCCTGTGCGGCACGCTGCTGCCGGCGCAACCGCGTTGGTCGCGGGTTGATCGCTCGATCTTCCAGGACCAGCGCCTGTGCCCGTTGTGTCGTGCGATCCTGGAATCCCAGAAGCGTGGCACGCCGCCGATCTGGCCGGAACTGCGTTTCGAGCTGTAAGGGGCAGCTAGAAGCGCGCTTCACGTATACAATCTATCTTTATCTCCCGTCGTTCTGCGAAGGATTTTCCGGATGTTGTCGCGCCTTTCCGTCGTCACCTGCTGCCTGTCTCTCGCCGCACTCTGTGCGGCCGGTTCTGCGTCAGCTTTGCAGTTGCCCTTGCCACCGCCGGGTGAAGACATCGTCGGTCAGGTCCAAGTGATCAAGGCCAAGTACGAGGACACCTTTGCCGACCTGGGCACCACCTATGACCTGGGCTATTCGGAGATGGTCGCGGCGAACCCGGGCGTGGATGCCTGGTTGCCGGGGGCGGGCACCGAGATCGTGCTGCCGACGCGGTTCATCCTGCCGCCGGGCCCGCGCGAAGGTATTGTGATCAACCTGGCGGAGTACCGGCTCTACTACTACCCCAAGGGCCAGAACGTGGTCTACACCTTCCCGCTGGGCATTGGTCGTGAAGGCTGGGGTTCGCCTATCGCCCATACCAGCATCATTGCCAAAACGCCGAACCCGACCTGGACGCCGCCCGCCTCAATCAAGGCCGAGCACGCCGCCAACGGTGACCCGCTGCCCAACGTGGTGCCGGCCGGCCCGGACAACCCCTTGGGCCCGTTCAAGTTCACCCTGGGTACTCCGGGTTACCTGATCCACGGCTCCAACGCGAAGTTCGGCATCGGCACCCGTACCAGTCACGGCTGCTTCCGTATGTTCAACAACAACGTGCTGGAGATGGCCGGCATGGTGCCGGTGGGCACGTCGGTGCGCATCATCAGCGAGGCCTACAAGTTCGGTCGCAGTGGCGGCAAGGTCTATCTGGAAGCGCATACGCCATTGAATGATGACGGGACGCCATCGGTGGTCGACAAGCACACGGCGGTGATCAACGCCTTGCTCAAGCGTGAAGACTTGGCCAATCAACTTCGAGTGAACTGGGATCAGGTGCGTGACGTCGTCGCGGCGGAAGACGGTTTGCCGACGGAAATCGGTGTGCCGGGCCCGGCACCGATCGCCTCCAGCGCGCCGATCGACCTGCAGCAATAAGGCGTTCGTTCAAAAGCCCGTCAAGGCCTTGCGCCTCGGCGGGCTTTTTATTGCGCGTTATTCAGGTACACATACCAGGCAATAAAAAAGCCGACCCATAAATGGATCGGCTTGATAACAACCCCGAAGGATTATTACTTGCGGCTAGCTTTTTCAAGCATACGCAGTGCGCGCTCGTTAGCTTCGTCAGCAGTCTGTTGTGCTTTTTGAGCAGCAGCCAGCGCTTCATCAGCTTTACGGTAGGCTTCGTCTGCACGAGCCTGGGAGCGAGCTGCTGCGTCTTCAGTTGCAGTCAGACGAGCTTCGGTTTCTTTGGAGACGCTGCTGCAACCGGTAGCCAGAACTGCGGCCAGAGCCAGAGCAGAGAATTTCAGAACGTTGTTCATCGTGTTCCCCTTCAAGGACTTTCTATTAGATGGCTAGTTCGCCCAGAGTGAGCTAATAGCCGGCGTACATACTACCCATTACTTGTAGTAAGTAAACTGACGTAGCGCAAGAAGCAAAAAAAATTCTCGTGCCGAATCTATTTTGGCTAACCTTTTGAAGGTTTGTATAAAAAGCGTCCAATTTTTTTCAATCAGGCGACAATTGGATCCAGGCTGGGAAAGGCCGGCCGGCATGTGTCAAGCGCTGTAAATAGATGAAAATTTATATATACAGCTGACACTTTCGTTCAGCACGGCTTTGCGTTGCCCGGCATCTTTTGCGCATGTAGAGGTGACTTTAAGAGCGCCTGTTCGTCTCAAGGTTCAACTGCCGGCAATGTACAGGCTTTCGATCATCGGTTGATCGAGGCCCTTTCTATATCTACCAGCGGCAGGGGATGGCAGGTGCGCCTTGAGCAATCGCAGGATTGGTGCCTACTATTTCCTGCGTGCTGGTTGTGAGCGCTCAGGGTTTTCTCGTTGTCGGAACCGGCACGGGGTGGCGTAGATGTTCCTTCGCCGGAAAAACATCGGTAAGGTAGGGTCAGAAACCAAGACCCGCGAGGAGTAGTGATGAGCGAGGCGTTGTCCATCCACCATGACCAGGCTGGTCATCAGTTCGAGACCAATGTGGACGGTTATCGTGCCTATCTGACCTACATGGACCTCGGCAAACAGACCCTGGATATCTATCGGACCTTCGTGCCCAACGCACTGCGGGGTCGTGGTATTGCGGCGGCATTGACCGAGGAAGCCTTGAAGTTCGCCGAACAGGCAGGCTATACGGTGATCCCGTCCTGCTCCTACGTCGAACGCTACATGGAGCGCCACCAGCGCCATGCCGCGAAGCTGTAAGGCATAAATAGCACCATAAAAAACGCCGGGCTCAGCCCGGCGTTTTTGTGTGCGCAGTGTTGTGTCAGGTGCGTTTGCGTTTCGGCAATACGTCCTTGAGCTTGGCGTGCATGCTGCGCAGAGTGTTTTCAGTGGCGGCCCAATCGATGCAGGCATCAGTGATCGAAACGCCATATTGCAAGTCGGCCAGGTCTTTTGGAATCGCCTGGCAACCCCAGTTCAGGTGGCTCTCGACCATCAGGCCGATGATTGATTGGTTGCCTTCGAGGATCTGGTTGGCGACGTTTTCCATCACCAGCGGTTGCAGGGCCGGGTCCTTGTTGGAGTTGGCGTGGCTGCAGTCGACCATGATGTTCGGCTTGATCTTGGCCTTGTTCAGCGCCTGTTCGCACAGCGCAACGCTGACCGAATCATAGTTGGGCTTGCCGTTGCCGCCGCGCAGCACCACGTGGCCGTAGGCGTTGCCCTTGGTGGTGACGATGGACACGCCACCTTCCTGGTTGATACCCAGGAAGCGGTGCGGGCTGGAGACCGATTGCAGCGCGTTGATCGCCACGGTCAGGCCACCGTCGGTGCCGTTCTTGAAGCCCACGGCCGAGGAAAGGCCGGACGCCATTTCTCGGTGAGTCTGGGATTCAGTGGTGCGTGCGCCGATGGCCGACCAGCTGATCAGGTCCTGCAGGTACTGCGGGGAGATCGGGTCCAGGGCTTCAGTGGCGGTGGGCAGGCCCATTTCAGCCAGGTCCAGCAGCAATTGACGACCGATGTGCAGGCCATCCTGGATCTTGAACGAGTCGTCCAGGTACGGATCGTTGATCAAGCCTTTCCAGCCGACGGTGGTACGCGGTTTTTCGAAATAGACGCGCATCACCAGGTACAGGGTGTCTGACACTTCCGCCGCCAGTACTTTGAGGCGCTCGGCGTACTCGTGGGCAGCCTTGAGGTCATGGATCGAGCAGGGCCCGATGACGACGAACAGGCGGTGGTCGGTGCCGTCGAGAATGTCACGGATGACTTCGCGGCCCTTGGTGACGGTCTGCAGGGCAGCGTCGCTCAAAGGGATTTCGCGCTTGAGCTGATCAGGTGTGATCAGGGTCTCGTTGGATTCGACGTTTAGGTCATTGATCGGTAAATCAGCCATCGTGTTACTCGTCAGGGTCACGGGTGCTGGCCGCCAGCCATCCCCGTGCGGCGGAGCACAGCATGATTTGGATGCAGGGGGAGGGAACCTTAGCGCGTAACACCGGCCCGCGACAATGGGCAAAGCCCGCTTTAATCCAGCGTTGGCGCCACAAACGCCTCATGGGAGAACTCACAGGCATGGCGCGATACCCACTCGCGGGCCAGTGCTTCGAATTGCTGGGCGGTGGGTTCTGCGTTGTCGTGCTGGCGGCAATAGCGCTCTATCCGGCATGCTTGCTCACCCATTCGCGCACCGAACAGCGCATGTTCATCGGTAAACGAGACACCGACGCGGTAGCCGTTTTCCACCTTGCGGCACCACGCCACATAGCCTGGATAACGCGCGCTGGCGCCCAGGGAAGGGATGTGCAGATCAACCGCCGTGCCCTCGCGCCAGGCGCGTGGCCAATGGCAGGCAACACCGCCCAGGCCGGTAGTGTGCAGGCGTTGGCGGGGGATGGCAGGAGAGGGGCGTTGGATTAACTCGACAGCGACATCATCAGGGTGAGGTAAAAAACGACCCATGTACACGGACTCCGAGTACCGTCCAGTTGACGGCGGCAGCAGCAGTATAGTGAAGGAACTGGAATTGACCGACCTGGATATTGACCAGCAATTGCTGGGATTGCCAGGTATTTCGCTTGTCGTGTTCACAAGCGTAGGGTGTTCCAGTTGTCGTTGGGCGCGCCAGCAATTACCAGGCTGGACGTTGCCGCTGGACCGGGTGTGCTGGGTGGATGCCGGGCACAACGGCGGTGCGGTCGAACGCTACCAGATCTTTCATTTGCCGGCGTTGTTCGTGGTGTGCGAGGGTCAATTCCTCGGGCAATTACAGACGCGTCTTACACCTTCTGACCTTGCTGACTCTATAAAACATGCGCTTACCCGCACTCCAGAGGATCTGCCATGACCGCACAATCAACCCGCATTGGCATCATCGGCACCGGCGCCATCGGTGGTTTCTACGGTTTGATGCTGGCACGCGCCGGTTTTGATGTGCACTTCCTGTTGCGCAGTGAGTACGCAGCGGTCAGCGAGACCGGCCTTCACCTTAACAGCCGCGTGCATGGCCCCTTGCACCTGCACCCGGTGCAGGCCTACGCCCGGGCTGCCGATATGCCACCGTGCGACTGGCTTCTGGTGGGCACCAAGTCCACCGGCAACGTCGACCTGGCCCCGACCATCGCCCAGGTTGCGGCGCCGGATGCCAAGGTGGTGTTGCTGCAAAATGGCCTCGATGTGGAAGACAGCCTGCGTGAGCACCTGCCCGCATCGCTGCATTTGCTCGGCGGCCTGTGCTACATCGGCGTGCATCGTTCTGCCCCCGGCGTTATCGAGCATCAGGCGTTGGGCCGGGTCAACCTGGGTTATCACAGTGGCTCGGCGGCCAATGATGAAGCCCGCCAAAAGGCGATCGTCGAAGCCGGCGCCGCGTTGTTTCACAAGGCGGGTATCGAGTCCCAGGCCATGGCGAACGTGCATCAGGCCCGTTGGCATAAGTTGGTGTGGAATGTGCCCTACAACGGCCTCTCGGTGTTATTGGGCGCGGGCACCACGGCGATGATGGCGGATGAATCCAGCCGCGAGCTGATTCAGGCGTTGATGGCCGAAGTGGTACAAGGCGCCCACGCCTGCGGCCATGAAATCCCCAAGAGTTACGCTGAGCAGATGTTCGCCATGACCGAAACGATGGTCGACTACCTGCCGAGCATGTACCACGACCACGTGCACAAACGCCCGCTGGAACTGGCGGCGATCTATGCGCGGCCACTCGCAGCGGCAAAAGCTGCCGGTTGCGAACTGCCGCGGATGCAGGCGCTGTACCAGGCCTTGAGTTTTATTGATCGGCATAACCGCTGAGTCGGGGGACACACCATGGCAAAGGAATTGGGCGACAAGCTGGTGCTGGCGATCTCGTCGCGGGCCCTGTTCGACCTGAGCGACAGCCACAAGGTCTACCTCGCCCAGGGCGTCGAGGCCTACCGCAAATACCAGATCGAACACGAGGAAGAAATCCTCGAAACCGGCGATGCCTTTCCGTTGGTCAAGAAGCTGCTGAGTCTCAACGCCAGCCTGGGCCGTGCCCGGGTCGAAGTGGTGCTGGTGTCGCGCAACAGTGCCGATACCGGCCTGCGCGTATTCAACTCGATCCAGCATTACGGCCTGGATATTTCCCGCGCCGCTTTCGTAGGCGGGCGTAGTCCTTATCCTTATTTGGCGGCGTTTGGCTGCCATCTGTTTCTGTCGACCCATGCTGAAGATGTGCGCAGTGCCTTGGATGCCGGTTTTGCGGCGGCGACGATTTTGTCCGGCGGTCCAAACCGTGCCTCCAGCGAAGAGCTGCGCATCGCCTTCGACGGTGACGCCGTGTTGTTTTCCGATGAGTCGGAGCGTGTTTACCAGGCTGGTGGGTTGGAAGCGTTCCAGGCCAATGAGCGGGAGTCGGCGCGCCGGCCTTTGCACGGCGGTCCTTTCAAGGGTTTTTTGGCGGCGCTCAACCTGCTGCAGCGCGAGTTTTCCGATGAGTCCTGCCCGATCCGTACGGCCTTGGTCACCGCGCGCTCCGCGCCGTCGCACGAGCGAGTGATTCGCACCTTGCGTGAGTGGGATATCCGCCTGGACGAGTCGTTGTTCCTCGGCGGCCTGCAAAAATCCGCGTTTCTGGAGGCGTTTGCTGCCGATGTGTTTTTCGATGACCAGGCCGGGCATTGCGAGAAAGCCAGGGAGTTTGTAGCGACCGGGCATGTGCCCCATGGCATTAGTAATGAGGTGAAGATCTAAGCCAATCGTATTCGCCCGGGCACTGCTAAGCTCATTTCATCTCCGCCATCCTGGCAGTTCCGGGGGGGTTCTATGATTCGTTCGATGCTGTACGCCACGGACCTTGGTCTGTACGCACCTTATGTGATGCAGCACGCGCTGGCGCTGGCCCGAACGTTCAAGGCAGATTTGTATGTGATCCATGTGGTCGAGCCCATCGGGTTGTTCGCCGAATCGGTGTTACAGAGCTACCTTGATGAGAAGGCCCTGAGTGAGTGGCAGAGTCAGGGGCTGACCACGGTGATGGCGACGATTGAGCAGCGGGTACTGGACAGTTTTCGCGAGGAGTTGGGGGAAGGGGAGCAAGACCTGAAGTTGATCCGTTCGGTGCGGGTGATCCAGGGGGACCCGTGCGAGGTGATACTCGACGAGCTGCGCAAACTGTCCGTAGACCTGTTGATTGTAGGCAGTCATAGCCACGCGATCGCGGCGGCCACCCCGTTGGGGCGCACTGCTGCACGGGTGCTGCAGTTGTCTACGGTGCCGGTGTACCTGGTGCCTTCGTTACAGCGTCGACGCAGTGATAATGCGTGATGGGTAAACCAATAAAAAGTTCTAGATTTATCCATCGAACCTTTAATATAGTTATATACCGTCGCTGATACCCGTGGCGTCTATCTGCTTTGAGGGACACATATGAAGCTTCAACAACTGCGGTACATCTGGGAAGTGGCGCACCACGACCTCAACGTTTCCGCTACCGCTCAAAGCCTGTACACCTCGCAACCTGGTATCAGCAAGCAGATCCGCCTGCTCGAAGATGAGTTGGGCGTCGAAGTGTTCGCCCGCAGCGGCAAGCACCTCACCCGTGTCACCCCGGCCGGTGAACGCATCATCACCACCGCTGGCGAGATCCTGCGCAAAGTCGAGAGCATCAAGCAGATTGCCCAGGAATTCTCCAACGAGAAGAAGGGTACCCTGTCCATCGCAACCACCCACACCCAGGCACGTTATGCGTTGCCGCCGGTGATCCGTGATTTCATCAAGCAGTACCCCGACGTGGCCCTGCACATGCACCAGGGGTCGCCGATGCAGATCGCCGAGATGGCCGCTGACGGCACCGTCGATTTCGCTATCGCCACCGAAGCCCTTGAGTTGTTCGGTGACCTGGTGATGATGCCGTGCTACCGCTGGAACCGCTGCGTGGTCGTGCCGCAAGGTCACCCGTTGGCCAAGCTGCCGAAACTGACCCTGGAAGCCCTGGCTGAATACCCGATCGTGACCTACGTATTCGGTTTTACCGGCCGTTCCAAACTCGACGAAGCCTTCAGCCATCGTGGCCTTACGCCGAAAGTGGTGTTCACTGCGGCCGACGCCGACGTGATCAAGACTTACGTGCGCCTGGGCCTGGGCGTCGGTATCGTCGCCAAGATGGCGGTCGACACTGCCCTCGACAAAGACCTGGTGGTGCTTGATGCGAGCGAGCTGTTCGAGTCGAGTGTGACCAAGATAGGTTTCCGTCGCGGCACTTTCCTGCGTGGGTTCATGTGCGATTTCATCGAGAAGTTTGCGCCGCACCTGACCCGTGACGTCATGGCCAAGGCGATCCAGTGCCACAACAAGCAGGAACTGGAAGAGCTGTTCGACGGCGTTGAACTGCCCGTTCACTGAGTGGTTTATTTGGCCTCGGTAACCGTAAACAGTTGCCGAGCGCCTGCCACCAGAATCTCCACCTCATCACCTTCAAACTTGCCCAGCAGGCTTTTGCCCAGCGGCGAGCGCGGGGTGATGACGGTCACCGGTTGCCCCACCACGTCCACTTTCAAACCCGCCGCGTCCGGCGCCAAAAACAGCCACTGCTGGCGACCGCTCTCATCAGTCAGGCCCAGTAGCGCGCCGATTTCTATGCCCCGCTGATCATCGTAGGCACGCAGTGCCATGTTCTGGCACCGCGCCAGTGACTGCTTGATTTCCTCTACACGCTTGGCTTGCCCGGCTGCCAGGTAGGACGCCTCCAGCCCCAGAGTGTCGTATTTGTTTTCGGCGATGTTTTCTTCGTGGGTCGCCGTTTCGTAGGCGGTCTGCGCGGCACGTTGGGCAATGTCGAGGTCGACGCTGAGCTTTTCCAGGACCAACGGGTGGACAGCGTGTTTATTCATAGTGATCAATCGCAGAATTGCAGGACATTGGCCCGAGTCTTTTCGTTGGGAGCGTTCTGGTCCTGTTGCAGCCAGAACTGGCATTTGGGGTTGGACAGGTTGCGTGCATTGCTGCGGGCCTGATCCAGGGTTTGCTCCTGTTCCTGCTTCTGCAGGTTCTGCTGATATTGCTCGAACAGGCGGTTCGGCGGCTCAGGTTCCACAACCGCAGGCTTGCCCAATTGCTGGACCGCCTGGGCCACCGGCGCCAGGCTCTGCGGGAACAGATAGCGCGAAGCCAGCCAAGTGGTCAGCACGATGGCGATAAACCCCAGCCACACGCCAAACGCGATAGAAACACTGAGCTTGAGCAGCGATAACGAACGATCAGACATGGCGGCCTCCTGGCAGGCATTTGCGGCGTGGTGGCGATTGTCGCACAGCCACTGTGCAGAATAATCGCGATCAAGCCTTCTGCATCGGTGCATTTATGCGGACAATCGAGCCTTTGATCGTTGGAGCCCGGAATGAAAGCCCGCTGGGATATTTTTTGCAGCGTCGTCGACAACTACGGCGACATCGGCGTGACCTGGCGCCTGGCCCGGCAATTGGTGGCGGAGCATGCTTGCGCTGTGCGTTTGTGGGTCGATGACCTGCGCGCCTTCGAGCGCATGTGCCCGGAAATTGATGTGCAGCAAGACCTGCAATGGCAGGAAGGCGTCGAAGTGTGTCATTGGCCGGTCGAGTGGGTGGGTGCGCCAGCGGCAGATGTAGTGATCGCCGCCTTCGCCTGCCAGTTGCCGCCCGGCTATATGGAGGCCATGGCCGAATGCGAGCGTACGCCGTTATGGATGAACCTGGATTACCTCAGCGCGGAAGACTGGGTGGTGGGGTGTCACGGGCTACCGTCGGTGAAATTCAAAGGCGTGCAGAAGTACTTTTTCTTTCCCGGGTTTCGTCCCGGCACCGGCGGCTTGTTGCGCGAGGCGGGGCTGCTGGAGCAGCGTCGGGCCTTTCAGCAGGATGCCAGTGCGCAGCGAGACTTCCTGCAAGCCTTGGGCATATTTCCCGCAGCCGATGCGCGGTTGATCTCACTGTTTGCCTACGAAAATCCCGGGCTGGCCAGTTGGCTGGACGTGTTATCGACGGATGGGCGTGCCACTCATCTGTTGGTTCCGGAGGGCCGGATTCTGGGTGATGTGCAGCGCTGGCTGGGCCTGGACCGGCTGGCAGCGGGGGACATCCAGCAACGCGGAGCGCTGACGGTGCAGGTCATCGCGTTCGTACGCCAAGAGCAATATGACCGCCTGCTGTGGTGCTGCGACTTCAATGCCGTACGCGGCGAAGACTCGTTCGTACGCGCCCAATGGGCCGGCAGGCCGTTGCTGTGGCACATCTATCGCCAGGACGAAGACATCCATCTCGACAAGCTCGATGCCTTCCTGGCGCTGTACACGGCCGGCTTATCAGCGGCGGCAAAGGCTGCCTTGATCGGACTCTGGCAAGCCTGGAACACGGAGGGCGATATGGCACAACCGTGGAAAATGTTGCTGGAACACGGGCCGGAGGTGAGCCGGAACGCCGAAACATGGTGTCTGGAACAAGGCTTGCAGGCCGATCTTGCGACGGCGCTGGTGAAGTTTTATGAAAGTTGGATATGATACGCCACCTTGAATTTTGTAAATCCCATCCAAATTTCGGATATATGCAATGAAAACTGGTAAAGAACTGAAACCCGGTACAGTGATCCGTCTCGAAAACGACCCTTGGCTGGTTCAGAAAGCTGAGTTCACCAAGTCTGGTCGTAACAGCGCAATCATGAAGACCAAGCTGAAGAACCTGCTGACCGGTTACAAGACCGAGATCGTCTACAGCGCCGATGACAAACTGGACGACGTGATCCTCGACCGCAAAGAAGCGACCCTGTCCTTCATCAGCGGCGACACCTACACGTTCATGGACACCACCGACTACACCATGTACGAGCTGAACGCTGAAGATATCGAAGCCGTTCTGCCGTTCATCGAAGAAGGCATGGAAGACGTCTGCGAAGCTATTTTCTTCGAAGAGCGCCTGGTTTCCGTAGAGCTGCCGACCACCATCGTGCGTAAAGTGGCCTACACCGAAGGTTCCGCTCGCGGCGACACTTCCGGCAAGGTGATGAAGCCTGCCAAGCTGAGCAACGGTACCGAACTGCAAGTGGCCGATTTCATCGAAATCGACGACCTGATCGAGATCGATACCCGCGAAGGCGGTTCGTACAAAGGTCGCGCCAAGAAGTAATTCTGGCCCAGCCGATACGAAAAAAAGCCCGACCTTGTGTCGGGCTTTTTCGTGCGCGTCGTATTGATTACTTCAGGTGTTGCTTCAGTTCGTCCGACGCTTGCAGCAGGGCTGAACGCACCGCTGGCACCTGGCTGACCACATTGAGCAAACCGTAGTCGTGGATCATGCCGTTGTAGCGCACGGCGGTTACCGGCACACCTGCCTGGTCCAACTTGCGGGCATAGGCCTCGCCTTCATCACGCAGCACATCGGCGCCGGCCGTCTGGATCAGCGCGGGCGGCAAGCCTTCGAGCTGAGCAGTGGTGGCCCGCAGCGGCGAGGCATAGATCTCGGCGCGTTGGTTGGCGTCGGTGGTGTAGTTGTCCCAGAACCACTTCATCATGTTGCGGGTGAGGAAGTGCCCTTCGGCGTACTCATTGTAGGACCCCGTGTCGAAGCTGGCGTCGGTCACCGGCCACAGCAGCAGCTGGAATCTGATCGCCGGCGTGCCCTTGTCCTTGGCCATCAGGCTGACCACGGCCGCCATATTGCCGCCGACACTGTTGCCGGCTACCGCCAGGCGCTTGCCATCGACATTGATCTCTTTGCCGTGCTCGGCCACCCATTTAGTAGCGCCGTAGGCCTGGTTGATCGCCACCGGATAATGCGCTTCCGGCGAAGGCGTGTAGTTGACGAACACCGCCACCGCACCCGAGCCCGCCACCAAATCCCTCACCAGGCGTTCGTGGGTCGCGTAATCCCCCAGCACCCAGCCGCCACCGTGGAAGAACATGAATACCGGCAATGTGCCCTTGACCCCGGCCGGACGCACGATGGTCAGGTCCAGCGGCTTTCCATCGACCTGAATGGTCTTCTGGCTCACATCCGCGGTGGGCAAGGTCAGCTTGACACCGGCCTGGGCGCCAGTGAGTACGGCACGGGCGTCCTTTGGCGTCAGTTGCTCTATCGGTTTACCGGTGCCGGCGTTCAACGCATCCAGGAAGGCCTGGGTGTTGTGTTCCACATCACCCGTCGCAGCAAAGGCGTGGGTGATGGACAGGGCGAGCAGGGTTCCGGTGAGCGCTTTACCCATTGTGTTCATGTCTTTCTCCAGGGGCGGCCAAGGTCATTAGACGGTCACGTGCAGGCGCACATCGACGTTGCCACGGGTGGCGTTGGAGTACGGGCAGACGTGGTGAGCCGCGTCGACCAGGCTTTGCGCGTCGTCCTGGGCCAGGCCCGGCAGGCTGATGTGCAGGTCGATATCCAGGCCGAAACCACCGGGGATCTGGCCAATGCCGACGTGGGCAGTGATCGAGGCATCATCCGGGATCTTGCGTTTGGTCTGGCTGGCGACGAATTTCAGCGCGCCGATAAAGCAGGCCGAGTAGCCGGCAGCGAACAGTTGTTCAGGGTTAGTGGCTTGGCCACCGGCACCGCCGAGTTCTTTGGGCGTGGAGAGTTTGACGTCTAGGATGTTGTCGTTGGAAACAGCACGACCATCACGACCGCCGGTGGCGGTGGCTACTGCGGTATAGAGCGTTTGCATGGTGTTTTCCTCTTGGCTTTCAGCGCTAAATGTTTGCGCGCTAAGTAGTTGGTGAGGTGAATGTATAGCGCTAATGTTTAGCGCGCAAGATAAATTTTTAAAAAAGTTCGCAATGCGTCGTTTTCTGGCGCCACAAACCAAATGTGGGAGCTGGCTTGCCTGCGATAGCGGTGGATCAGTCACTGAATCAATCGACTGACATACCGCTTTCGCGAGCAGGCCCGCTCCCACATTTTAGATTTTTGATGGCGGGTCTACCGCGTTAGAGGCTGGCTTGCAGGTTGGCACGCAACGCAATCAAGTCGCCTTGCAGCTTGCGCAACTGGTCCAATTCCAAGCCGCTGGCGCCCAGAATGCACTGAGGAATCCCCATGGCCTTGTCCTGTAACGCCCGGCCGGCGTCGGTCAATTCCACCACCACCACGCGCTCATCTTCACGACTGCGTGTTCGGCTGAGCAGGCCTTCGACCTCCAGGCGCTTGAGCAGCGGGGTGAGGGAGCCCGGATCGGTCAGCAAGCGGCTGCTGATTTCGCCGACGGTCAAACCATCCTGTTCCCACAGCACCATCATCGCCAGGTATTGCGGGTAGGTCAGGCCCAGGGCCTGCAACAACGGCTTGTAGACCTTGGTCATCAGCAGCGAGGTGGAGTGCAGGGCGAAGCACAACTGGTTGTCCAGCATCAGCGATTCGCACGGATCAGGGTTTTTACTCATGGCGGGGCCTCGAAAAAGCGTGTCTGGGCTGGAATCTAGCGGGCAATTCTTTAATGCGCCAGATAATTCCGTGCGGGCGGTCAGACCAAGCCACTTTGCAATGCCAGATCCCAGGGCGGCACTGGGCTGAAACGGGTTTTGAGGTATTCCAGCAACAAGCGGCTACGTGCATTGGGTTGCTGCTCGAGGCGCAGCGCATAGATCCCGGTGGTCTCGGGGCTGGGCAGGCCGTTTTCGCAAAACAACGGTAACAGCTCGCCGCGCACCAGGTACTCACTGGCGAGCCATGTGGGCAGATGGGCAATCCCCAGCCCCGCCAACGCGCCGGACAGCAAGGCTTCAGCGTTGTTGGCGCTCATGCGGATGCGCTGCGGGCGATAGGTCGCGCGGCGCCCATCCAGCTCAAAGCGCCAGGCGAACATCGGCGCCAAGCCATCCCAGTCCAGCCCGTCGTGTTCGCTTAACTCGCGAGGATGCAGCGGCGTGCCACGGCTTTTCAGATAGGCCGGGCTGGCGCAGGCGATGCGTACGATGCTTGCCAGGGGCGTGGCAATCAGCCGGGTGTCGACGATATGCCCGGCGCGCAGCACCAGATCGACCTTGCCCAGGTGCGCGCCCTGCATATCCACAAAGCTGTCGATCAAATGCAGGTGCACGTCCAGCCCCGGATACACATTGAGAAAATCTGCAATCACCGGTGCCAGATGCCGTCGCCCAAACGCTGCCGGCGCGTCCACGCGAATCAAGCCTTC
The DNA here is from genome assembly GCF_963970525.1 of Pseudomonas sp. EA_65y_Pfl1_P113. Lineage (NCBI taxonomy): Bacteria > Pseudomonadati > Pseudomonadota > Gammaproteobacteria > Pseudomonadales > Pseudomonadaceae > Pseudomonas > Pseudomonas sp. EA_65y_Pfl1_P113. The sequence continues at coordinate 128,346 of NZ_CAXAQM010000003.1, forward strand.
CGGCGCATGGCTGAGGGACACCGCTTCGGCGCGCGCCAATTGCAACTCGTTGACAATCCGTCGCGCCCGCTCGGCAAATGCCAGGCCTGCCGGGGTCGGCACCACCGCGTGGGTGCTGCGCTGGAACAGGCGGCTGCCCACTGAGCTTTCCAGGCTGTCGATGCGCCGTGCCACCGCTGAGGGCGTCAGCGGGTGGCGACGTGCGGCGGCGGAAAAGCTGCCGGTCTCCAGTACATCGAGAAACAGGCCAAGCTGATCGGTCAAGGTATTCGGGTTCATTACACAAACGCTTATGCGAGATTGGCACAGCCATTGTGCGTTGCTGTGCGTTTCCACGCCATAGCCGACTGCGTAGCATGCAAGGCATGGGATTGAGGAGTAGCGCGCAGTGTTGGATGTAGTGATGTATTTGATCTTGGGCGCAGCCCTCGGCACGGTGGGTGGCCTGTTTGGCATTGGTGGCGGGCTGATTGCGATCCCGGTGCTGGGCGTATTGTTCGGCCTGGATCAACAACTGGCCCAGGGTACGGCGCTGGTGATGGTGGTGCCCAACGTGATGCTTGCGCTGTGGCGCTATCACCAACGTAACCGCATCGAACTGCGGCATGCGCTGCCGTTGGCGATCATGGGGTTCAGTTTTGCCTGGCTCGGTTCGATCTGGGCGGTGGGCCTGGATGCGGGGGCGATGCGCATCGGCTTTATCGTCTTTCTGGGGGTGCTGGCGGCCTATAACCTGCTGCGCATGTTCACCCGCAACGCACCCCCGAGCGCGCAGATGCGTTACTCCTGGCCCTGGCTGGGCGTATTGGGTGCGGCGTCCGGCTCTATGGGCGGTTTGTTTGGCGTGGGGGGCGCGGTGGTCGCCACGCCGGTACTCACCAGCGTGTTTGGCACCAGCCAAGTGATCGCGCAAGGATTGTCGCTGGCCTTGGCGCTGCCCAGCACCGGCGTAACGCTGGTGACCTACGCCTGGCACCAGGAAGTGGACTGGATGATCGGCGTGCCGTTGGCCGTCGGCGGTTTGCTCAGTATCAGTTGGGGTGTGAAGGTGGCGCATGCGCTGCCGGAGCGTGTGTTGCGCGGCTTGTTCTGTGGCTTCCTGGTGGTGTGCGCGGTGATGCTGACCTTTAAAGTCTGAAACCTTCGAGGATGTAGTCCGCCAGGCATTCGGTGATGGGCGAATTCATCTGTGGGTTGCGCAACAAGTGCAGGTTCATCGAGGGCAGTGGTGGCAGGCCCTCGTCCTTGCCAAGCACGCGCAGGTCGTCAGTCACCAGGCTTTCCATGCTGACCATCACCGCCAGGCCGGCGTTGACCACCGCCTGGATCGCCGCCACGTTGGAGCTGTGATAGGCCAGGCGATAATCGCGCCCGGCCGCCTCCAATGCCGACCGCGCCCACTGGGTGTAGAGACAATCGGCACCGGACATCGCCAGTGGCAGGGCTTCATGCTCGTCCGTGCAAAAGCATGGCGCTGCCGCCCACACCATGCGTTCTGTGCGCAACAGCTCACCGATTTCATTGCCTGGCTCGCGGCTGACAACGGTCAACGCCAAATCCCGCCGCTGCATTAGCACCGGTGAGGATTCGCAGTGCATCTCGATCTGGATCAGCGGATAGGCCTTGGAAAACTGCTTCAGAATCCCAGGCAGGAAACGCATCACGTAGTCATCTGGCGTGCCGATGCGCACCAACCCCACCATGTGCGGCTCACGCAGGGTGTTGAACACTTCGCTGTGCAGTTTCAGGATGCGCCGCGCATACCCCAGCAACACCTGGCCTTCGGGTGTGAGCCGTACCTGGCGACCATCACGTTCGAACAGCTTGCGCTGCAACACGTCTTCTTCCAGGCGCTTCATCTGCATGCTCACCGCCGATTGAGTGCGGTTGACCAATTCCCCGGCGCGGGTAAAACCGCCCTGGTCGGCGATGGCGACGAAGGTGCGCAGCACTTCTGTGTCGATGCTTGGGAAGCTGGACAAATGATCAATCTCTGAGATGTATTGCATAAGAAACATTCGTTGGATTGATCATAAGCCCGGGCACACACTTGCGCCATCCCCACGGGAGGGCGAGAAGATGAAAGGTCAAAGAGGTTTTGTATTGCTAGTGAAACGTCCATTTTTCGGGCTGTTTCACAAGATCGCCCGTTGGCAGGTGGTGCACGCGGAGCGGCAGATGCTGGCAACCTTGAGCGATGAGGCGCTCAAGGATATCGGGCTCAATCGCCGCGACGTAGAGCAGGAGCGACACCTGAATTTCTGGCAAGACCCGCTGCGAAAATGATCGCGGATGCAGTAGGGTAGGTGGCGCGCCCACACGGAGACCCCCATGCCCGCCGACCTGTCTTTTTCACTCAAGCAAGCTCGACGCATGGCGCTGGCGGCCCAGGGTTTTTCCGGGCGCCAGGCGCCTGCGCTGATTAAGGCTGCGCAGCTCAACCGGATGATTGAACGCCTCGGCGTGTTGCAGATCGACTCGGTGAACGCCGTGGTGCGCTCGCATTACCTGCCGCTGTTTTCCCGACTGGGCAATTACTCCCCTTTGCTCCTTGAACAGGCGGCCTGGAGCCAGGGCCGGCGGCGTTCGTTGTTCGAATACTGGGGGCATGAGGCGTCACTATTGCCGCTGGCGCTTTACCCGTTGATGCGTTGGCGCATGGTGCGGGCGCAGCAGGGGCAGGGTATCTATTCACAGATGGCGCGTTTTGGTCGGGAGCAGCAGGCCACCATCCAGCGTGTTTTGCAGACCGTTGAACAACAGGGGGCACTGGGTGCCGGCAGCCTGTCGACCCGCGAAGAGCGCGCGGGCCCGTGGTGGGATTGGAGTGATGAAAAACACGCGCTGGAATGGCTGTTTGCTGCTGGCCTCGTCACTGTCGCAGGGCGGCGTGGGTTTGAGCGGCTCTATGATTTGCCGGAACGGGTGATCCCCCGCGAGATGCTTCAAGCCTCTGTGACTGAAACTGAAGCCCAGCGCGGCTTGTTGTTGCACAGTGTGACAGCGTTAGGTGTGGGTACGGAAAAAGACCTGCGCGATTATTTTCGCCTGGACCCTGCCGACAGCCGCAATCGCCTTGCCGAATTGGTTGAGGACGGCCAATTGCTGACCTGCCAGGTGCAAGGCTGGAAACAGCCGGCGTACTGCCTGCCCGAACCCAAAGTGCCGCGCAAAGCACCGGCCAGCGCATTGCTGTCGCCATTCGATTCGTTGATCTGGGAACGCAGCCGCACCGAGCGCTTGTTTGATTTCCGTTACCGCTTGGAGATCTACACGCCACAGGACAAACGCGTCTACGGCTATTACGTGCTGCCGTTTTTGCACAGCGAGCGGATCGCCGCGCGCATCGACTTGCGCGCCGAGCGCGCCAATGGGCGTTTGGCGGTGCATGCGGTGTATGAGGAAGAGCCGGGGCTTGATGAGGAGGGGATGTTGGCGCTGGCGCTGAATCTGCGGCAGATGGCTGATTGGCTGGGGTTGGAGCAGGTGCTGCTCAATTGCCAAAGGCCGAGTGCCGACCGGTTAAGCGTTGCAATGATCAGCTTGGATGTTGTGCTTTAGGGCGCTATCGGGGCTTGTCCCCGATGGCGCCCTAAAGGCAACTTAAATCTCAGCGCTTGACCTGCTTCAAGGTCTCGGCAATCAAAAACGCCAACTCCAGCGACTGATCGGCATTCATCCGCGGGTCGCAATGGGTGTGATAGCGGTCCGACAAACCATCTTCAGTAATCGGCCGCGCGCCGCCGATGCATTCGGTGACGTTCTGCCCGGTCATTTCGATATGAATTCCGCCGGCATACGTCCCCTCGGCCTGGTGCACCTGGAAGAAATCCTTCACCTCGCCCAGGATCTGCGCAAAGTCGCGGGTCTTGTAGCCGCTGCTGGCCTTGATGGTGTTGCCATGCATCGGATCGGAGCTCCATAGCACCTGCTTGCCCTCGCGCTGCACCGCACGAATCAGGCCTGGCAGGTGGTCGCCGACCTTGCCGGCGCCCATGCGCGCGATCAGGTTGAGGCGGCCGGGGTCGTTGTCCGGGTTGAGGATGTCGATCAAGCGGATCAAGTCATCCGGGTTCATGCTCGGCCCGACCTTGACGCCGATCGGGTTGTTCACCCCGCGCAGGAATTCGACGTGGGCACCGTCCAACTGGCGCGTACGGTCGCCGATCCACAGCATGTGCGCCGAGCAGTCGTAGTAGTCGTTGGTCAGGCTGTCACGGCGCACGAAGGCTTGTTCGTAGTTGAGCAGCAGTGCTTCGTGGGCGGTGAAGAAGCTGGTTTCGCGCAGTTGCGGCGAGCTGTCCATGCCGCAGGCGCGCATGAAGGCCAGGGTTTCATCGATGCGGTCGGCCAGTTGGCTGTACTTCTCGGCCAGGGCGGAGTTGGCGATGAAGTCCAGGTTCCACTTGTGCACCTGGTGCAGGTCGGCAAACCCGCCTTGGGCAAACGCGCGCAACAGGTTGAGGGTGGCGGTGGACTGGTGATAGGACTGCAACAAGCGGTCCGGGTCCGGCACGCGGCTTTTTTCATCGAAACCGATGCCGTTGACGATGTCGCCGCGATAGGCGGGCAGGGTGATGCCGTCGATGGTCTCGTCGTTGGCCGAACGCGGCTTGGCGAACTGGCCGGCCATGCGCCCGACTTTGACCACCGGGCAGCCGGCGGCGAAGGTCATCACAATGGCCATCTGCAGCAACACCTTGAAGGTGTCGCGGATTTTCGCGGCGGAGAATTCGGCAAAGCTCTCGGCGCAGTCGCCACCTTGCAGCAGGAACGCGCGTCCCCGGGTCACTTCGGCAAACTGGCGACGCAACTCGCGGGCTTCCCCGGCAAACACCAGCGGCGGGTAGCTGGCCAGGCTCTGCTCCACGTGCAGCAGGTGCGCAGCGTCCGGGTACTGGGGTTGTTGCTGGATCGGCAGGGCGCGCCAGCTGTCGGGGCTCCAGGGTTGGCTCATCATGCACTCGATTGTTGATTGACGGTCGGGCGCCAATGTTATCAGCAATTAGTGCGTGACCTGTTGCCGCCGGTTGGCCGACAATCACGCCTTTGCCGTGCAGCAAACCCTTTAGGAGTAATGATGACCGAGGAGCGTGTCGAGCGCCTGCTCGCCGAAGTCCATGATGATTTCGGCATGATCCGTGTGCTCGAAGTGGCCGATTACCGTTTTCTCGAGTTCGGCGATGCCATCGAGCAAAGCTGCGTGTTCACGGCTGACCCGAGCTGGCTGGAGTACGACTACACCCGCGCGATGCTGATCGGCGCGTTGTGCCATGAACAGCCGGAAAGCGCACTGTTCCTCGGCCTGGGCGCCGGTACGCTGACCCAGGCGTGCCTTAAGTTCCTGCCGCTGGAAGACGTGGAGGCCATCGAGTTGCGTCCCGACGTGCCGCGCCTGGCCATCGAATACCTGGGGCTGGACGATGACCCACGGCTGTATATCCGCGTCGGCGACGCGCTGCAATTGCTCGACACGGCTGAGTCGGCCGACCTGATTTTCGTCGACCTCTACACCGACGTCGGCCCCGGCGTCGGGCACCTGGCCTGGACCTTCCTGGAAAGCTGCCAGAAAAAACTCAACCCCGGCGGCTGGCTGGTGATCAACCAATGGGCCACCGACGATGGCAAACCGTTGGGTGCGGCGTTGTTGCGCGGGTTGTATCACCGGCATTACTGGGAACTGCCGGTGAAGGAGGGGAATGTGATTCTGTTGGTGCCTTCGGAGCTGGATCAGGCGTTGGATAGGGAGGGCCTGTCCGCTCGCGCCGAAGCCTTGGCGCCGCGTTTGGGCTATTCGCTGCAGTCGCTGATTAAGGCGATTCGGCCGGCAACCTAGTCGCCTGTTCTGACGCTTTCGCAAGCAAGTCGAAGAGGCCATCACTGTCGACGGCTAATTCAGGTTATTCATATACCCTTGAACACCCCCGGCCGCTTCTCAATCATCGCCCGTACACCTTCCTCGGCATCCTCGCTGTTAAGCAATTTATCCACCACAGGCGGCAAAGCCGCCGCCGCGACGGCTTCGCCTTCCATATGCGCCAGCCGTGCCGACATCAATGTGGCCTGCACACCCAGCGGTGGTTGCCAGCCGACGGCCATCACCGCGCTGACATTGGCCAGGTCCAGCCCGGCAGTGAAGTGATCACCATGGGCAAATACCACCGCCACCCGCGCATCGGCATTTCGATCAAATTCACCATATGTCAGGCTCAGCTCGTTGAGCAGGTCCAGGTCGAAAGCGTTGCGTTTGGCTACCCGGTCCAGGCCCAACAGCAGGACATGGCCCTGCAGTTTTCGGCTGACGCGGCGGCTGCTGGCTTGATTCATCGGGTGTGCCCTCGGGCGCGGGGAAGGGTTTCAGACCAAAGGGTCGGAAGGGTTGGGTGAACCGTTTAAGCGTTGTGACCAACAGGGCCGGGCCTTTGAAAAATAGACCTAACGCGTGTTATCTGCAAAGACTGTGACGCAGCGCGGTTTATCAGTGCTTTACGATAAAAAAAGCTCCCTTTTTCAGCTATTTCCGGTATAGTGCGCGCCGGCCTTTAACCGGGCCGCGTTTAGGTAGCGCAATTCCCCGAAGTCAGCTTCGGCTGCACGTCCGCACAGCGGACTCTTCCTTGACGAATCTTTTTCATTCATTCGTTTTCGCAAATCCCCGCCGACAAAGCAGCCAGGGCGACTCTTGAGTCTCAACACGGCATGCGCAGCTTTGGAGCATGGGTCTTTGCGGATGCACTTAGAGGCAGACCCATGACCCAGGAAACCGGCGGCTTCGCCGCTTTTAATCTTAACCCGAATATTCTCGCTGCCGTCATCGCGACCGGCTACGAAGAACCTTCGGCGATTCAGCAGCAATCGATCCCGATCATCATGGCCGGCCAGGACATGATTGGCCAGGCGCAAACCGGTACTGGTAAAACCGCCGCGTTCGCCCTGCCTATCCTGCACTGCATCGATCCTGCCAAGCGCGAACCGCAAGCCCTGATCCTGGCGCCAACTCGTGAGTTGGCGCTGCAAGTAGCAACCGCTTTTGAAACCTACGCCAAGCAAATGCCAGGCGTTACCGTTGTGGCTGTTTACGGCGGCGCGCCGATGGGCCCGCAACTGAAAGCAATCCGTAACGGCGCACAGATCGTTGTCGCCACCCCGGGCCGTCTGTGCGACCACCTGCGTCGCGACGAGAAAGTCCTGTCGACCGTGAACCATCTGGTTCTCGACGAAGCTGACGAAATGTTGAAGCTGGGCTTCATGGATGACCTGGAAGTCATCTTCAAGGCGCTGCCACCGACCCGTCAGACCGTCCTGTTCTCGGCCACCCTGCCACAGTCGATCCGTGCCATTGCCGAACGCCACCTGCGCGATCCGCAACACGTGAAGATCCAGACCAAGACTCAGACCGTTACTGCGATCGAACAGGCTCACCTGTTGGTTCACGCTGACCAGAAGACCTCGGCTGTATTGAGCCTGCTGGAAGTCGAAGACTTCGACGCCCTGATCATGTTCGTGCGCACCAAGCAAGCGACCCTTGACCTGGCCAGTGCCCTGGAAGCCAAAGGCTACAAAGCCGCTGCGCTGAACGGTGACATCGCCCAGAACCAACGTGAGCGCGTGATCGACTCCCTCAAGGATGGCCGTCTGGACATCGTTGTGGCGACCGACGTTGCTGCGCGTGGTCTCGACGTTCCACGTATCACCCACGTGTTCAACGTTGACATGCCGTACGACCCAGAGTCCTACGTTCACCGTATCGGCCGTACTGGCCGTGCCGGTCGCGAAGGTCGTGCACTGCTGCTGGTGACGCCACGTGAGCGCCGCATGCTGCAAGTGATCGAGCGTGTTACCGGTCAGAAAGTCGCTGAAGTCCGCCTGCCGGATGCCCAGGCCGTTCTGGATGCTCGCATCAAGAAACTGACCAACAGCCTGTCGCCGCTGGTGGCTGACGCTGAATCGACCCACGGCGAATTGCTTGACCGCCTGACCGCCGATATCGGTTGCACCCCACGTGCCCTGGCTGCAGCCCTGCTGCGTAAAGCGACCAACGGTCAAGCATTGACCCTGGCAGCCATCGAGAAAGAACGCCCACTGGTGCCGAACAACGCGCCACGCGGTGATCGTCCAGAGCGTACTGGCGACCGTCCAGACCGTGGTGATCGTGAGCGTCGCGCTCCGGTTCCATTGGCTGAAGGCCGTGCTCGTTGCCGTACCGCGCTGGGCGCGCGTGACGGTATCGCTGCCAAGAACCTGCTCGGCGCTATCCTCAACGAGGGTGGCCTGGCACGTGAAGCCATCGGTCGCATCCAGGTCCGTGACAGCTTCTCCCTGGTGGAGCTGCCGGAAGATGGTCTGGAAAAACTGCTGGCCAAGCTGAAAGACACTCGCGTTGCCGGTAAGCAGTTGAAGCTGCGTCGCTACCGCGAAGATTGATCCGCCTCTGGGCTGATTGATCGCACATAAAAAATCCCCGACTGGTTCGGGGATTTTTTTGTCTGGCATTTGAGGTTTTGGCTCTGTATCCAAGTTAATGTGGGAGCGAGCGAGCCCGCTCCCCACATTTAGATTTCTGTCAGCCGAAGCGGTAGATGTCCATGCCGAGGGCGCCCATAGTGAACCCCTGGTGCGCCACGCTGAAATCGCCACCGGCGCCACGTGCAAAGTACAGCGGCAACAAATGCTCATCGCTGGGATGGCTACGTACCGCATGCGGTGCCTGACGGCGATAGTCGTGCAGCGCGTTCTCATCGTTAGCCGCCAGCTTGTCCACCACCCAGTCCCGGAAATCCCGCGCCCAGGGCTCTATGCTCTCAGGCCCTGCGTGCCAGTCAAGTTCGCCCAGGTTATGGGTGATGCTGCCCGAGCCGATCAATAGCACACCTCTGTCGCGCAGGCTGGCAAGCGCATGCCCGACCCGTGTCTGCAGGGCAGGGCCCATGCGGCTGGGCAGGGAAACCTGCACCACTGGAATGTCTGCCGCCGGGTACATCAACGAGAGCGGTACCCAAGTGCCGTGGTCGAACGGGCGTTGGTCGTCTATGCGTGCATTCAAACCATCGGCGTGCAGCCGCTTGACTATCTCGCCGGCCAACTGCGGATCGCCCGGCGCGGGGTATTGCACGGCAAACAATTCGCGGGGGAAGCCACCAAAGTCGTGCCAGGTGTCGGGCGCCGCGCTGCCGCTGACCAGCAGCTCATGGCTTTCCCAGTGCGCCGACACCACCACGATTGCCTTCGGCCGTGGCATCTCAGCGGCGAGTCGCTGGAGCGCCGGGCCGCTGGCGCCGGGTTGCAGGGCGAGCATGGGCGAACCGTGGGAGATAAACAGGCTGGGGAACATAAGGGGGGTCCTGAGCGTTAACATGGGCCCATCTTTAATCAGATCATTGATCTAAATCTAATATAAGTTTTAGCACCATTTGATCGAGTTTTCGGGGGTATCCATGGAGCTTGAGTTTTGGCGGGAGCGCTGGGCGCGCAATCAGATCGGCTTTCATTTGCCCGAGGTCAATCCTTGCCTGCAACGGCACTGGCCGACGTTGGCCCTCGCCAAGGGCGCCAAAGTGCTGGTGCCATTGTGTGGCAAAAGCCTGGACCTGATGTGGCTGGCCAGCCGTGGGCATCGTGTACTTGGCGTGGAGCTGTCGGAGCAGGCGGTGGAAGCTTTCTTCAGCGAACAGAGCCTGGCGCCGCGCATCACCCAGCGGGGCGTGTTCAAGGTGTATCAGGCTGATTTGATCGAAGTGTGGTGCGGCGATTTCTTCGCCCTGGACGCCGAGGCGCTGGCTGATTGCACGGCGCTGTATGATCGCGCCGCGCTGATCGCCTTGCCGCCGCTGATGCGTGCGCAGTATGCCGAGCACCTGAATACGCTTTTGCGGCCGGGTTGCCAGGGGCTGCTGATCACCCTCGATTACGACCAGACGCAAAAAGCCGGCCCGCCGTTTGCGGTGACGGATGAGGAGGTGAAGGTGCTGTTTGGCGCGGACTGGGCCCTGAAGGTGGTGGAAGAGCAAGACATTCTGGGCGAGAGCTGGAAGTTCGTGCAGGACGGCGTTACGCGGCTGGAAGAGCGTGGGTATCAACTGACCAGGTGCTGACCCTGCTAGCGATGGCCATCGGTATCTACACATTCTAAATGTGATATCACGTAGCAGAGGCTCGCTCTAGAGGTGTAGATACCTATGCCGCAATGCTCAAAGACGTACCCACGAAAAAGGGGCGATCAGATCGCCCCTTTCGGTGTCACTACCGAGCTATCAGCCCCGACGACGCAGTGCGTCGATACGCTCTTCCAGTGGCGGGTGGCTCATGAACAGGCGAGCCATGCCTTGCTTGATGCCACCGTTGATACCAAAGGCCGTCAGGCTGTCCGGCATATGCACCGGCAGGCCCTGTTCGGAGCGCAGGTGTTGCAGCGCTGCGATCATCGCCCCGGTACCGGCCAGGCGGGCACCGGCTTCGTCTGCGCGAAATTCCCGTTTGCGCGAGAACCACATGGTGATCGCGCTGGCCAGGAAGCCCAGCACGATTTCGGCGAAGATGGTTGCCACGAAGTAGGCAATACCGCGGCCTTCTTCGTTCTTGAAGATCACCTTGTCGACAAAGTTGCCGATGATCCGCGCGAAGAACATCACGAAGGTGTTCACCACGCCTTGGACCAGCGCCAGGGTGACCATGTCACCGTTGGCCACGTGGCCGATCTCGTGGGCCAGCACCGCCTTCACCTCATCGTACGAGAAGCGTTCCAGCATGCCCTGGCTGACCGCAACGAGTGCGTCGTTCTTGTTCCAGCCGGTGGCAAAGGCGTTGGCTTCATAGGCCGGGAAGATCCCGACCTCGGGCATCTTGATGCCTGCTTCGCGGGACAATTGCTCGACGGTCTGCAGCAACCATTGCTCATGCCGGGTACGTGGCTGGGTGATCACCTGGGTGCTGGTGCTCATTTTCGCCATCCACTTGGAGATGAACAGCGAGAACAGCGAGCCGGCAAAACCAAAGACCGCACAGAAAATCAGCAGCTGATTGAGGTTCAGGTCAACCCCGTTGGCCGCCATGAACCCATTGAAGCCGAAAAGGCTCAAGGTAATGCTGGCAATCAGCACGACCGCAAGGTTAGTGGCCAAGAACAGCAGGATGCGCATCATGGTTGTAGAGTTCTCCTCATGCTTAATATGTCGCGTACTGCGGGGTATATAAGGTGCGGCATGGGGTGATTCAACCGAGCGACTATTTCAAACTGTGTCCTACAGCCTGAATGTAGAGCCTTGAAGGGCTTTTCCGACGCGAAAAAGCCGCCTTGATCGGTTCGCCTATACCTTCCAGCCCAGTAAATATAGGGGGGAGATAGCTTTTGCTGCGCCAGCAAACGGCTGGAACGGAGAAGGGGCAGAGAAGTGTTGCCAGATACTCGCTGTACGACCGATTGTCGATCGTACAGCGCCGTTTCCGTTACTGGCGATAGGACTTGAGGAAGCTACCGATGCGACCAATGGCCATCTCCAGGTCATCCACGCGCGGCAATGTCACCACGCGGAAGTGATCCGGCCACGGCCAGTTGAACGCCGTGCCTTGCACCACCAGCAGTTTTTCCGAGAGCAGCAGGTCGAGCACAAACTTCTCGTCGTTGAGAATCGGGCACACCTTCGGGTCGATCCGCGGGAAGGCGTACAGCGCGCCCATGGGTTTCACACAGCTCACGCCCGGGATTGCGTTGAGCAGTTCCCAGGTGCGATTACGCTGTTCCAGAAGGCGACCTTGGGGCAAGATCAGGTCGTTGATGCTCTGGTAGCCGCCCAGCGCGGTCTGGATCGCGTGCTGGCTGGGTACGTTGGCACACAGGCGCATGTTGGCCAGTATGTCGATACCTTCGATGTAACTTTGCGCGTTGTGCTTGGGGCCGGAGATGGCGATCCAGCCGGAGCGAAACCCCGCCACGCGGTAGGACTTGGACAGGCCGTTGAAGGTCAGGCACAGCAGGTCCGGCGCCAGCGACGCGGTGCAGATGTGCACGGCGTCGTCGTAGAGGATCTTGTCGTAGATCTCGTCGGAGAACACCACCAGGTTGTGCTGGCGCGCCAGTTCGAGCATGCCCAGCAACACCTCCCTGGAATACACGGCGCCGGTCGGGTTGTTCGGGTTGATGATCACCAGGGCCTTGGTGTTCGGGGTGATCTTGGCCTTGATGTCGGCCAGGTCCGGGAACCAGTCGGCGCCTTCGTCACACAGGTAGTGCACCGGGTGGCCACCGGACAGGGTCACGGCGGCGGTCCACAGCGGGTAGTCCGGCGCCGGCACCAGCACTTCGTCGCCATTGTTGAGTAGGGCCTGCATGGACATCACGATCAGCTCGGACACGCCATTGCCCAGGTAGATGTCTTCGATGCCAACACCTTCGACCTGCTTTTGCTGGTAGTACTGCATCACCGCTTTACGCGCGCTGAACAAGCCTTTGGAGTCGCTGTAGCCCTGGGCGGTGGGCAGATTGCGGATCACGTCCTGGAGGATCTCGTCCGGCGCTTCGAAACCAAAGGGCGCCGGGTTGCCAATGTTCAGCTTGAGGATGCGATGGCCTTCCTCTTCCAGGCGTTTGGCGTGCTTGAGCACTGGGCCGCGAATGTCATAGCAGACGTTGGCGAGCTTGTTCGATTTGCTGACCTGCATGGCGATGTGATCCTGAAAATGAACGATCCAGACGGTGTGGACACTACCGTACTGTGAATCCCGCGGGGCCGCCCCCATAAATACGTTTGAATGCCGGTAGCGCGGGTGCCAGACTGGCGTTTTGAAGAGGCGCAATCATACGTGCCGCCTGATCTACGGAAAAGACACAGATCAGGCTTTTTCAGTTGCCGAGGTGTACCGATGGAAAAGCTGCAGAAGACCATTGATGAATGGAAAGCCATGCTCGACCCCGAGCAGTACAACGTATGTCGTCTCAAGGGTACCGAGCGACCTTTCAGCGGCAAGTACAACGGCACCAAGACGGACGGTGTGTACCACTGCATCTGCTGCAACGAGCCGCTGTTCGATTCGACCACCAAGTTTGATTCCGGCTGCGGCTGGCCCAGTTTCTACGCGCCGATTGCCGACAGCGCGATGATCGAAATCCGTGACGTCAGCCACGGCATGATCCGCACCGAAGTCACCTGCGCCAAATGCGATGCCCACTTGGGCCATGTATTCCCCGACGGTCCGCCGCCGACGGTCCTGCGTTATTGCATCAATTCGGTGTGCCTGGACCTCGTCCCGCGTTGATAAAACCTCTGTAGGCGTTCGGCAAGCCGGGCTCCTGCAGAGGGAGGTGATAATGGGATATCATTGCGGTCAATTAAATTGCACACAATTGAATTGCCGACTATGTTTATCCTTCTCTCCCCCTTATCAAGGCACTGCCATGAATGACAACCTGCTGAGCATCCCTTGCACCACCATCAAAGGTGAGCAAAAGACCTTGGCCGATTTTTCCGGCAAGGCCATCCTGGTGGTGAACACCGCCAGCAAGTGTGGCTTCACCCCGCAGTACAAGGGCCTGGAGCAACTCTGGCAGCAGTACAAGGACCAGGGGCTGGTGGTATTGGGTTTCCCTTGCAACCAGTTCGGCAAGCAGGAACCGGGTAACGAAGGGGCGATCTCCGAATTCTGCGAGCTGAATTTCGGCGTCAGCTTCCCGCTGTTCAAGAAAATCGACGTGAACGGCAGCGATGCCCACCCGCTGTTCGTGCAACTGAAACAACAGGCGCCGGGCCTGCTCGGCTCCAAAGGCATCAAGTGGAACTTCACTAAGTTCCTCATCGGTCGTGAAGGCCAGGTAGTCAAGCGGTTTGCCCCGACCACCAAGCCTCAGGACCTGACTCAAGAGATCGAAGCCCTGCTCAAATGAGCGTATCCCTGGCCCTCGATAACCAGCTGTGTTTCAAGCTCTATGCCGCGTCCAGGGCGGTGATCCGCGCCTACAAGCCGATGCTGGATCAACTGGGCCTGACCTACCCGCAATACCTGGTGATGCTGGTGTTGTGGGAGTGGCACGACACAGCCCCCGCGCAACCCACGGTCAAGGCGTTGGGCGAGCGCTTGATGCTGGATTCGGGCACGCTGACGCCGTTGCTCAAGCGCCTTGAACACCTTACGTGGGTCAAGCGCCAGCGCAGCGCCAAGGATGAGCGGGAAGTGCACCTGAGCCTCAGCGAAAGCGGTGTGCAGTTGCGCGTCCAGACCCATGCGCTCAAGACCCGGCTGCTGTGCGACAGCGGCATCGACCTGAACCAGGCCGATGCCTTGCGCGACGGCTTGGACCAGTTGCTGCTGCAGGTCAGAGACTTGTCGTCTTCGGCACCCACAAGTCCAGCAAACCGCTGAGTTCCTCGCGCCGAAACGGCTTGGCCAGGTAGTCATTCATGCCCGCGGCCCGGCAACGCTCGCGCTCTTCGGACAGGGCGTTGGCGGTCAACGCGACGATCGGCAGGTCCGGCCAGCGGCCGCTGCGACGAATCTGCCGGCTGGCTTCGTAACCGTCCATTACCGGCATATTGCAGTCCATCAACACCATGTCGAAGTGTTGTTCTTCAAGAAACTTGAGCGCCTCTCCACCGTGGGCGGCCACGATCACCTCGCACCCCAGTTTGCTGAGCATGCCTTTGGCGACCTGTTGATTGACCGCGTTGTCCTCCACCAGCAGGATGCGCGCCCGGCGTGCCAGGGGCACGGCTTCCATCTGGATGGGATCAAGGATGAGTGGGTGATCGCTGCGCAAGTTACGTTCCAGTATCTGATACAGCGCATTGCGGCTCAGCGGGCGCGCCTGTTGCTGCAACGGCGCCAGTGCCGCAACTTCTTCGCTGGGCATGAAATTGCCATAGGCGGTCACCAGCAGGATCGGCGCGGTGATGGAAGGCCGCAGGCGGAACAGGCATTCGGGGCAGTCGGTGATCAGCAAGTCCGGCGTTTGCCCGCTTAAATCCTCATCACGCGGGTAGCAGTGGGGTGTCAGCCCCCAGTGGGGCAGGAGGGTGGTCAGCAGTTCCGTCAGGCCGCTGCCGGCACTGGTAATGGCGATCACCTCACCCTTGAGCGGCAACTGTTGAACCGCGGGCAAATGGATCGGCAACGGCAGGTCGGCGCAGAACTGGCTGCCGAAGCCGACCTCCGAACTGATGCTCAGTCGGCCTTTCATCGCTTCGCACAGGTTGTGCGTCAACGCCAAGCCGAGACCCGTGCCGCCAAACTGGCGGGTGATACCGGCTCCGGCCTGGGTGAACGGTTGGAAAATCTTTACCTGGGCTTCCTGCGCAATGCCGATGCCGGTATCACAGACCTCGATACGCACTCGGCCATCCAGCGCGCTGAGGCGCACATCGACCCGGCCGAAGCGCGTGAATTTCAAGGCGTTGGACAGCAGGTTACTGACGATTTGCCGCACACGGGTCGGGTCGCCCAGCACCTGGGCGGGAAACTGCGGGTCGATCAGGCAGGTCAGTTCCACACTCGGCGCCGCGTTTTGTGACAGCAGGTTAGCGGTGTCCTCCACCAGCGAGCCGAGGTCGAAGGGGATGCGTTCCAGCTCCAACTGGCCAGCATCGAACTTGGACAGGTCAAGGATATCGTTGAGCAACTCCACCAGCACTTTGCCCGAGTCATGGGCGATAGACAGTTGCTGACGCTGTTCGGCGTTGAGCGGGCTGTCCAGCGACAGTGCGATCATCCCCAGCAGGCCGTTGAGCGGGGTGCGAATTTCATGGCTCATGTTAGCCAGGAACGCCGCACGGGCCTGCGCCATGCCCAATGCATGCATCTTCGCCGCTTCCAATTCGTCGTTGGACTGGCTCAGCCGCTGGTTGCTGGCCTTGAGCTCCAGGGTGCGCGCGGAGACGATGTCCTCCAATTGCCCCAGGTATTCGGTCAGTCGATCTTCCGCCTGGCGGCGTTGCTGGATCTCCGTCTCCATGCTTTCGAACTGGTGGTTGGCAACGTTCACCAGTACGCCGATTTCGTCGTGTTCATGGCCCGGCGGGCAATCCAGGCGTGCCTGTCTGCGGTTGCTCAGCTCGCGAATAATGCGCACCAGTGGCTGGGTCAACATGACGTAGAACAGACCCAGCAGGATGCCGGTCAGCAGCAGGCTGCGGGCAAACCCGTTGAGCAGGGTGATCTCGGCACGGCGCAGGAAACGGCTGCCAAAGACATAAGTGTCCACGTCCAGACGTAGCACGCCGAGGGACTCGTTGGGCATAGGGTTCAGGAACAGCTGATCTTCAAACTGGCGGTTGGCACCAAACAGAAAATCGCTGAGGGGGCGGTAGGTGCTTTCTTTACGCGGCCGGTCGACATCGGCCAGTACCACGCCATTATTGTCGATCAACTGGGCATGGATGATGGCGGGGGAGTGCAGCAGGCCCAGGGTCAGTTCCTGGGCCAATTCGGCGTCGATGTTGTAGGCGATGCGTGACGCGGGGTTGTGGCTGATTTCGATCAGCGAGCGAATTTCACGGTTGATGGATGCGTCTTCGCTGGCATAATCAATGCCGATTTGGATCAGGCTCAGTAAGGTTCCCAACACGAAACCGACCAGCACAGTCAATCTGGCTTGTTTATAAGACAAGCGGTGGGCGAACTTGATATCCATCGAGTGTTGAACCACTTTACGTTTCCCTTCGCCCGGCAAGCATAGCTGAACATCCACAGGCTCTGGCTTACCCGGCATGAATCGTTTTTTTACGCAGCCTCGTGCGGTCTGCCGCAGGGTTGCCAATACGCCATCTTTTGCAAGAACTTGCCAGAGGAATAATTGTGGATTCTCGATTGAGCGCCTTTCTTGAGCGGGCCGATGCAGTGCTCGCCCGCCTCGAACCCTTATTGCCCGCACCACGCCAAACCATCGATTGGAACCAGTGCCTGGCTGCCCGCTGGCAGCGCGAAGGCCGCAGTGGTTTCCTGTTGCCGTTGGACGTGAGCCTGGACATGCGCCTGTCGGACCTGATCGGTGTCGACAAGCAACGTGAAACGCTGGCGCGCAACACCCAACAATTCATCGATGGCCTGCCCGCCAATCATGCGCTGCTATGGGGCTCGCGTGGCACGGGTAAATCGTCAATGGTGCGCGCCTTGCTGGCGCAGCACGCCAAGGCCGGTTTGCGCCTGATCGAGATCGAACGCGACCATCTGGCCGACCTGCCGCGTGTGGTCGAGCAACTGCTCAAGCTGCCGCAGCGTTTTATCCTGTTCTGCGACGACCTGTCATTCGAGGCAGGCGAAGGCGATTACCGTGTGCTGAAAAGCGTGCTCGACGGCTCCCTCGAACAGGCCCCGGAAAACGTGCTGCTGTACGCCACTTCCAACCGCCGTCACTTGGTGCCGGAAAACCAGAGCGACAATGACAACTGGAAACGCGTGGATGGTGAGTTGCACCCAAGCGAAGCGGTGGAAGACAAGATCGCCTTGTCCGACCGTTTTGGTTTGTGGCTTTCGTTTTACCCATTTACCCAGGAACACTTCCTGGATGTCGTGGAGCACTGGATCGGCGAACTGGCGAGCAAGGCCGGTTTGCAGTGGCAGCGCGATGAAGCGCTAGACATTCTTGCAGTACGCTGGGCTACCGGACGCGGCAACCGCAACGGTCGTTGCGCGTACCAATTCGCTCGTTACTGGGTCGGTCTCAAATTACTGGAACGTCAACCATGATTGATTTACAAAGCGCCGGTACTGGCCTTGATGGCTATGCCATGCTCTGCGCGCAACTGGAGTCGTTGCTGGCCGATGAGCGAGATTTCATCGCCAACAGTGCGCAGTTTTCTGCCTTCCTGTTCAACCAGCTGGACGATTTGAACTGGGCCGGCTTCTACCTTAATCGTAACGAAGAGCTTGTGCTCGGACCGTTCCAGGGCCAGATCGCCTGTGTGCGCATACCGTTCGGCCGCGGGGTGTGCGGTGCGGCGGCGACGACGCGGCAGACCCAGCGGGTGGAGGATGTGCATGCGTTCCCAGGGCATATCGCCTGTGACAGCGCATCGAACAGCGAGCTGGTGGTACCCCTGGTCAAGGACGGCAAATTGATCGGCGTCCTTGACCTCGATAGCCCTTCGCTGGCGCGTTTTACCCCCCAGGACCAGGCGGGTATTGAACAACTGGCCGCGATTTTCCTGCGTTTGACCGACTGCTGATCACGTAAGGGGCGGCAACCGCCCCTTGCTGGCATCGAGTTCTTGAAGCTGCATTTGCAGTAGCCTCTCCAGTTCCAGCATGAGCTTTTCCAAGGATTTCGCACAGGCTTCAACCAGCGTCCAGTCGTCTCCGCTAGCACAAGCTTGTTCAAGAGTCTCGCACTGCCTGGCCAAGGGGGTCGCCTGAACAATGCGGGCAGCACCTTTGATTTTGTGAGCCTGCTCGATGATTTCCTGGAGCGGGGCGTGTGCACTTATCAGCGCAGCCAGTTCCTGACGATCATGTTGACTGCTGCTCAACAGCTCCTCCAGCAAACGCCAGCTCAACTGTGGATCGCCGCCGGTCAGGGCCTCGAAGTTCCCGAGGTCGAGGTGCAGGTCGCTGGGTTGGGGGGCAATCTTGGCCAGTTGGCGCTCCAATGCCCTCAGGCTGATCGGTTTGAACAGGCAATCGTTCATACCGGCTTCGGCGCAGCGGTGCTTCTCTTCAGGCTGGGCATTAGCGGTAAAACCCAGCACCACGCACGGCGCGAGTTGCTCACGCTGTTCGTACTCGCGGATCGAGCGGCTCAGCTCGTAGCCATTCATGATGGGCATGTTGCAGTCCGCGATGACCAGGTCGAAGCGTTCCTGACGCCAGGCCTGGAAACCGGTGGCGCCGTTTTGGGCGGCGGTGAACTGGTGTCCCAGGTAACCCAGTTGCTGGCACATCAGCAAGCGGTTGGCGGGATGATCGTCCACTACCAGCACATTGAGTACTGGCGCGGTCGCAGGCGCTTCGGGTTTTTGTTCGACCGTTGCTTGCTCCGGCTGCAGGCGCGTCATGTTCAGGCTTATATGCACCTGAGTGCCCACCATGGGCACGCTGCTCAGGCTCAGTTGCCCGCCCATCATTTCACACAGGCTGCGGCAGATCACCAGCCCAAGGCCTGCACCGCTCCTGGCGAGCAGCCCGGAATTGTCGGCCTGGGCAAAGGGTTCGAAAAGGCGTAACTGGTCATCCCTGCTGATACCTATGCCGGTATCCTCGACCACCAGTTTCATCTCGACCTGCTGCGCCAGTGCGGTGGGCAGTACCTCTACCTTGATTTTGACCTGGCCGCGCTCAGTGAACTTAATCGCGTTGCTGACCAGGTTCGACAGCACCTGCTTGAACCGAAGCGGGTCGATCAAGACTTCGGTGTCATCCAGGTTGGGTTTGAACTCAAGGGACAAACTGAGGGTTTTCTGGCGGGCCAGGCCGTCGAACACACGCACCACCGACTCGATTACCTCTCGTAGGTTCACGCGCTCCGGCGCCAGGCTGAGACGGCCGGATTCAATGCGCGCGATGTCGAGTATATCGCCGATCAGTTCCAGCAGGTCTTTGGCCGAGTTGTACGCCACTTCGATCGCCGGGCGATCAAGGTGGCCTTGGTCGGCGCGCTTGAGGGTCAGTTCGAGCATCCCGATCACCGCGTTCATCGGTGTGCGGATTTCATGGCTCATGGTGGCGAGGAATGTGCTCTTGGCCCGGTTGGCTTCGTCGGCGCGCTCTTTGGCGGCACGGATTTCGTCGAACAATTGGCGCCGCTCGCTGATGTCAATCCAGCCACCAATGATGCCCTGCACCTCTGCGGTAGAGTCGCGGTATGGCAGGATCCAGTGGTAGATCGTCAGTTTTTTTCCGCGGATATACAGGGTGCGATCAAGGATCAGCGGGTTACCTTCGGCCATCACCCGCTGGTAATCGGCGTGATATTGAGCCGCGTCGGTTTCAAGGGCCTCGCTCATCTGGATGGCGCTTTTGCCGATCACATCCTCGCGCTTGACGCCGAAGACCTGCAGGTAGCTGTCATTGCAGGTCTGCAGCAGGCCTTTACGGTCACGCACGTAGATCGGATGCGGGGTTTCATTGACCAGCGCGCGCATGAACTCGAACTGGTCACTGAGCGCGCGTTCGGCCATCTTGCGGTGGTTGATCTGGCGACGCATGTAGGCGTTCCAGCACAGGGAAACCAACAGCAAAAGGCCGGTACCGATGATGATGCGTGCGATCAGTTGATGATAGTTGCGCCAGTAGCTATCGGAGGCGGAGGTGTAGCCTCGCCAGCGACTGTTGACCCCCAGTTCATCCGGGGCGATGCTTAGCAAGGCCTTGTCGAGAATCGAACTGAGTTCGTTGGCACTGCGCGCTGTGGCCAGGGCAAAGGTGGCTGGAAACGTGCCGATAGTGGTGCTGATCTGCAGTTTGTCCTGGAATACCTGGGACGACAGGAAATAGTTGGCGACCACTAAAGGGTTCACCGCACCTTCCACATGCCCTTGGGCCAGCATTTCGGAGGCCTTGAACGTATCGCTGGCTTGTACCAGTTGGATCTGTGGAAAGTCGCGGCGCAGGACGGATTCCAGAGGGTTGCCCGGGGTGATCGCCAGGCGCTTGCCGGCCATCTGCTCGAGGCTCAAGGGCGCATCGGGCTCTTTACGTGTCAGCAGTACGTAGGAGTTTTCCAGGTAAGGTCGGCTGAAGTTCAATTGCGCTTCTCGTTCAGCGCTGGGCACGATTGCGCCGATGATATCGACCTTGCCGGTGGTCACCTGTTCGATCATCGCATTCACGTCACGCCCGCGCTGAATGTCGAAACGCAGTCCGGTGCGCAGGCGAACCAACTCCAGCAGATCGGCGGTAATGCCACGAAAATTGCCGTCGGCATCGAAGAACGTCAACGGAGCGAAGGTTTCGTTCACCGCCACTTTGACCACCGGGTGGTCCTTCAACCAACGCTCCTCACGTTGAGTCAGTTGCAGCTTCTCATCGGTCAGCAGGATGTCGCTGCCGGCGCTCCAGCGCTTGGCGATCGTTTCGCGTTCAGCGGTAGGCACGGCTGTCATTACCGCATCGACGATACTTAAGAAGGTGCGCTGCTGCTGGGGGATGGCAAAGCTGAACCCATAGGCCTCGTGCTTGCCGAAATTGGCCATGCGAATATTCTTCAGGTAGCCCTTGTTGATCATGTAATGGGTGGAAATGGTATCGCCGAGAAACACGTCCGCTTGGTCGAATGCCACCGCATTCAAGGCATTTTGATAAGAGGGGTAGACGCGGATGTTCGCCTGCGGGTAAAGCTTTTCTACTTCGCCCAGTGGCAGGTAGTGGTAGACCAAAGCCAAGCGCATCCCGGCCAGCCCATCCTTCAGGCTGCGGGTCTCGCCTTCACGGGTGACCAGTACCGGCTGGTCCACTGCATAGGGTTCAGACAGCATGAGATTCGGGTTTGCCGCCTCAAAGCCGTTGGACGATCCCAGTAAGTCGATTTCCCCCGTTTCAAGGGCGCGGATCGCGGCTTCTCGGGAGGGGTAGCGCAAGACTGTCATCGGCAGGGCCAGTGCCTTGGCCAGCAGGCCGGCGTAATCGGCGGTGAGTCCCTCGTAGTCGCGGCCGCTGGACGTGAGGTCGAAGGGTGGATAATCAGGAAACGCGGTGCCCAGCACCAACTCGCGCTTGTTTTCCAGCCATTGGCGTTGGGCCTTGTTCAGGTGGGTTTCCAGTTGAACCGAGCCTGCACGACTCAACAAGGTGAAATGTTCCGGACCCGCTGGGTGGTTCGCGAGCACGACGGTGCTGAAGCACAAGCCGGCACTCAATGTAATCAGGTAGTCCTTTATACGCCTGGGCATCCGCTTTCTCACACTAGCGCGTTTCGTTTTGCCATCTCGATAAGTGCTACCAAGGATTTGGCTTGAAGTTTCTGCATTAGCCGCTTTTTATAAGTGCTTACAGTTTTGTTACTCAGAAACATACCTTTGGCGATTTCCTTGTTGGTGCGGCCTTGTGCAAAAAGTTGCAAGACCATGAGTTCGCGGTCATTGACGGCCTTGAACAATTCGAGTTCCTGGGAGTCCCCGCCGTCTACACCATTGCTGTTCAGTGCCTGGCTCGGGAAATAGTTGTAGCCGGATAACACCGCGCGAATGGCGCTGAGCAACTCACTCAAATCGCCTTCCTTGCACACGTAACCATCGGCGCCCGAGCGCATGCAGCGTGTGGCGAACAGGGTGGGGGACTGGGCTGTCAGGATCAGGGTCTTCATTGACGTGTTCATCGCGTTGAAGCGGCAGAGCACTTCCAGCCCATCCAGCTTGGGAATGCTGATGTCCAGGATAATCAGGTCAGGCAGGCATTCTCGGACCATTTGTATGGCGTCGCAGCCGTTATCCGTTTCACCCACCACTTTGTAACCTTCGTGTTCCAGTAACATTCGGATGGCAAGCCGTATAACTGGGTGGTCATCAATAATAAAAACTGAGTTCATGATCACATTCCATGCAAGTGCAAATAAAGCGGGCACATTAGCTCAGAAGAGGAGGGAGGAGCATAAGCCGAGGGGGAACTGGATATAAAACAAGAAAATTCCTACATTAGAAAAGGTAAATGCCTACCGGCTGCTAAGGCGTTGTGAAGCGATATGTCAGTGCTGTGGAAGTGAGTGAACTAAATGCTGCTGTCATGGATTTAACGGGTGCGGTGTCGACAATTTTCGGCAGTCCATGATGTTTAGTTCCTACATCTGTAACTTGAGTAAAGGGCACAGCAAGTGCGCAAGTTCATGCTTGTTCAGCGGTTTTGATAAATAGCCGAGCAGTGGCAGGCCACGCTCCGCCGCTTGGGATATCAGGCTGGCGAGTTCCGCCACGGGCAATCCGCTCAGCAGGATGGCGGTCGTGGTAAAGCGTCGGCGGCTAGCGATTTCAATCAGTTCGAGGCCGGGCAGGTCAGGCAAGCATTGGTCACAGAGGATGATGTCGAAAGGCTCCTCGGCCCGTGACATCAAACAGATTGCCTGCTCGGCGTTTTCGGCTGGCGTCAGCCGTGCGAAACCGAAGCTTCTGAGCAGGCATTGGGTGGCGAGAAGTTGGAAAGGATGATCCTCCACCAGCAGGATACGAAGTGGGTAATTGGGCATTGGGGGGCCACGCGGTGAGTTAAGCGTCGATGGGGGCGCGTAGGAACAGATCGCCAGGGTCGCCGGGAGCGTGCGTGATTATTCATCGGGCGGTTGTGCGAATTCGATCAGGCCGCTCTGTTCCCTTTGTAGGTAGATTCCTTTCAGGAAACAGGCGACGTGATCGTGCTCGTTATTGAGGGCTGGAGCGTCCTGTCATTTCCCGCGCCATCTCGGTGGCATAGCTGTCGGTCATGCCCGCGATAAAGTCGATCATGCGCAGGAAAGACGCGTGCAACGGCCACTCGGGGTTGGGCGCGTTGTTGCCGAGCAAGTCGAGAATGCGCCGGTTCTTGAACGACGGCGTGCGCCCGCCATGTTGCTCAAGCGCGGCACCGCAGAAGGCGTTCAGGAGAATCTCCAAAGTGGTGTAGGCGCCGATTTCATGCAGGGTCTTGCGCTTGTCCTGAAAGATCTTCTTGCGCGCCATGTCTTTGGCATCCAAGACGCAGCGTTTGGCCGGGCCGTGCATGTGCTCCACCAGATCCCCGTGCAGGGTGCCGGCCAACAAAGCGTCTTGTTGTTCGACGAAGGCCCGTGCCGCCGCGTTGGTCAAATGCTCGATGGCCTTGCCACGCAGGATCGCCAACTTGCGTCGACGGGAGTCCTGGGCGCCGAGTTGGCGATAGGTCTGTGGCAGGTCATCGCCCACCAGGTCCAGCAGCAGCGACTCGACTTCGGTGTACTCCAGCAACTCCATTTCCAGGCCGTCTTCCAAGTCGATCAAGGCGTAGCAAATGTCGTCCGCCGCCTCCATCAGATACACCAGCGGATGCCGGGCCCAGCGCTGATCCTCGAGTTGCGGCAGGCCCAGCTTGTGGGCGATCTGCTCGAGGATCGGCAGCTCGCTCTGGTAGCACCCGAACTTGTGTTTCTTGTAGCCCAGCGAATCCGCGTGCCGGGCGGTCCAGGGGTATTTCAGGTACGTGCCCAGGGTCGCGTAGGTCAGCCGCGTGCCGCCGTCGAACTGGTGGTATTCCAGTTGGGTGAGCACACGAAAGCCCTGCGCGTTGCCTTCGAAGTTGAGGAAGTCATTGCGTTCGGCGCTGCTCATGTCGTCCAGCCAGCCGCGCCCTGCGGCCTGCTGGAACCAGTGGCGGATGGCGTCTTCGCCGGAATGCCCGAATGGCGGGTTGCCGATGTCGTGGGCCAGGCAGGCCGATTGCACCACCATGCCCAGGTCGCTCGGGTCGCACCAGTCGGGCAGGGCGCTGCGCAGGGTTTCTCCGACGCGCATGCCGAGGGAGCGGCCCACACAGCTCACTTCCAGGGAGTGGGTCAGGCGTGTATGGATGTGGTCGTTGCTGGAGACCGGGTGTACCTGGGTCTTGCGGCCCAGGCGGCGAAAGGCGCCGGAGAAGATAATACGGTCGTGGTCTTTGTGAAACGGGCTACGCCCCAGTTCTTCCGGGCTGTGCAGCAGTTTGCCAAGACGTTCGCGAGTCAGCAGGGTGGGCCAATCCAAGGCGGGTACTCTCCGTACGGTGAATGACCCTCCCAGCTTCCCGGTTCAGCGCGGCCTGGGCAAGCGAAAATCTACAGCCCGGCGGCGTCGATATCGATTAACAGCAAGCGCTGACCGTTATCGAAGAATTGTCCGGCAGTGAGGCAATACTGATTGGTGGTCGCGTCGCGGTAGGTCGAAGACAGAGTCAGGCGCCGCTCCTCCCAACCCTCGGCCAGCAGGTGATAGAAGTACGGGCGCCACGACCAGTTGTGGCCCAGGTAGCGACTGTCGGCCTGCCAGGCATCCTGGCGCCATTCAAAGTTGGGGGTCAGTTGCGTGCCATGCCGGTCGCACTGGTAGAAGCGCAGCAGCCAGGGAAAGGCCGGCAGTTGCGGCAACTGGCTCAGCGGCGCCTGGGCCTGCGCCCAGGTTTGCAGGATGTTCATCAGCTCGGCCAATCGCTGGCGCAATTGCATGATGCGCCCACGCTCTGCGAGCTTTTGTTGGACATACGCTGTGCGCAATTGGGCGAAGCGCGAGACGAAGGCGTCGGCGGCGAACCAGTCCAGCTGCGCCTGGGCGAACAGATAGCCCTGCACATAGCGAGAACCACACTCCAGGGCGAAGCTTAACTGCGCTTCGGTTTCCACGCCTTCGGCGATGATCCAGCAGCCGGTCTTCTCCGCCATTTGCGCCAATGCCCTGACCACTTCGCTGCTCGGGCCGCCGCGGGCGGCGGCCTGGAACAGGCGCATGTCCAGCTTGAGAATATCCGGCTGCAATGCCAGCACCCGGTCGAGCTGCGAATAGCCGGCGCCAAAGTCATCGATGGCAATGCGCGCGCCGGCCTCGCGATAACGCACCACCACGTCGGCCAGGCGCTGGATGTCGCCGCCCAGTTCGGTGATCTCGAACACGATGCGTCGCGGGTCGACGCCATGGCTGTGGATCTGCTTCAGGCTCGGCAAGGCTTGGCCCGGGCGCAGGCGATTGATCCAGCGCGGCGAGATGTTCAAGCTCAGGAACCAATCTTCGGGGGCTTCGTGCAAGCGGCTCAGTGCATTGTCACGGATCTGCCGGTCGAGACGGCGCAAGGTCACGCCCGGCGTGCGTGGGTCGGCGAACAGCGGGCCCACGGACTGCAAGCGGCCGTCAGCCTGGCGCAGACGGCCCAGGGCCTCAACGCCGGCGATGCGGCCGGTGGCGGTGTCGATAAACGGCTGGAAGCAGGCGAGCGGTTGCCCGTCGATCACGGGGCCTCCTTAAGCGAGGTGGCGAAAAAAAGGCCCGGCCCTCGAAAACGAGGGCCGGGCCGATTCTGTTAGCAAGAATGCAGCCAGCGAGGCTCAACCTTTGCGCGATGAACCCTGCATGGCCAGTTTGATCAGCGGGATCAAGCCGGCGCCCAGGCGCACCATGCGCGTCAGGCTGCCGATACCGCCGCCCTTGGCGCCCTTGCCGGTAAAGAAGCCCATCAGCGTCACGGCGGCGACGCCCCACAGCGGCGCGTGCTTGATGCCCAGGCCGTCCTGAACGTTCTGGCCCAGGTTGCGCACCTTGTTCAAGGGCGACATCAATTGCTGGGATTCGTGCCGAATCTCCTGGCGATGCATTTCCATGCGCAGGCGAATCAACGCCTTGCGCATTTCCCGCCGTGAGGTGTTTGTGGGTAGTTGAGTCATGGCAGCAGGCGCTCCCGATCATTGGCCAGCTCTTCGAGGGTGGCGTGGAACGGTGTGGACTCATCGAACACCGCCGCTTTCAAGCGCACCCCGCAGAACACTGCGGCCAGCGTGTAGAACACGCACAGGCAGATGATCCCGGTCAGGCGGTAGCCGGTGTCCCACACCAGGATCATCACCAAGGTCGACAGCCCCACCAGCAACAGCAGCGCAAACACCAGCGCCAGGCCTGCAAATAGCAGCAGGCTGACAGTGCGGGCCTTCTGTTCCTGCAATTCAATGCCAAACAATTCGACGTGGCTGTGCAGCAAGCCCAACACGGCCGCGCCCAAACGTCTTGAGGTAGTGCCCGTGGACGAGCCAGTTTCGCCGATAGACATGATTAGCGCCTTGTGGCCAACAGGCCGATCAGAAAACCCACGCCAGCGGCAATGCCTACCGACTGCCAAGGGTTGGCCTGCACGTAATCTTCAGTGGCGGTGACGGCCGCCTGGCCACGTTCGCGCAAGGAGTCTTCGGTCTGTTTCAGGGTTTCGCGGGCCTGCAGCAGCGTGTCATGAATCTTCGCGCGCAGCTCATCGGCCTGGTCACCCGCAAGCACCTTGGTGTCATCCAGCAACCGTTCGGTGTCAGTCACCAAGGTTTGAAAATCCGCCATCAATATTTCTTGAGCAGTCTTTGCAGTTCTTCTGGCCATGGTTATCTCCGTGATTGGCTGATCTGTACGTCGGTTCGATACGTATTTGTTTCGAGTCACCGGCATCGGTGAAGGTTCAGTGCAATTGTCTGGTACAGCTTTTGCTTTGCGTTGGTGCGCAGGCCCCGGGGCTTGCGCTGAATCCGGGCGGCCTTAGGCAATGCCTTGAAAAACCTTACCCTAAATAACTCAATCCCGCGGAAAAACCCTGTCGGCAACGGCCTGTTGTGTCGATCGCTGCGCTAAAG
Organism: Pseudomonas sp. EA_65y_Pfl1_P113; assembly: GCF_963970525.1. Lineage (NCBI taxonomy): Bacteria > Pseudomonadati > Pseudomonadota > Gammaproteobacteria > Pseudomonadales > Pseudomonadaceae > Pseudomonas > Pseudomonas sp. EA_65y_Pfl1_P113. Next base: position 155,548 of record NZ_CAXAQM010000003.1, read on the forward strand.
CGGTTCACATCCTCTGTCGAGGGGTGGGGGCGGTGGTGCCAATTTAGTGCGCGCAACTCTGGCTTGAACCGCTTTGGTGCTTTTTGCCTTTATTACAGGTCTGCCAACGTTCATGGAAAATGTGCAAAGTGCAGTGGACACCCTCGTCCATAGTTCCAATACCCTGTTTATCCTGATCGGTGCGGTCATGGTGCTGGCCATGCACGCCGGCTTCGCGTTCCTGGAAGTGGGCACCGTGCGCCAGAAAAACCAAGTCAACGCCTTGTCGAAGATCCTCAGCGACTTCGCCATTTCCACGTTGGCCTATTTCTTTATAGGCTATTGGATCTCCTACGGTGTGAGCTTCATGCAACCGGCCGCTGTGATCAGTGCCGATCATGGTTATGGGTTGGTGAAGTTCTTTTTCCTGCTGACCTTCGCGGCGGCGATCCCGGCGATTATTTCCGGCGGTATCGCCGAGCGTGCGCGGTTTACTCCGCAGCTCTGCGCAACGGCGTTGATCGTGGCGTTTATCTACCCGTTTTTCGAAGGCATGGTGTGGAACGGCAATTTCGGCCTGCAGGCATGGCTGCTCGCGACCTTTGGCGCCAGCTTCCACGACTTTGCCGGTTCCGTGGTGGTGCACGCCATGGGCGGATGGCTGGCGCTGGCGGCGGTGTTGTTGCTTGGCCCGCGCAATGGGCGCTACCGGGACGGGCGCCTGGTAGCGTTCGCGCCGTCGAGCATTCCGTTCCTGGCGTTGGGCTCGTGGATTTTGATCGTCGGTTGGTTTGGCTTCAACGTGATGAGCGCGCAAACCCTCAACGACGTCAGTGGCCTGGTGGCAGTCAATTCGCTGATGGCCATGGTCGGCGGCACCGTTGCGGCCCTGATCATCGGGCGCAATGACCCAGGCTTCCTGCATAACGGTCCATTGGCCGGGCTGGTGGCGATCTGCGCGGGCTCCGACCTGATGCACCCGGTGGGCGCGCTGGTCACGGGGGCAGTCGCCGGTGGTGTGTTCGTGTGGTTCTTCATCGCGGCCCAGGATCGCTGGAAGATCGACGACGTGCTGGGTGTGTGGCCGCTGCACGGCCTCTGCGGCGTATGGGGCGGCATCGCTTGTGGCATTTTCGGCCAGACCGCCCTCGGTGGACTGGGGGGTGTCAGCCTGATCAGCCAGTTGATCGGCACCACCCTCGGTGTGCTGGTGGCGCTGGCCGGCGGCCTGTTGGTGTACGGCGTGATCAAGCGCGTGACCGGACTGCGCCTGAGCCAGGAAGAGGAGTACTACGGTGCGGACCTGTCGATCCACAAGATCGGCGCGGTCAGTCAGGATTGATCGGCGCCTCTTCTGCGTTGTTCGGGTGCGAGTAGAAACCGTGCAGCAGGTGATAGCGGTTCTGCCGCACTTCATCGACACGCGCCTGTACCTGTTGGTCCGGCAGGCCTAACAGGATCAAGGCATGGGAGGCGAGCATCAGGCTCGACTCCAACAGCTCGGGCACCACTTCATTGGCGCCCGCGGCTTTCAGTTCAGCCAGTTGGCTGTCATCGCGGGTGCGCACCAGGATCGGCACGTCGGGGTTGATTCGGCGCGCTTCTTTCAACACCACCAAGGCAACGTCGCTGTTGTCCACCGCAATCACCACCAACCGTGCACGCTCCAGGCCGACTGCACTGAGCAGGGCGCCACGCCGGCAATCGCCGTAATGCACGCTGCTGTCTTCGGTGTTGGCTTCCTGGACCCGTTCCGGGTCGTCATCCAGGGCGATAAAGGCCTGTTGCTCATTGCGAAGGAAACGTCCGATGGATTGGCCAACACGCCCATACCCGCAAATCACCGCGTGCCCGCGCAATTCGGCGTTCAGCGCGGTGATTTCCTCCAACTGCACTTGCTGGTTGGGCTTGCGGTGCAGGCGCAGGGCAATGCGTGGTGCGGCGCGCAAGAGCAGCGGCGTCAGCAACATCGAACAGAACGTGGCAGCGAGCAGCAGGCCGTTGAATTCATCCGGGATCAGACGGCTTTGCTGCATCTGTGCCATCAACGCAAAACAGAACTCGCCACCCTGGGCCAGGGCCAGGCCACTGCGCCAGGCAGTTTCACTGTCGCTGCCACGCAGCTTGACCAGCGCGGCGACCACACAGCCTTTGACCACCATCAGTGCCAGGGTCAGGCCGAGGATCAGCAGGCTATGGCTGACGAACAGTTGCAGGTCAATAAGCATGCCGATGCTGACGAAAAACAGCCCCAGCAGGATGTCGCGAAACGGGCGTATATCCGCCTCGATCTGATGGCGGTAGTGGCTTTCCCCTAACAGCATGCCGGCGAGGAACGCACCCAGCGCAGGGGAGAGCCCAAGCAGGTGAGTGAGCCAGGCGGTCAGCAACACAATCACCAGCGCCAGCAGCACAAACAGCTCCGCCGAATGGGACGCGGCGACCTCGCGGAACAAACGCGGCAACAGCCAACGGCTGGCGAGCAGCAGGCCGACAAATAAGAACACGGTTTTGCCGAGTGTCAGCGGCAGCGCCAGGTACCAGGCTTGCTCGCCGGTGCCGGCAAATACCGGCACCAGGGTCAGCAGCAACACCGCCACTACGTCCTGAAACAGCAACACGCCAATCGCGTTCTGGCCGTGGCTGCTGAAGATTTCACCAAGGCTGGTCAGCTCCTTGCTGACGATCGCCGTGGATGACAACGCCAGCCCAGCCCCCAGCAACAGGGCGATCCCCGGCGCCACACCAAAGGCCATCAATAATCCGCCCAGCAGTACTGCGCAACCCAGCACCTGCAAACTGCCCAGGCCAAACACCACGCGGCGCAGGGCGAGCATCCTGGTCAGGGAAAACTCCAGGCCCAGGGAGAACAGCAGGAACACCACACCGAGTTCGGCGAGGTCGGGCAGGTCCTCACTGTCATTCACCCAGTCCAGCGCGGTGGGCCCCACGGCCAGGCCGACGCACAGGTAGCCCAGCACAGGCGGCAATCGCAACCGGCGAAACAGCGCAATCACCACCAGGGATGAGGCCAAAATGATCAGCAGGTTGGCAAACACACGCATCTCCGTTGCTAGGGGGTAGGCAAAAAACCGCCAGAATCGCCGAATCAGTTATACGCCATGGTGACCTGGGTCAGGGTTTTAGTGAAGGTGGGCGAGAGGCCGTAACCGGGCTTAGAATGGTGGCCTGTTTTCTGACCAGGTCCATTGCCATGCTTCCTGAATGCCAGTTATTCGGCACCCTGGGTTGCCATCTTTGTGAAATCGCCGAAGCCATAATCATGCCGCTCGTCGAACACGGGTTGCTGGTGGAACTGGTGGATATCACCGACCCCGAAGACCTGACCGAAGCCTACGGCCTGCGGATTCCGGTGCTTCGCCGGGTAGACACCGGGGCGGAACTGGATTGGCCATTCGACGCACAACAGGTTGTTGCCTTCCTTCGCTGAGTGTTATGCGATGGCAGGTTTCCGATTATTACGTTACTGTATGTTTGTACAGCGATTGAATAGAGGGAACGCCCGTGGTGAATGTTGAACAACTGAAAAGCAGCGTCAATCGCATGTCCGCCGACGTCGTGCGCGACGCGGTGAACGAGCTGCGTCTTGACGGCCTGGTCACGGAAGGCAAGACGCCGTTTAATAAAGTGCATTTCAATACTTGCTTCGCCGAGATCGAGGCGCTGTTCCAGCGCGCCGGTTATCACAAGCAGCTGGATGTGGTGGGTTACCAGGGCTTGTTGTACGCGTTGTACGACCCGGGCCGCTGGGAAGCGGTGGACGTGCTGCGCTGGCTCAAGGAATTCACCGACGCCGCCAGTGCCTCGAAGGTTCTGCGGGCAACGTTGGCCAAGGCCTGAGATTCGCCCTAGGCTCAATCCCGCGCAATGCGGGATAATGCCTGCCGGTTTTCCCAAGGCTTGAGCATCTGCATGTCCACTTCTGTTTTTATCGCCTCCGAGCATCAAGCCAGTACGTTGTACTTGCCACCGGGCCCTTGGGCGACGGTGCTCGATTGCCTCTGCGAACACTTCCCGGCGATCAGCCGTGAACATTGGCTGGACCGCATCGCCCGCGGCCGTGTATTGGATATCAACGGCAGCCCGATCAGCCAGGACCTGGCCTACAAGGAAGGCCTGTGCATCTATTACTTCCGCGAAGTGCCCAACGAGAAAATCATCCCCGTACAGGAAACCATCCTGTATGCCGACGAGCACCTGGTGGTGGCAGACAAACCCCATTTCCTGCCCGTGACCCCGGCCGGTGAATATGTCGAGCAAACCCTGCTGCGGCGCCTGATTCGCCGCCTCGACAACCCGTCGCTGGTGCCCTTGCATCGCATCGATCGACATACAGCGGGGTTGGTGCTGTTCTCGGTCAACCCGGCCAGCCGCTCCGCGTATCAACAACTGTTTCCCACGCGCAAGATCGATAAATTCTACGAGGCCATCGCACCGGCTTTGCCTGACCTGACGTTCCCCAGGGTGCATAAAAGCCGTCTGGTCGATGGCGAACCGTTCTTTCGTATGCAGGAGGGGCCCGGCGCCGCCAACACTGAAACGGCTATGGAAGTGCGCGAAAAGAATGGCGATCTATGGCGCTACGGCCTGTTTCCCGTGACCGGCAAGAAGCACCAGCTGCGCGTGCATATGACGGCGCTTGGCGCGAGTATCTGTAACGACCCGTTCTATCCGGACGTGATCAAGGACGCGGTGGACGACTACGCCAACCCACTCAAGCTGCTGGCACAGGGCGTGCGTTTTATCGACCCGGTCACAGGCGCAGAGCGCCGCTTTCGCAGCCAGATCACCCTCGACTGGTAACCCCTCGGAAACGACAAGGCCCGCGCGAGGCGGGCCTTGTAGCAAACGGTAAGACTTACAGGTCTTTAACGGTGCGAACCTGATCTTTGTTGATGCGGGTGCGCTTGCCGTCAAGTTGTTCGAATTCGTAGAAACCCGAATCGTCATTGTATTTCGGGGTGTCGACGGCCTGGATTTCGCGACCGTCATTCAGGGTGATCACTGTCGGCGAAGCGCAACCGGCGAGGGTGGCGAGGCCCAGTGCAAGCATGAGAGCGGCGATGGTCCGTTGAGTCATGAGATTGTCTCCGAGAGAATACTTTTTAATTGCTGACCTTGTGACGCGTGCGGCGCCGACAAAGTTCCTGATGCGAGGTTCATTCTGACATGCCCGGCCGCGTCTGTAACAGCTCGGGCGTATTAAGGTTGGCCAGTCGCGGGTCATCCGCCGGGCACTCCAGTCCCACGCCACCCAGTTGCAGGAAGATCTTGCGTGGGCTGCGTTCACCCGCACGCCATGCCTCTTCTACCTCGGTTTGCAGGTGGGTAGGGATGATGCAGATCAAGGGTTCCCAGAATTCGCCATGGCGCACCATCACCGGCAGCAGCGGGTTGTGCCGCGCTGTCTGCCGCAGGTCGGCGAGCAATCGCGCGTCAATATGCGGTACATCGCACGGCAATATCAGCAGGTGTGCGTGGCGCGCGGCGGCGAGTCCCGCACGGATACCGGCGAGCGGACCGGGAAAGTCCGGGCTGTCGTCATTCACCAGTTGGTCGGCATAGGCGGCGTAGTGTTGCGGGTTGCGGTTGCACGAGATGATCAGGTCATCCGTGAGCGGTCGAACCAGGCTCTGTAGATGCGCGATCAAGGGCTGGCCGCGCCAATCCAACAGGCCTTTGTCCTGGCCGCCCATGCGCTGCCCGCGCCCACCGGATAGCAGCAGGACCGAACATGGCAGGGGGGATGAGTCGATAGGCATGGCGGTTCCGCAGCGGCAGCAAAAGGGGGGGCTGTGATATAACATCGGGCTGTTCCTTCGACAACCGGACCGTGCCATGAACGCCAAGGCAGATGCGCCCTTCGTACCCCTGAATATCGCTGTATTGACCGTCAGTGACACCCGCACCCTGGACACCGACACCTCGGGCCAGGTCTTCGTCGACCGTCTCACCGCCGCTGGCCATCAGCTGGCCGAGCGCGTGCTGCTTAAGGACGACCTTTACAAAATCCGCGCCCAAGTCGCCCACTGGATCGCCGAAGACGTGGTGCAAGTGGTGTTGATCACCGGCGGCACCGGCTTCACCGGCCGTGACAGCACGCCTGAGGCCGTCAGTTGCCTGCTCGATAAACAGGTCGACGGATTTGGCGAACTGTTCCGCCAGATTTCCGTGGCTGATATCGGCACTTCTACCGTGCAGTCCCGCGCATTGGCAGGCTTGGCCAATGGCACCCTGGTGTGCTGCCTGCCGGGTTCCACCAATGCGGTGCGTACCGGTTGGGATGGCATCCTCGCCGAGCAGTTGGACAACCGTCATCGCCCGTGCAACTTCGTGCCGCACCTGAAGCAGGCCGAGCCTTGTGAATCCCGTGGGTAAGCCTGGCAAGACCGGCGCTCTGATGCCGGTGGAAGAGGCATTGCAACAACTGCTGGCGATGGCCGAAGCCGCGCCGATCCGCGAGCAGGAAACGCTGCCCCTGGCTGACTGCGATGGCCGTGTATTGGCCCAAGACCTGATCTCTACGCTCGATCTGCCACCTTGGCCGAACAGCGCCATGGACGGTTACGCCGTGCGCTTGGCGGACTGGACCGGGGAACCGTTGGTCGTGAGCCAGCGCATCTTCGCCGGTCAGGCGCCACAGCCCCTGGCCACCGGTACTTGCGCGCGGATCTTCACCGGCGCGCCGGTTCCCGAAGGTGCTGACTGTGTGGAAATGCAAGAGAACGCTGTGGTCCACGCCGACGAGCGCGTGAGCTTCACCGAAGCCCTGCACATCGATCAGAACATCCGCCCCCAAGGCCAGGAAACCACCGTAGGCGAGCTTGTGTTAACGGCCGGCACGCGCCTGGGCCCTATTGAACTGGGCCTGGCCGCTTCCCTCGGCCGTGATTGCCTGGAAGTCGTACGCCGACCGCGCGTGGCGGTGTTGTCCACCGGCGATGAATTGATCGAGCCGGGCTTGCCGCTCGGGCCGGGGCAGATCTACAACAGCAACCGGCGCGTGCTCTGCTCATGGCTGGCGCGCATGGGGTGCGAAGTGATCGACGCTGGCATCCTGCCCGATGATCTAGACCGGACCCGCACTCGCCTGGCCGATTTGGGCAATGTCGACCTCATCCTGTCGACCGGCGGTGTGTCGGTAGGCGAGGCGGATTTCCTCGGCATTGCCCTGCGTGAAGAGGGTGAGCTGGCGCTGTGGAAACTCGCGATCAAGCCAGGCAAGCCGCTGACCTTCGGCCACTTCCGAGGCGTGCCGGTGATCGGCTTGCCGGGTAACCCGGCCTCGACGTTGGTGACTTTCGCACTGCTGGCGCGCCCTTATTTGCTGCGCCGCCAAGGCGTGCAAGATGTCGAGCCGCTGCGCTTTGAAGTGCCGGTGGGGTTCACCTGGCCCAAACCGGGCAACCGTCGCGAATACCTGCGCGGGCGTATCGAGCAGGGCAAGGCAATCATCTACCGCAACCAGAGCTCGGGCGTGCTGCGCAGTGCGGCGTGGGCAGAAGGGTTTGTGGAGGTGTTGGAAGGCACGACGTTGACGATTGGCGACCGGGTCAATTTCATTCCTTTGAGTGAAGTAATGGGCTGACGCGCAGTTCATCGGTGGCAGACTCACACTCAAGAAAAGTCCTATGAGTAAACCTGAGCAGGCAGGCTAATTTGCCGAGTTCTGGTTGACTGGAGGACTGACGATGACTATCCAACGTGCTACATCCGTTAATAGCGTGGAGGCGCCCGTTTACGCCGAGCCCGGCATGCCCACTGCAGCCTCAATCAATTCAACCAATGCGCGTAGTGTCTTGAGCGAATTGATTGGCCGGCCGCCTTCCGAGAACAATTATCGAGAGCGACTTGCCTGCATGATCGCCGATCCGAATATTACTTCCTGGCAGGCGTTGACGCGCAACCCAAGGCAATTGCAACGGCTGCAGGATAACGAGCGGTTGGGCTGGTCCAACCCGGCTGCTGCTGACAGAAGTATGCCAACACTGGCGCAGGCTCTGGGCAAAAGAAACGTCTGGCTGCCTGAGGTGGAAAGCCTCAATGGCAACATCCTGAAAAACCTGACGGCGCAGATGGCAGAGAAGTACCTGACGCAGTTCCAGTCCATCCTCCAAGACCCGGTACCTGCCGTGTCGCAAGATGTCTCGATAGTTCGCGGTGCGCCGTCAGCGGGTAAAACCACCTTTCTGACCGGCCAGTTCGCGCTCAACACCGATGTTGTGAAGAATATGATCCAGAACCGTATGCCCGGTACCAGCATGCTGCAAGTGCATGATCAGGGCGCGGCACTGGTTCAGCAGTTCATGGGGCCTATGGAAAAGCGCTTGGGGCAGCCATTGACGCGGGACGCGTTGTACTTGTGGCCAAATGACTTCAATCAGAAGATCGCCGATGTCGCACGTTTGAGCCAAGAGCCGAAGCTGCATTTCCATGATATCCAGGTGGACCTAGCGACCTTGTGCTGCCGGATTCTCAAACGTGGGACGGATGATGCGGTGATGGACTTCAATGTCCTGAGCCAGTTTTTCAGTGCGGGTCTGGAGCATCGTGGCCCGAGTATCGAGTCGGTCAAGAGCAATCAGGACAGGCTCAAGGAGTATTCACTGTCGGCCTGGGACGGTCAGCAGAACGTGCTCGTCGCCCAGCGCGCACCAGGTACGAAGGCGTTTGTGATCAAGGATCAGGTCCTGTTCGATCATGTTACTGCCCGAGATAGCCGTTCCATAAAGGCGGAGATAGACAATGTTCGCAACACCGTCATTAACGCGCAGTTCATCGAGGCCTTCACTGCTCCGCTTGCGCCGGCTCAGGCCAGCGCGTTCGGTGCAGCATTGCGACGGTACGAGGGGCAGACGTTCGAGCAGGCGTTGAAGCAGCATGCGCAGCGCAAGCCCGTTGCCACGTCGGTCGCGGCTCGCGTATTGGCCGGTGTGATGCCCGGCTGATTCAGTAGTCATCCCCACGTTCGGTCACGTCGCGTTCCACTGGCGCGGCATCCGGGTCATACCCCACCGGAAACTTGCCCTTCAACGTCCATGCAAACGCAATGATCTCGGCAATTGTGCGGTATAACTCCTCGGGAATGCTGTCCCCCAGCTCCATCCGCGCCAGCAGCTTCACCAACTCGGCGTTTTCATAGATGGGCACTTCATTTTCACGCGCCAACTTCAGGATCGCTTCGGCCAGGGCATCATCGCCCTTGGCCGTCAGGGTAGGTGCTTGCTGGCCGTCGTACTTCAGGGCAATCGCTTGGCGCGGTGGCGTAGGGTTTTTCATGCGGTCTCATCCACCCAGCGTTGTTCCAGTCCAGTTTTGGGCCCGCGCGGCGGGGTGCCGAGGTGGCAATCGAGGTCACCGACGTTGAGGCCCGAGGTCACCAGGCGTTCGCGCAGGTTGCTCAAGTGGCTTTCGATCAGGCTGGCGGTGAATGGCCGGGTCGCCCACAGCTGGCTGGACAGTTTGCCCTGGCTCAATTGCGCTTGGACCTGCAACGGTCCCAGTGGCTCCATATCGAAGGCCAACTCGACGCGCCAGAGCATCTGTTTGGCGTCCTTCTTGTCTTTGCGTTCGGGCTGGTCTTTGTCCGGCGCCGGTTCTTCGCGTTGGAACTTGACCTGCAAGGGCACGATGTCCTGCAGGGTGCGCATAGGGATTTCCAGCTGCCACGTGGTTTGCAGGCGACCGTCGGCGGTGGTGCCGGTCTGCTCCAGGCTCGACAGCTGATGGCTCTGCAACCGTGAAATCGCCCCGGCGGCCAGGCGCAGCAGGTTTTCCAGGTCGCCTTCGCCTTCCAGCTTGGCCATCAGGCGTTCGGGCAGCGGGAAGCCAGCGGGTAGATGTCGGGCGCTGACCTGGCCGAGGGTGTTCAGCGGGCTGCGTACAAAGTTGGGCAGCACCTGTGCCAGGGTATTGGCGGCGAGGATGGCATTCAGGTTGGTGCTGGCGGGCAGGGCGGGCAACAAGTCCGCGACCAGGCGCAGCAAGGCACCTTTCATGTCCAACGGGGGAATTTGCGGGTTTTGCCCGGCGAGCAGCTTGGCTTCAAGAAACGCCCCGCTGTTCTGGATGACTTGCGCGAGTACCTTGGGATTGCTGACCTGGGCCAAATCCGGCAAGGCGGCCAGCAAACGGTCGGCGGCGGCGCGCAGGTCGGCGGAGGTGCTGTCGCCGCGCGGCAGGTTTTGCAGCGCAGTGAACACCGCATCCAGCGAGCCTTGGCGACTTTGTTGGGTCGACAGTTGCTGCGTGACGGCCAACTGATCCTTGAGCCCGCTCAAGGGCACAAAGCTCAAGGTCTGCGCGTTCTGCACCACGGCACTGAGCAGGCTGCCGACGCGCAGCGGCTGCGGGCTTTCCACGGTCAGGGTGGCGCCCGTCAGTACGCTGTTGAGCACGGTCACCAGTGAGCGGTAAATCGCTGGTTGCGCCGTGCCTTGGGGCAGCATTTGGGTGGTCAGCACCTTGGCCTGCAACAGCGTGCCCACTGGCGTCTGGTGGGTATCGATTCGGGTGAGGGCGGCGACATTCGCGCTCAAGGCCTGCTGCAGGCTGAGGGTCAGGTTGCCAGCGGGCGTCTGGCTCACCGCGACATTGCTGCCCAGCGGCAAGGGCTGGGTGCTGCTGGCTTGCACCAGGGTCTGACGGCCACCTTCCAAGGTCAATTTGAGTAGCAACTGAAAGGCGTCGCCGCCTTGTTTCAAGGCGATCACTTCAGCGTTTGCGGTTTTCCCTGGGGCGATCAGGCCGATCTGCGGCTCCAGCAGTTTCAGCAATTCACCGGTCGCAGGCGCAGGGCTGGGCCCGGCCGCAGTAGCAGGTGGAAGCGTAGGAAGGTTGATCTCACCGGTCATCGCGCGCGTCGTCTCTGGGGAAATTGCCCTCTTTAGAGTCGGGCATCACATGTATAATGCCGCCCGTCTGCAAAGAGAGCGCTAAAAACCTCACAACTATTTGATCCAGCTCTCTAAAATCGGTCGCCGAAGCCGTTATTGTGCATTTCTCTTTAACGGCCGCTGCACCGCCGACTTGAACCGTAAAGGCCCGCGATCTTTTGACCAGCCCTCTTCTTGAAGCCTTAGCGCTCTCCTGTGAACGCGACCTGCGCCTGCTGTTCGAGCACCTCGAACTGCGGCTGGTGGGCGGCGACATGGTGCAGATCAGTGGCCCCAACGGCAGCGGCAAGACCAGTTTGCTGCGCCTGCTGGCCGGGCTGATGCAGCCTACGGCCGGCGAGGTACGCCTCAACGGCAAGCCCCTCAACGAACAACGCACCGAACTGGCACGCAACCTGATCTGGATCGGCCACGCCGCCGGCATCAAGGACGTGCTCACCGCCGAAGAAAACCTCAGTTGGCTCAGCGCCCTGCATCACCCTGCTTCGCGCGATGCCATTTGGCAGGCTCTGGCCGCTGTTGGTCTCAAGGGGTTCGAAGACGTGCCCTGCCACACCCTGTCCGCTGGTCAACAGCGCCGCGTGGCCCTGGCGCGTTTGTACCTGCCCGGCCCGCCGTTGTGGATTCTCGATGAGCCGTTCACCGCCCTCGACAAGCAAGGCGTCGCCCAGTTGGAAGGACACCTGGCCCAGCACTGCGAGCGGGGCGGTCTGGTCATCCTCACCACTCACCATACCCTCACGCGTAAGCCCGCCGGTTACCGTGACCTGGACCTGGGGCGGTGGTCGGCATGAGCGTATTCGCCCTGCTGGTTGCCCGCGAAGCGCGGCTGCTGTGTCGTCGCCCGGCCGAGTTGGCCAACCCGCTGGTATTCTTCGCCATTGTCATCGCGTTGTTCCCGTTGGCGGTCGGCCCCGAGATTAAACTGTTGCAAACCTTGTCCCCTGGGCTGGTGTGGGTCGCCGCACTTTTAGCCGTCCTGCTCTCGCTGGACGGACTGTTTCGCAGTGATTTCGAAGACGGTTCCCTGGAACAGTGGGTCCTTTCGTCGCACCCCTTGCCACTTCTGGTACTGGCCAAGGTACTGGCACACTGGGCTTTTTCCGGCCTGGCGCTTGTCTTGCTCTCGCCGCTGCTGGCGATGATGCTGGGCCTGCCCACCGAATGCCTGCCGATCCTGCTCCTGAGCCTGCTGCTCGGTACACCGGTCCTCAGTTTGCTGGGGGCGGTGGGCGCGGCGTTGACCGTGGGTTTGAAGCGCGGCGGCCTGTTGCTGGCCTTGTTGATTCTGCCTTTGTATATCCCGGTACTGATCCTGGGCAGCGGTGCGTTGCAAGCCGCGCTCATGGGCATGCCGGCGACCGGTTACCTCTTGTGGCTGGGTAGCCTGACCGCCCTGGCGGTAACCCTGACACCCTTTGCTATAGCGGCCGGCCTGAAGATTAGCGTTGGCGAATAATGAGGTCTGACTGAACGCTATACGTTCAGTCAGTAAAGACCCTACGCTTCTTGTCACGACAAGAAGCAACCGTGATGGAAACAGCAATGAACTGGACCTGGTTTCATAAGCTCGGCTCGCCCAAATTCTTCTATGGCATCAGCGGCAAGCTGCTGCCGTGGTTGAGCATCGCCGCCGTGTTGCTGATCGGCATCGGCCTGGTCTGGGGCCTGGCCTTCGCGCCGCCGGACTATCAGCAAGGCAACAGCTTTCGCATCATCTATATCCACGTTCCCGCCGCGATGCTGGCCCAGTCCTGCTACGTGATGCTGGCGGTGTTCGGCATCGTCGGCCTGGTGTGGAAGATGAAGCTCGCAGACGTCGCGCTGCAATGCGCTGCCCCCATCGGCGCGTGGATGACCGCCGTGGCGCTGGTCACCGGCGCAATCTGGGGCAAGCCGACCTGGGGTTCTTGGTGGGTGTGGGATGCGCGACTAACGTCCATGCTGATTTTGCTGTTCCTGTACTTCGGTCTGATTGCCCTGGGCAACGCGATCAGCAATCGTGACAGCGCCGCCAAGGCCTGCGCGGTGTTGGCGATTGTTGGTGTGATCAACATCCCGATCATCAAATACTCGGTGGAGTGGTGGAACACCCTGCACCAGGGCGCCACCTTCACCCTCACCGAAAAACCGGCGATGCCTATGGAAATGTGGGCGCCGCTGCTGCTGATGGTGCTGGGGTTCTACTGTTTCTTCGGCGCCGTGCTGCTGATGCGCATGCGCCTAGAAGTGCTCAAGCGTGAAGCCCGCACCCATTGGGTCAAGGCCGAAGTGCAAAGCAGCCTGGGAGCGCGTGGATGAGTTTTGCTTCTTTCAGCGAGTTTATCGCCATGGGCCACCACGGCCTGTATGTCTGGACGGCCTATGGCATCTGCCTGGCAGTGCTGGCCCTCAACGTCGCCGCGCCGATCCTGGCCCGCAAGCGTTACCTGCAACAAGAGGCGCGTCGTCTGCGCCGGGAGACCGAAAAGTGAATCCGCTGCGTAGAAAGCGTCTGTTGATCATCCTTGCCATCCTCGCTGGCGTCGGCATTGCCGTGGCCCTGGCGTTGAGCGCTCTGCAGCAGAACATCAACCTGTTCTACACCCCGACCCAGATCGCCAACGGCGAAGCGCCTGTCGATATGCGCATCCGTGCTGGCGGCATGGTGGAGAAGGGCTCCTTGAAGCGTTCCGGCGATTCCCTGGACGTGACCTTCGTGGTCACCGACTTCAGCAAATCCGTGACCATCACCTACCGCGGCATCCTCCCGGACCTGTTCCGCGAAGGCCAGGGCATTGTCGCCCTGGGCAAGCTCAACGCCGACGGCGTGGTGGTGGCCGATGAAGTGCTGGCCAAACACGACGAAAAATACATGCCGCCAGAAGTCACCAAAGCGTTGAAAGACAGCGGCCAGTCCGCGCCAATGCCTGCCAAGGAGGGTTGAGCCATGACGTCCGCACTGTTTATTCCGGAACTGGGTCAGTTGGCGATGATCCTCGCCCTGTGCTTTGCCATCGTCCAGGCGGTGGTGCCATTGCTTGGCGCCTGGCGCGGTGACCGCCTGTGGATGAGCCTGGCGCAGCCGGCCGCCTGGGGCCAGTTCGCGTTCCTGCTGTTCGCGTTTGGCTGCCTGACCTACGCCTTCATGACCGACGACTTTTCCGTCGCCTATGTCGCCAATAACTCCAACAGCGCGCTGCCGTGGTACTACAAATTCAGCGCCGTGTGGGGCGCCCACGAAGGTTCGTTGCTGCTGTGGGCGTTGATCCTCGGCGGCTGGACCTTCGCCGTGTCGGTGTTCTCGCGCCAACTGCCGCAAGTGATGCTGGCGCGGGTGCTGGCGGTGATGGGCATGATCAGCATCGGTTTCCTGCTGTTCCTGATCATGACCTCCAACCCCTTCACGCGCATCTTGCCGCAGATCCCGGTGGACGGGCATGACCTCAACCCGCTGCTGCAAGACATCGGCCTGATCGTGCACCCGCCAATGCTTTACATGGGTTACGTGGGTTTCTCCGTGGCCTTCGCCTTCGCCATCGCCGCCTTGCTGGGCGGGCGTCTCGATGCAGCCTGGGCGCGCTGGTCGCGGCCGTGGACCATCGTCGCCTGGGCGTTTCTCGGCATCGGCATCACCCTCGGTTCGTGGTGGGCTTACTACGAACTTGGCTGGGGCGGCTGGTGGTTCTGGGACCCGGTGGAAAACGCCTCCTTCATGCCATGGCTGGTCGGCACGGCATTGATTCACTCGCTGGCCGTTACCGAAAAGCGTGGCGTGTTCAAGAGCTGGACCGTGTTGCTGGCCATCGCGGCGTTTTCCCTCAGCCTGCTCGGCACATTCCTTGTGCGTTCGGGCGTGCTGACGTCGGTGCACGCGTTTGCGTCCGACCCGGAGCGCGGCGTGTTCATCCTGATCTTCCTACTGTTTGTGGTGGGCGGCTCACTCACGCTGTTCGCCCTGCGCGCCCCGGTGGTCAAGAGCCAGGTCGGCTTCAACCTGTGGTCGCGGGAAACGCTGCTGCTGGGTAATAACCTGGTGCTGGTGGTGGCCGCGTCGATGATCCTGCTCGGCACTCTGTATCCGCTGGTGCTGGATGCCCTCAGTGGCGCCAAACTGTCGGTCGGCCCGCCGTACTTCAACGCGCTGTTCATCCCTTTGATGGGCCTGTTGATGGTGGTGATGGCGGTAGGCATGCTGGTGCGCTGGAAAGACACACCGGTGAAATGGCTGGCCGGCATGCTGATGCCAGTGTTGCTCGGCAGCGTGGCCTTGGCGGTGATCGCCGGCTTCGCTTATGGCGACTTCAACTGGGCAGTGCTCGCGACCTTCCTGCTCGCTGCCTGGGTATTGCTGGCCGGCGTGCGCGACATCTTCGACAAGACCCGCCACAAGGGCCTGCTCAAAGGCTTGCCGACGCTGACCCGCAGCTACTGGGGCATGCAGATCGCCCACATCGGTATCGCCGTCTGCGCCCTGGGCGTGGTGCTTTCCAGCCAGAACAGCGCCGAGCGCGACCTGCGCCTGGCGCCCGGTGAGTCGATGGACCTGGCCGGTTACCACTTCATCTTCGAAGGCGCCAAGCACTTTGAAGGCCCGAACTTCACGTCAGACAAAGGCACCGTGCGCGTCGTCCGCAACGGCAAGGAAATCGCCGTGCTGCACCCGGAAAAACGCCTGTACACCGTGCAGAGTTCGATGATGACCGAAGCCGGGATCGACGCCGGTTTCACCCGCGACCTCTATGTGGCACTGGGTGAACCGCTGGGCGAGGGTGCCTGGGCGGTGCGCGTGCATGTGAAACCGTTCGTGCGCTGGATCTGGTTCGGCGGTTTGCTCACCGGTTTCGGTGGTTTGCTCGCCGCGCTGGACCGGCGTTATCGGGTCAAGGTCAAGAGCCGGGTGCGTGAAGCGCTCGGCCTGCAAGGAGCGGCGGTATGAAGCGTTGGTTGATGGTTGTGCCGCTGGCTTTGTTTTTGGTGGTGGCGGTGTTCCTTTACCGTGGCTTGTACCTGGACCCGGCCGAGTTGCCCTCGGCAATGATCGGCAAACCGTTCCCCGCGTTCAGCCTGCGGACGGTGCAGGGCGACAAGACCCTGACCCAGGCCGACCTGCTGGGCAAACCGGCATTGGTCAACGTGTGGGGCACCTGGTGCATCTCGTGCCGCGTCGAACACCCGGTGCTGAACACTCTGGCCGAGAAGGGCGTGGTGATCTACGGCATCAACTACAAGGACGACAACGCAGCGGCCTTGAAGTGGCTGGCCGAGTTCCACAACCCGTACCAGTTGGATATCCGTGATGAAGACGGCAACCTCGGCCTGAACCTTGGCGTGTACGGTGCCCCGGAAACCTTCTTCATCGATGCCAAGGGCGTGATCCGCGACAAATACGTGGGTGTGATCGATGAGGTGGTCTGGCGCGAACAATTGGCCGCCAAGTACCAGGCGCTGGTCGATGAGGCCAAGCCATGAAGCGCTTGTTAGCCGCCGCTGTTCTGGCGCTGGGATTGGCTGGCGTGGCCCACGCCGCCATCGACACCTACGAATTCGCCAACGACGCCGAGCGTGAGCGTTTCCGCGACCTCACCAAGGAACTGCGCTGCCCCAAATGCCAGAACCAGGACATCGCCGATTCCAACGCGCCCATCGCCACCGACCTGCGCAGAGAGATCTTCCGCATGCTGGGGGAGGGCAAGGACGACCAGCAGATCATCGACTTCATGGTCGACCGCTACGGTGATTTCGTGCGCTACAAACCGGCCCTTACCGGCAAGACCGCGTTGCTCTGGTTCGGCCCCGCCGGGCTGTTGCTGGCCGGCGTGGTGGTGATGGCCGTGATCGTGCGCCGCCGCCGCGCCGCGCCTACCGATGGTTCCGACGCGCTGTCCCCTGAAGAGCGTAAACGTCTCGACCACTTGCTGGACACCAAGACTGATGATTGATTTCTGGCTCGCAGCCGGCTTGCTGCTACTGATTGCCCTGAGTTTCCTGTTGATCCCTGTGTTGCGTGGCCGCCGTGCCCAGCGTGAAGAGGACCGCACCGCGCTGAACGTGGCGCTGTATCAGGAACGCGTCGCCGAGCTGCAAGTGCAGCAGGACGAAGGCGTGCTGAATGCCGCGCAACTCGACAGCGGCCGTGCCGAGGCTGCTCGCGAATTGTTGGCTGACACCGAAGGCGTGGAAAAACCTCGCGAATCGCGTTTGGGCAAACCTCTGCCATTTCTGGCGGCCTTTTTGGTGCCTGTCCTGGGCGTTGCGCTGTACCTGCATTATGGCGCGAGCGACAAGGTCGAGCTGACCCGCGAATTCTCCCAGCCGCCGGTGTCCATGGAAGACATGACCCAGCGCCTGGAGCGCGCCGCGGCCGCGCAGCCTGATTCGGCGCAAGGCCTGTATTTCCTCGGTCGCGCCTACATGGCTCAGGAGCGTTCCGCCGATGCCGCGAAAGTCTTCGAACGCACCGTGGCATTGGCCGGGCGCCAGCCGGAACTGCTCGGGCAGTGGGCTCAGGCCCAGTACTTTGCCGACAATAAACAGTGGTCGCCAAAGGTCCAGGCGCTAACTGACGAAGCGTTGAAGCTTGACCCGAAGGAAGTCACCAGCCTTGGCCTGCTGGGTATCGCGGCGTTTGAAGGCCAGCGTTATCAGGAAGCGATCGATTACTGGAACCGTCTGCTGGCGCAACTGCCGCCGGGAGACAATTCCCGTGCGGCGCTGCAAGGCGGCATTGACCGTGCGGCCGAGAAGCTGAAAGAGAGCGGCGGCACCGTCGCCCCTCAAAAATCCGTGATGAAAGTCCGGGTGGACGTGTCCGCCGAGGTGAAGGCCAAGGCGCTGCCAACCGACAGCGTATTCATCTTCGCCCGCGCCGTGAAAGGTCCGCCGGCACCGTTGGCAGCCAAGCGCGTCACCGTCGCCGAACTGCCGATCACCGTCGAACTGGGCGATGCCGACGCGATGATGCCGCAGTTGAAACTGTCGAACTTCCCTGAAGTCCAACTGGTTGCGCGCATATCCCGGGCAGGTCTTCCGACCGCTGGCGAGTGGATCGGCCGCAGCCAACCCCTGGCCAGCAGCACCACTGCGCTGCAGCAGCTGACCATCGACAGTCCGGATAAGTAAACTTGAGGAAACGCCTATGACCGCACTCGCACGCATCACCCTGCTCAGCCTGGTATTGGGCCTGAGCGCTTGCGCGGTCCACCGGCCACCTCCTGCGCCTACCGGCCCGACCATCCCATCGTCGGGCCCGTCTACCCAGCCAGGCACCAAACCTTCCGGTCCGGTGACCCCGCCGCCGAAGCCAGTGCCAACCCAATCGCCAACCTTCGCACCCCCTCCAGGCGCCGCCAGCCACTGGGACGGCAAGATGCAGGTGTATGTGCTGGAAGAGCAGCCCGACACCTTCTACCGCCAGCGCACGTATTACCGCTGGAGCAACGGCTGGAGCCGCTCCATCAGCCCGAACGGGCCGTGGGAAGAGACCGACGTGCAGGGCGTGCCGCCGGGGTTGAGCAAGCACTACGCGCAATGACAACAGGCGACCTTCGGGTCGCCTTTTTTTGATCGTTCCCACGCTCCGCGTGGTAGCGCATCCCGTGACGCTCTGCGTCACCTCGTGCAAGGCTCAAGCCCTACGCCAATTTAGGGACGCAGAGCATCCCAGGCGGCATTCCCACGCAGAGCATGGGAACAATCATTTCAGGCCGTCAGGCCACGGGACACTCCCGATTCAGCGCCTCATCCACCAACAACTGCGCGATCTCGATCATCTGCACCACCGCCAACACCTGTTTACGGCCCGAGCCATCCAAATGCTCGGCGCAGTCGTACGCACAGACAGTCGCCGATTCAAGCAGCTCGCTGGCATTGCTCAGGGCAGCTTCGGTGCTGAGGCCGGGGCGGACGATGAAGATTACGTTGGTGGCGTGTTTTTTTTGGGGGGCATCCGAAGTGGATGGCGCGGGGTTAGGCGTGACTTTTTTCATGACGAAGCTCCTATGAATGAGCACCTCCATCTCGCTACCACACCCGTTCGCTGATTTTGCAGCGCCCGGCGAAGAGAAGCGGCGAGGTTGATCGGACACAACCCGAAATCTGTGTAGGGCAGGTCCTAACGATGGCTCAGCGCTTCCATCTAGTGCGCTACTGTCATAACAACGAAATACCAGATGGCGAACGGGTCGCACTCGGGTAATGTGGCCCCGCCGGCCCACTGACCTGGGACCGGCGACCAGCAAAGAGGGTGTGTTGATGGCAGGCAGGTTGATCTATCTCATCGGACCATCGGGTTCGGGCAAGGACAGCCTGTTGGATGCCGCACGACCGCGTTTGGTCGAGCGCGGTTGCCGCATCGTGCGCCGCGTCATCACCCGTTCGGCGGAAGCGGTGGGCGAGGCCGCGCAAGGTGTTAGCCCGGCGCAATTTGCAGCGCTGGAAACGGCGGGCGCGTTTGCGTTGAGTTGGCAGGCGAATGGGTTGTGCTATGGCATTCCCAGGGAAATCGACGACTGGCTGGCCGCAGGCGAAGACGTACTGGTCAACGGCTCCCGTGCTCACTTGGCGCAAACCCGTGAGCGCTATCCCACCTTGCTGGTGTTGCTGCTGACGGTTGATCAAGCCATATTGCGCCAGCGGTTGGTCGCGCGGGGGCGTGAAGCTCTGGCAGATATCGAAGCGCGCCTGGCGCGCAATGCGCAACTCACTGCCGAACTGATTGCCGGCAATGGCCCAGGGTTGTTCGTGCTGGATAACTCCGGCCCGTTGGAGCATACGGTCGAGCGCTTGCTGTGCTGCCTGGATCATGGCCATTCGGCATGCGCATGACCGAGCTGGCTTGCCAGCGAAGATGTTGCTGATACATCGCTGGTAGTGACCCGACAGCCCGCTCACTACATTCAGGTTTCTATTCCGAATCGGCTAGCCAGTGCCTTTCGTCCCTTGGGCGTCAAGCCGAGTGCCCGGGTATCCAGGTCCTGTGTCACCCATTCCCGGCGGATCACGCTTTGCAGCAATGCCGCACCCA
Source organism: Pseudomonas sp. EA_65y_Pfl1_P113 (assembly GCF_963970525.1). Lineage (NCBI taxonomy): Bacteria > Pseudomonadati > Pseudomonadota > Gammaproteobacteria > Pseudomonadales > Pseudomonadaceae > Pseudomonas > Pseudomonas sp. EA_65y_Pfl1_P113. Next base: position 175,447 of record NZ_CAXAQM010000003.1, read on the forward strand.
ATGCTCCCGCCAAATGCGGACGGCGCATGCTCCAGTCCAGGCAGGCACAGGCAAAACGCCGGCGCTGTGAACGCAGTGCGGCGACATCCACCCCGAGGTCGATCATGGCTTTTTCACCTGTCAGGCTGAGCTGGTAAGTACCCTCGCCAATCAGCCAGCCCGCTGCGATGAAATGGTCATGCAGCTGCACCGCCAGCGTGCCGGCCATGTGGTCGTAACAGGTACGCGCGAACTGCAAGCGGGTGGGGGTGTTCGGCACAAAGGCGTTGGCACTGTGGCGGCTGATGACCATCAACCCTTCGATGGCCTGGGCGATGTGCGGGCCTGTCAGGCTGTAGTAACGGTGGCGCCCCTGGGTGTGCAACATGATCAGGCCCTGGTCCTTGAGCCTGGCCAAGTGGGCGCTGGCGGTGGAGGTACTCACTTCAGCGATCACCGCCATTTCGGTGCTGGTGCGCGCATGGCCGTCCATCAACGCGCAAAGCATTTTCGTACGCGCAGGTTCTGCAATCGCGCCGGCGATTTGCGAGAGGGCGGCGTCAGGGTCGTGGCCGTTCATATTTCGTTCCTGAGCGAATCGTTACTGTGCGGCGTGGCTGATAGTACCGGTTCTTTTAGAACAGGACCTGCCGAATGACACCGCTGCAAGCTGCGACCCATGCTGACCCTTATGATTACTACGCTCGCTTGCGGCGCAATGCCGGCCTGCTGTTCGATGCCGACCTCGGGCTGTGGATAGCCAGTTGCGCGAAGACGGTCGAGGCCGTTTTGGCGCATCCTGACTGCTGCGTACGCCCGCTGCATGAGCCGGTTCCGGCCGCGATTGCACAACGAGTGGCGGGCCAGGTATTTGCTCGGCTGATGCGCATGAATGAAGGCGTGGCCCATCGCTGCCCAAGAGCGGTGATGGAGCCTGCGTTGGCCGCTTTGGATGCGCAACGTATAGCCCTCGACGTGGAGCAGCTCAGTGCCGGCGTGAACAATCTGGATGCGTGGATGTTCACCTTGCCGGTATCGGTGGTTGCACGTCTGCTGGGCTTGCCTGATGAGCAGTTGCAGATCGTTGCCGGCCTGACGCGGGACTTCGTGGCCTGCCTGTCGCCGTTGAGCAACGAAGCCCAACTGCGCAACGCCGATGCCGGGGCATCACAGCTGAGGCAGATGTTCAGCGGGGTGCTTGAGCAAACGGTGTTGTTGTCATCTATCCGCGCGGGCGATTGGAAAGACGCCGAGGTGATGTCTGCCAACCTGATTGGGTTGTTGTCGCAGACCTGTGAAGCAACCGCTGGCCTGATTGGTAATTCGCTGGTGTTACTTGCGCGACGACCTGACTTGGTTGAACGGGTTAAGCGTGAGCCCACACTGGCGATCGCACTGGTGCAAGAAGTGGCGCGCTTCGACTCGCCCGTGCAGAACACGCGGCGATTCGTGGCACGGCGCTGCACGATTGGCCGTTGGGTACTGGAGGCGGGGGACACTGTTTTAGTCCTGTTGGCGTCCGCCAACCGCGACAGCGATGCACATTCGCAGCCCGATAGCTTTGTGCTTGAACGCCCGCAGCGACGGCTGTTCAGTTTTGGCTTGGGGCGCCACCAGTGCCCAGGCCAGACGCTCGCGCTGACTATTGCCGCGCAGGCCATTGTGCAATTGCTGCGTCGTCAGCCGGCCGTGCTCGAGCACGCTTGCCAGCAAGGCTACTGGCCGTCCCTCAATGGCCGTATCCCCAGGTTCAACGCCGCGCCGGTTAGCTCGTAAAGCTGGCTTTCAACATCCCGCAAAAAAACCGCCAGTCAGCCTTACGTATTTTGTGCTTGAGTAAAGATAACTCTAGGGTTATTTTTATTCGGGCCAAGCCAAGGAGGCTGAGGTGCAAAGCAGGTTATTGATCAAGGAACTGCAAGAGGCAGGTTGGGTGTTGGATCGGGTCACGGGCAGTCATCCTATTTTTACCCATCGCTATAACCCGTACACGATTCCAGTACCTCATCCGAAAAAGGACCTGCCGCTGGGCACCGTCACAAGCATCAGGAAACGCGCAGGCTTGTTTCAGTTTTAAGGAGAGCATTCATGCAATACCCAATCTGTATCGAATGGAACGATGACTTCACCGCCACCGGTATCCAGATCCCCGATATTCCAGGTGCATTCACCGCCGGGGACCGTTTTGAAGAGGCCTACAACGCCGCTGTGGAAGTCGCCCACATCCTGTTGCAGGAGATCGCCGCAGAGGGCGGGCCGATACCGATGCCAACGTCGGTGGCCAACTATCACGCGCACGACGACTACGCGGGAATGGGCTGGGGGATGTTGGAGTTGGACATCTCGCCCTATCTGGGCAAGACCGAGAAGGTCAATGTGACCTTGCCCGGATACGTCATTCAACGCATCGATCGTTATGTGCGTGAGCACAAGGTTAAAAGCCGCTCGTCATTTCTGGCGGATGCGGCGTTGGAGAAGTTAGTGCGTTCATAAAACGAAAATATAGTCGAGCTTTATGGTTTAGTGTGAGGGGTTGTTAGTTTTTTTTAGGCCGTACTTTCAGCGTTTCAATTGGTATGAAACCAGTGCTTGTTTGGTGTTTTTTTGTGTGCGATTTTGCTCTGGCATGCACTGCTTACTCAGTCGTAATTCAGGTGCGTAGTATAAGTAATTATGTCAGGCCTTATAAAAGCTAGAGAGCTGCCCATGAAGACGCCAAGTATTTCCACCGTTCCGTACAATGCCAGCGCTTTAGAATTTCACGCTATTAATCCAGGCGCTAACAAACCTTCCTATGCGACGGATAAAGCGGCGAAACATCTTACACGTGGCGGTTATATATGGAGGGATCGAAATAAAGACAAGAAAGTAGACCTTTCCTATACCTTGGATCCAAAGTTCACCCCTGATCAGAAGCGACGAATCCGGGAGGACATTCACTCTTGGGCAGAGGTGACCAACGTGAACTTTGTAGAAAATACCAAGGGGCTTGATGGTTCCCTCCATATCTCAGCCATACCTGGATACGCCGGCGGCGTCGCGAGCCTGCCCAATGAGTACATGAGGAGCGGCACGGTCAACGTTGGTACTGGCGGAGCTGATGGAAAGCTGGAACATGGGACCGTGTTTGACAGTGTGGTTGTCCATGAAATTGGTCATGCTATCGGTCTGGAGCATCCTCACGGAGCGGGACCGCGTTATCGGGAGGACTCAACCGCTTATACCGCCATGAGCTACCACGATGCTTCTTTTGGCGATCATCCTTACAAAGGGAAAAAAATCTCGGCCCCCATGATGCATGATATTGCTGCGGTACAAAAATTGTACGGTGCGAATACCAACACTCGAAAAAACAACACTACCTACGGCTTCAATTCCAATGCCGGTCGAGACTTCTACAGCCTCAACAGCGCTAAAGACAAACCTGTTTTCTGTGTATGGGACGCTGGCGGGGTTGATACCCTGGACTTTTCCGCTTTTCACCAGCAACAGAAAATCAATCTGAATGCCGAATCGTTTTCGGATGTGGGAGGCATGAAGAACAACGTCTCCATCGCAAAAGGTGTGAGGCTGGAAAACGCTGTTGGTGGCTCTGGTAATGACACATTGATCGGAAATCAGGTAGGCAATCGCCTCAAGGGTGGGGCCGGAGCGGACAAGCTTGAGGGCGGCGGCGGGGCGGATATCTTTGCCTATGACAGCGTGGCAGATTCCACGGCTGAGTCCTCTGATTGGATTCTGGATTTTGTCAGTGGCACTGACAGAATCGACATATCCAAACCATTGAGGCGTGCTGCTGTGAAGATTCTGTGGATTGTTGACCAATTCAGTGGCCAGGCTGGCGAGGCAGTATTAAGCCACAATGCCAGCACTGGTCAGGGAAGCCTGGCTCTTGATCTGACAGGTAATGGCAAGTCCGATTTTCTGGTGAAAAGTAATGGAAAAATTCACTACAAGGACCTGATGGTCAACCCCGAGCCATCCACTTCAATTCAGCATGAACCCGATTTGACGACAGTTCCAGAACCTGATCCAAAGCCAAAGCCAGATCCGCCAAGAACGAGAAGAGATGACAAAACAAAAGACGATAGGGGTGGCAAGACGTTCACGTATGATTCTACTTCTAAATCGAACTGTCAAAAAATCAATCGCTTAAAGAACTTCACAAGTGGCAAGGATAAAATTGATTTAACCAAGGTGGTTGAAAAGTCGGGTGTTTCGCTGACGCAGGTAGATAAGTTTACAGGGAGAGCTGGTGAGACGGTCATCATGAAATCAAACTGTGATGGCCGGTACTGGGTGGACGTTGACTTGGATGGAGATAAATGCAGTGATTTTATTGTCAATAGCCCTCACGTAATACGGGGTGGAGATATTGTAGGTATGAAGTTGAACCGAAAGTATGATCGGCAGTTATCCGAGCGTACTTGATGTTATTGCAACGAAGCGCACTGATTCAATACTCGGTCGATTTCCAGGGACTGATGCCTCATTAAAGCCGTCCGCCATTTCTGGCAGACGGGCTTTGACAGGTAGTCAGGCGCGTCAGGCAGTCGCCACCGAGGCCTCCCAAGAAGGACCTGCCGCTGGGCACCTTCAGAAGCATCAGGAAACGCGCCGGCCTGTTTGAGTTTTAAGGAGAATATTCATGCAGTAACCAATCTGTATCGAATGGGGCGATGACTTTACCGCCACCGGTATCCAGATCCCCGATATCTCGGGCGCAGTCACCGCCGGGGACAGTTTTGAAGAGGCCTACAACGCCGCTGTGGAAGTCGCCCACATCCTGTTGCAGGAGATCGCCGCAGAGGGCGGGCCGATACCGATGCCAACGTCGGTGGCCAACTATCACGCGCACGACGACTACGCGGGAATGGGTTGGGGATGCTGGAGTTGGACATCTCGCCCTATCTGGGCAAGACCGAGAAGGTCAATGTGACTTTGCCAGGTTATGTCATCCAGCGCATCGACCGGTATGTGCGTGAGCATAAGGTCAAGAGTCGTTCTTCCTTCCTGGCAGATGCTGCGCTTGAGAAGCTGGTGCGGTCCTGCGGAAGGGTTAATGGATGTGTCCTGAGCGCTGGAAAAACGGCGTACTTGAGCAAGCATTGCTTGTTTAGATTTTGTTTTTCTCTTGCAAAAACAACTCGATATCGCCCGGGCATTTGTGTTGTTGAGTGTTTAATTTGCAAATGAATTCTTGGTTGTTTCGCCCCGTATTTCGAGGCGCGCAAGTGTTGCGATTAGAACCAAATCTGCGTTGGTATCAGATTTTTCAACGTGCGAATTTACCTCTGGAGTGGTTGGCCGACGATCCGTTGGCCGGCCCTATTTATTAAAACCAAAGGCGCCGCACAATGAACAATTATGACCTGCGTAGTGTTATTCCTCTTCACAACCTACCAGTATCGGACCTCGGCCCGTTTGGTGCGAGGGCTGGTAACAAGCCGTCTTACGCCACGGACCAGGCAGCCAAACACATCACACGGGACAACCTGCGATTTCATGACCGTAATGGCGACTCGAAGGTCGACGTGAATTACACGGTGGACAACAGTTTCACTAAACCACAGCAGCAACGCGTCCGCCAGGCGGTGCAGTCCTGGCAGGACGTAGCCAATATCAATTTTCGCGAGCAGTCAGGCAACTCGGACGGCACGCTCAATATCCGCAATAACCCTCGCGGTGATCGCGGGGTTGCCACATTTCCCGGTCGCTCCACTTCCAACACATCTGCCACGATCGGCACGCTTAGAGAGAGCGGGTCACCGGCATTGGGCAGTCACTTTTCCGTCACTGCGATCCATGAGGTGGGCCACGCCATCGGCCTGCACCATCCGGGGAACTACAACGGTGGTGGCTCCAATTACCAGAACGGCGCGGTCTACGCCGAGGACACAAAGGCGCGCACGGTGATGAGTTATTGGTCGGAGAAGAATCAGAAGGGGCACGACTTCAAGGGGCAGAACCCCTCTGCGCCGATGATGGACGATATCGCGGCGGCGCAACGCTTGTACGGGGCCAACCACCAAACCCGTAACACCGACACCACCTATGGCTTCAATTCCAATACCGAGCGGGAGGCGATGAGTCTCAATAAGGCCACGGACAAACCCGTGTTCTGTGTCTGGGACGGTGGTGGTGTCGACACGCTGGATTTCTCCGGGTTTTCTCAGGACCAGAACATCAACCTGAATGCCGAATCGTTTTCTGACGTAGGCGGGTTGAAGGGCAGTGTGTCCATTGCCAAGGGCTGCACGATTGAACACGCGATTGGCGGCTCTGCCCGGGACACGATATCGGGGAATGAAGCCGGTAATCGGCTCAAGGGGGGTGGGAAGGGCGACACCCTGAGAGGCGGTGCCGGCGCAGACACCTTTGTCTACGACAAGGCCGGCGACTCCACGCCATCCGACCCTGACATGATCGAGGACTTCACCAGCGGCACCGATAAGATCGACGTTTCGGGCGCCATAAAGGACGCGGGTGTGGGGGCCCTGGTTTTTACTGACCGTTTCACCGGGCGAGCGGGTGAGGCGATGCTCAAGCATGACCCCAGTACGGGCCTCTCAAGCCTGGCTATTGACCTGAAAGGCACGGGCAACGCGGACCTGGTAGTCAAGAGCAAAGGGGAGATCAAGTCAGCCGACGTGCAGGGGGGCGGCGAGACACCTAAAGTCCAGCCTATGCCTATGCCTATGCCTATGCCTATGCCTACGCCTGCCCCTGCACCCGCCCCGTTGCAGGATAAGACACTGGAAGGCGCCGCCGGCTTGATCCAAATGTTTGCCATCACCCTGTTAGCGTTTTTCTCGCAGTTGATTAAGCCTGATAACGTCGCCGTCCGGCCAGGCATCCGCGGGGAAAAACCAGCCTTGAACCCGTCACTCAAGCGGTGGCGGCCATGGCCTGACGCGAAGCGCTGAGGAACCGCAACAGCGCCAGCAGCGGAAACGCGCTGCCCACCAGCATCACGCCCAGCCAGCCGCCGTGTTCATACACGCTGCTGGCAATCGCCGAGCCGAAGGCGCCGCCGATGAAGATGCTGGTCATGTACAGCGCGTTCAGTCGGCTGCGGCTGTTGGCGTCGAGGGCGTAGATGGCGCGTTGGCCAAGCACCATGTTCATCTGCACGCAGAAGTCCAGGACCACGCCGGTCACGGCCAGGCCGATGACGCTGTACAACGGATGTACGAAGGCTGGCAGGAAGCTCAGCGCGGCCAATAGCATGGCCAGCAACGAAGCACGGTGGGTATGGCCGGCGTCGGCCAGGCGACCTGCGATAGGCGCGGCGATGGCACCCAGGGCACCGACCAAGGCAAACAGCGCGATTTCACTTTGGCTCAGGCCGTGGTTGCGTGCCAGCTCCAGTGGGGCGGCGGTCCAGAACAGGCTGAAGGTGGCGAACATGCAGCCCTGGTAGAACGCCCGTTGGCGCAGTACCGGTTGCTGACGCAGCAAGGTGCCCAAAGAACCCAGCAATTGGCCATAGCTGGCGGAGTGATCCGGCTGACGTTTAGGAATGGTCAGCATCAGCACCACGCTGATAAATGCCATCAACGCGGCCGCCGCCATGAACATTGCGCGCCAGCCAAAGTGATCCGCGACCACGCTGGACACCGGTCGGGCCAGCAGGATACCCAGCAACAGGCCACCCATGATGCTGCCGACTACACGGCCACGGGACTCGGCGGGCGCCAGGTGCGCGGCCAGCGGGATCAGGATCTGCACCGACACCGAACTGAAGCCGATCAGCAGCGACACCAGCAAAAACAGGTTGGGTTGTTCGGTGTACGCTGCCCCCAGCAGGCTGGCGATAGCGAGCACGGTAGTGGCGATCATCAGCTTGCGGTTTTCCAGCAGGTCGCCCAGGGGCACCAGGAAAAACAAGCCAAGGGCGTAGCCGATTTGCGTCAGCGATACGATCAGGCTGGCCATGGCAGGCGTGAGGCCGATGTCCGGCGCGATCAGTTCGATGATCGGTTGCGCGTAGTAGATGTTGGCGACGATGGCGCCGCAGCAAAACGCAAACAGCATCACCATGCTCCGGGTCATGGTGCTTGTAGCGTGGGAAGTAGCGTTCATGGTGTTCTCATAACAGCGAAGGAAGTGGAGCGAGCCTAAAGACAACACCGTAGCCTGGGTAGGCTGGTGGCAGTGATAACACTCATGCTCGGTAATGATGAGTGAATCGTTAACTTTCTGTGCGAAGGGGAATGATACATTCAGAAACAACCGCCGAAACAGGAAATCCATTGCGATGAAGATCACGTTGAACAAGATGCTCCTGGCTTCCACGCTGGCCGCCGCTATGGCCGTAGGGCTGGCCCAGGCTGCCGAGGCCCCGCGCGTGGGCGTGCGCGGCGCCATCACCGCCATAGACGGCGATACGATGCACGTCAAGGTCAATAGCGGCGAAGACGTCACGGTGCATTTGACACAGGCCACTCAAGTACGCGCAGTCACCCTGGCCAGGATCGACGAGATCAAGCCTGGCAGTTACATCGGTTCGGCGGCCATGCCCAATGCTGATGGCACGTTGACTGCGCTTGAAGTGCATGTGTTCCCACCGGCCATGGCCGGTACGGGCGACGGGCACCGCGCGTTTGATTTGAAAGAAGGCAGCAGCATGACCAACGGCACCGTTGGCGACTTGGTGGTCAGCAACGGCCGTACCCTGACCGTGAAGTACAAAGGCGGCGAGAAGAAGATCGTGGTGCCGGAGGGGGTGCCGATCGTCAACCTGGAAGCCGGCGATCGCAGCTTGCTCAAGGCGGGGGTGAAGGTGGTGTTGTTCGCGGCGCAGGGGGCGGATGGGACGGTCACTGCCCAGGCCATCTCGGCCGGCAAAGATGGCGTAACACCCCCTATGTAGTTGGCTTTTTCATATAGGCTGGTTCCGACGCAGTTACAGGACTTGTCTGGCAAGGCCGCAGGGGCTGCCTGTCGTAGATTCGACGCATGCACGCTCGCAGGCTGAATCAAGACAGGAACCTCACTATGCGGATTATCCAGATGTTGATGCTTTGCCTGCTCATACCGGTCATCACAGTCGCCGCTGAAAAACAGCTCGAAACGATCACTCACACGGTTTACGTCGAGCGGATGGCCGCGGCTACCGCATCCGCCTGGCCGAGGCTGGCGACAATGGAGCGCCTGAAAGGCCAGACCGGATTTTATGCCCAAGCGCAGATTCTGGTGTACGACGGCGTTTCGGCCTGGTTGATCGATGCAAACGGTTATCGGGCGATTGCGGCGGGACCTGTACACGCGCTTGGTTTTTCGTCGGATTACAAATCCTTCAAGGAACTGCTGTGGGAAGGGCAACCCACCGTCTATATGGGCCTGGGTCAAACCTTGCCGGAGGTTGAAGCGCGCAACATACTCAACAACCCCGGCGCAGTACCAGCATTGTTTGCACTGGCAACCCATGAAGCCTTTCATTTCTTTGGTCAGGCCGGTTGGCAATTGATTTCGGGCTCGCGCGCCGGGCGCTATCCTCTTCAGGCCCAGCCCAGGCAGTACCGGCAACACGTGATCAACGCCTTACATGCGTCGCTGCAAGGTGATCCCCAGGCGTTGGGCAAGGCGCGCTATTGGCATGACCGTTGGCAGACCGAGTTTGCCCTGGAGGCTCAGGAAATTCGCTACTACGACATTCTCGAAGGCACCGCCGAATACATAGAAGGGCTTGCTCGGACTTTTGCGAGTGTTGCTGCAGATGAGCCTGAGGCCTGGGCGCAAGGCGTGATGGCACGCTTCCCGAGCGCTGCAGCCTTGTCTCTGGATGGCGAAAGCTACGCGTTGGGCGCATTGGCCATTTATATCCTGGACCGTCTGGACGCCAATGGGTGGCAGTCAATCATCGAGGGGCAAACTCCCGTCCAACGTTTGCTGGCGAACGTGAGGCAGAGCGTCGATGTGCCGGATGCAGCGCTGAATCGACGGATCGCCGAGGAGATCAGCGAGCGCAATCGGCACCTGGCGCAGGTCATTGATCCTGTCATTGCACAGTTGAAGCACCCCGACACGGTACGCCTCATGGTCCCCATGAGCGCTGTGGCCGGGTCTATCAGCATGAGCGGCAGCTATCAGGTTGAAGAGGCACCCGACGAGATGCTCGTGGATTTCTCGGCACAGTTCTCACCATCAAAAGGTCGTGTCACGTTTGATCGTGCCACGGTAGCACTGGCCGTCAGCGAGGCCTGCGGTGAGAAGAGTGGCTTTGTGGTGGTGCCCATCACCGCGAGTGAGTTCCCAAATGGTCCGGCCGGGCGACTGCGGTTGAAGGGGGCTGGGTTTGAAGTCGATGCGCCGTTTCCCAGGAAGGGTACAGGCAGTGAGGGTGTGTGGTGTATCCCTGCATAAAGCAAAAGCCCCTGAAATCAGGGGCTCTTGAACCAGGGCTTATTGACCGGAATATATCTGGTCAAACACCCCACCATCATTAAAGTGAGTCTTCTGCACGGTGCGCCAGTCACCAAAGGTCTTCTCCACCGACAGGAAGTCAACTGTCGGGAAGCGGTCGGTGTATTTGGCCAGCACTTTCGGATCACGTGGGCGCAGGTAGTTGTTCGCCGCGATTTCCTGGCCTTCCGGCGACCACAGGTACTTCAAGTAGTCTTCGGCCGCCACGCGGGTGCCTTTCTTCTCGACCACCTTGTCGACCACCGACACCGGCGGCTCAGCTTCGGCAGAGACGCTTGGGTAGATCACTTCGAACTGATCACGGCCGAATTCACGGGCGATCATTTCAGCTTCGTTCTCGAAGGTCACCAGCACGTCGCCGATCTGGTTGGTCATGAAGGTCGTGGTAGCAGCACGGCCCCCGGTGTCCAGCACAGGCGCCTGTTTGAACAGTTTGCCGACGAAGGCCTTGGCCTTCTCTTCATCACCGCCGTTTTTCAGCACATAACCCCAGGCCGACAGATAGGTGTAGCGGCCGTTACCCGAGGTTTTCGGGTTGGGCACGATCACTTGCACGCCGTCCTTGAGCAGGTCCGGCCAGTCTTTCAGGGCTTTTGGGTTGCCTTTGCGCACGATGAATACAGTGGCGGAGGTGAACGGTGCGCTGTTGTTCGGCAGGCGGGTGACCCAGTTGTCCGGCACCCATTTGCCGTTGTCTGCCAGTGCGTTGATGTCGGTGGCCATGTTCATGGTGATTACGTCAGCCGGCAGGCCGTCGATGACCGAGCGCGCTTGTTTGCTGGAACCGCCGAAGGACATCTGCAGGGTCAGCTTGTCGTTTGGGTGCTCGGCTTCCCAATGTTTCTGAAAGGCGGCGTTGTAGTCCTTGTAGAAATCGCGCATCACGTCGTAGGAGACATTGAGCAGTGTGACCGGGGCAGCCTGTGCGGCGCCCGCCAGGACAAGGCCGGCGGCCAGAAGAGAGGCGCTAACGAGTTTTTTCACTGCTCATTCCTTGTTGTTCGAGAAGGTTGCTGTGTGCGTGAGGGCATTTTGCCAGTGACTATAGCTGGCGTCGCATAGACGTTTAAAGATTAAAACGCACTTTGCTTATTCCACTTTACGAAAAAGATGACTCCCACACCGCGAGCAGAACGCGGCGTTGGGCTCATGGCTGTCTTTCTTGCACACCGGGCAGTCGGTCTGCAGCTGTTCGCCGCGCATGGCACTCGCCAGTTCGGCGGTGAAAATACCCGTGGGCACGGCGATGATCGAATAACCGGTGATCATCACCAGCGACGAAATCACCTGGCCCAGCGGCGTCGTCGGCACGATATCGCCAAAGCCCACGGTGGTCAGCGTCACGATGGCCCAGTAGATACCCTTGGGGATGCTGGTAAAGCCGTGTTCCGGACCTTCGATCACATACATCAAGGTGCCGAATACCGTGACCAGCGTGCACACGCTCACCAGGAACACCACGATCTTCTGCTTGCTGCCGCGCAGCGCCGCCATCAAGTAATTGGCCTGCTTGAGGTACGGGCTGAGCTTGAACACGCGGAAAATCCGCAGCATCCGGATGATGCGGATGATCAGCAGGTACTGCGCGTCGCTGTAATACAGCGCGAGGATGCCGGGCACGATGGCCAGCAGGTCCACCAGCCCATAAAAGCTGAAGGCATAGCGCAAGGGTTTGGGCGAGCAATACAGCCGCAGCCCGTACTCGATCAGGAAGATGAGGGTAAACCCCCACTCGATATAGGCCAGCACGTCAGCGTAGTTCTGGTGGATCTGGTCGATGCTGTCGAGCATCACGATCACCAGGCTGGCGAGTATGACCAGCAGCAGAATGCCGTCAAAAAGCCGCCCGGCCTTGGTGTCACTTTGAAAAATTATGACGTAGAGCCGCTCGCGCCATTCGTTGTTGCTGTCCATAAATCCCGCCTGAAACTGATATTGGGCAAGCCTAGGGTGATTCGAAGGGGCTGTCCATGCGGGGTTTGCGCAGCACGCGACCGCCTGCGCGCACCAGCCAGCAAGCAAGGATGAAGGGCGCGGTCAATGCGGGCAGGTGCAGGGCGGCAAAGCCCGGCGTGAGGAGGATCGCCAGCACGATGCCGAGCAGCGGCAGCCAGGGTTGGCGGCGCACTTGGCTCAGCGCCAGCGCTGCCAGCGCAGGGTTGTAGCTGTGCAGGCCGAGGAGGGCGTTGGCGTGTTCGTCCAGCCAAAGCGCAATCAGCACGCCGACACTGGCGCCAATCAAGGCCCACACGGCGGCGCGGCGGTTGGCCAGCCACAGGCCCAGCGCAATCAGGCCCCCGGCGATGGGTTGGTCCAGCAGCACGATTTGGGCGAGCCCGATAAAAGGTGCCGTGAGGATGTTCAAGGTGTCGGGTTCGCTCAGGGTAAACGTACTCTCCTGGACCGTGCCCAGTAGCAGCCAACCCAGTACCACAAAAGGCGCGGTATATGCGGGCAAGTCATCGGGCTGGCTGGCGCGCTTCAACCATTGCCGGGTCAGGATCGCACTCAAGCCACCGCACGCCAGGATCAACGGCGGCAACAAGGCCGACGAGGCGAGGTCATGGCTGATCAACACGCCCAGCAACACGCCGTTGTAGCTATAAAGGCCGGCCTGGCGCTCAGCCTTGGGATAGCCGCGGCGCTGAGCCGTGAGCAATCCCGCCACACCACCCAGCAACGCCCCGCCGAACAAGGCCGGCGCGCCGATCAGGATGGCCAGCAGGCACAGCAGGCCACACAGCGGCTGGCGCAGCAGGAAGATCTGGCTGAAACCGTTGAGCAGGGCTTCGGCCCAGTCTGGGCAGGTTTGGTTGTGCATTTGGTTAAGTCAGTTAGACCGAGTTGCCCCCTTACAGACGCTAAATCAACATCTCTATACGCAACGAGTTCGTCGACCCCGGCTGCCCAAACGGCACCCCCGCCGTAATCACCAAGGTATCTCCGCGCTGCGCCATGCCCTGCGCCTGGGCAATCTCCAGCGCCGTGGAACACACCTCATCCACTTGGCGCAGCCGATCATTCACCACCGAATGCACGCCCCACGCCACGCTCAACCGCCGCGCCGTGGACAGGTTCGGCGTGAGGTTGAGGATCGGCGCCACCGGCCGTTCCCGCGCCGCGCGCAAGCTGGAGCTGCCGGACTCGCTGTAGTTCACCAGCACCGCCACGGGCAGGATGCTGCTGATGCGGCGGATCGCGCAACTGATGGCGTCCGACACCGTGGCATCCGCCTTGGGCCGGCTGACATCCAGTTGGGTTTGGTAGTCCGGGCCGTTTTCCACTTGGCGGATGATCTTGCTCATCATCTGCACGGCTTCCAGCGGGTACTCGCCGGACGCGGTTTCGGCCGACAGCATTACGGCGTCCGCCCCTTCGGCTACGGCATTGGCGACGTCCGTTACCTCGGCACGGGTCGGCGCCGGGGAGAAGCGCATGGATTCAAGCATCTGTGTGGCCACCACCACCGGTTTACCCAGTTGGCGGCAGGTGCTGATGATGTCTTTCTGGATCTGCGGCACGCTTTCTGCCGGCACCTCCACGCCGAGGTCGCCTCTGGCCACCATGATCGCGTCGCTGAGTTCGGCGATCTCCCGCAGGCGTTGCACGGCGGACGGCTTCTCGATCTTCGCCATCAGAAAGGCCTTGTCGCCGATCAACTCGCGGGCTTCGCGGATGTCTTCCGGGCGTTGCACGAATGACAGCGCCACCCAGTCCACACCCAGCTCCAGGCCGAAGCTCAAATCGCACCGATCCTTGGCGGTCAGTGGGCTGAGCTCCAACAAGGCTTGTGGGACGTTGACGCCTTTACGATCAGACAATTCGCCGCCATTGAGCACCGTGGTGTCGATGGCGTCGGTATGTTTGGTGATCACCCGCAGACGCAGCTTGCCGTCGTCCAGCAGCAGGTCCATGCCCGGTTCCAGCGCCGCGATGATTTCCGGGTGGGGCAGGTTGACCCGGCACTGATCACCCGGCGTCGGGTCCAGGTCCAGGCGCAAGGCCTGGCCGCGCACTAGTTGCACCTTACCCTCGGCAAAACGTCCGACCCGCAGCTTCGGCCCTTGCAGGTCCATGAGGATGCCCAGCGGGTAATTCAACTGGCGTTCGACTTGGCGAATCCACTGGAAGCGCTGGGCGTGGTCGGCGTGATCGCCGTGGCTGAAATTGAGCCGGAAGATATTCACCCCGGCTTCCACCAGCTCGCGGATGTCATCGATACCGTCGGTGGCCGGGCCCAGGGTGGCGAGGATTTTGACCTTCTTGTCAGGCGTCATGGTTGGCAGTCTCAAGAATCAGGATGGCGCGCAAGTCGTTGACGTTGGTGCGCGTCGGCTCAGTGATGATTAAACCGTCGAGGGCGGCGAAGTAGCCGTAGCCATTGTTGTTGTCCAGCTCGTCGCTGGCTGACAGGCCGAGGGCTTCGGCGCGGGCATAGCTGCACGGGGTCATGAGGGCGCCGGCGTTGTCTTCAGAACCGTCAATGCCATCGGTGTCACCCGCCAAGGCGTACACACCGGGCAGGCCTTTGAGGTTGTCGGTAAGACTCAACAGGAATTCCGCGTTGCGCCCGCCACGGCCATTGCCGCGCACGGTGACGGTGGTTTCGCCGCCGGACAGGATCACGCACGGCGCTGCCAGTGGCTGGCCGTGCTGCACGATCTGCCGGGCGATACCGGCGTGCACCTTGGCCACGTCCCGCGCTTCGCCTTCGAGGTCGCCGAGGATCAACGGGCTGAAACCGGCTTGGCGGACTTTCACCGCGACCGCTTCGAGTGATTGCTGCGGGCGTGCGATCAACTGGAAATGGCTGCGGGCGAGTACCGGGTCACCGGGCTTGACGGTTTCCGAGGCTGGGTTCTGCAACCAACTGCGCACCGAGGCCGTGGCGTCGATGTTGTAGCGCTTGAGGATTGCCAGGGCTTGCTGCGACGTGCTGGGGTCACCGACCGTGGGGCCGGAGGCGATCACCGTGGCCTGGTCACCCGGCACATCGGAAATCGCGTAGGTGTAGACCGTCGCGGGCCATGCCGCTTTCGCCAGTCGGCCGCCCTTGATGGCCGAGAGGTGCTTGCGCACGCAGTTCATCTCGCCAATGGTCGCGCCGGATTTGAGCAGGGCTTTGTTGATGGCCTGCTTGTCGGCCAGGGTGATGCCTTCGGCGGGCAGGGCCAGCAACGCCGAGCCGCCGCCGGACAGCAGGAAGATCACGCGGTCGTCTTCGGACAGGTTGCTGATCAATTCAAGCACGCGCTTGGCTACCGCCAGACCGGCCGCATCGGGCACAGGGTGGGCGGCTTCGACCACTTCGATGGTCTTGCACGGCGCGCCGTGACCGTAGCGGGTGACCACCAGGCCGGTGACTTCGCCCTGCCAGCAGTTCTCGACCACGAGGGCCATGGCGGCGGCAGCCTTGCCGGCGCCGATCACGATTACACGGCCGCTGCGGTCGGTGGGCAGGTAGGGTTCAAGGACGTGCCGGGGGTGGGCGGCGTCGATAGCTGTGGCGAACAGCTGGCGAAGCAGGTGTTGCGGATCGACCGACATAAGCGGGCTCCCGGGGGATTCTTGTTATTAGAGTTTCAGCAAATTCGAGCATTGGAACGCGATCAAATGTGGGAGCGATGTGGGTTATTTATCGCGAATCGAAAAATTCGCCATATGCTCCAGGCCCTTGACCAGCGCCGAATGGTCCCAGTTACCGCCGCCAATCGCAGCGCAGGTACTGAACACCTGCTGCGTGCCAGCCGTGTTCGGCAGGTTAATCCCCAACTCCTTGGCACCGGCCAGCGCCAGGTTGAGGTCCTTCTGGTGCAGATTGATGCGGAAGCCCGGATCAAAGGTGCCCTTGATCATGCGTTCGCCATGCACTTCAAGGATCTTCGATGACGCAAAGCCACCCATCAGCGCTTCACGCACTTTGGCCGGGTCGGCGCCGTTCTTGGCGGCGAACAGCAGCGCTTCGGCCACCGCCTGGATGTTCAGCGCGACGATGATCTGGTTGGCGACCTTGGCGGTCTGTCCATCGCCATTGCCACCCACCAGGGTGATGTTCTTGCCCATGGCCTGGAACAACGGCAAGGCGCGTTCGAAGGTCTGTGGCTCGCCACCGATCATGATGCTCAGGGTGCCGGCTTTGGCGCCGACTTCACCACCGGACACCGGCGCGTCGAGGTACTGCGCGCCAGTTGCGTTGATCTTGGACGCGAAAGCCTTGGTCGCCGTGGGAGAGATCGAACTCATGTCGATCACCACCTTGTTGGGCGACAGGCCTGCGGCCACGCCGTCGGCGCGGAACAGCACGTCGTCGACCTGCGGGGTATCGGGCACCATCACGATGATGAACTCGGCTTCCTGCGCCACTTGCTGCGGGTTGGCCAGGGCCACGGCGCCGGCGTCGACGAGTGCTTGCGCAGCCTTGCCGTGGTGCTCGGACAGGAACAGTTGGTGACCTGCTTTTTGCAGGTTGGCGGCCATGGGTTGGCCCATGATGCCGGTGCCGATAAATCCGATTTTAGCCATGAGAAAATCCTCTTGTTATTCGATAGGCAGGCCCAGCTCGGTCTGCCAAGCACCAAAGATCTACTGTGGGAGCTGGCTTGCCTGCGATGGCGATCGTTCAGTTACAGACTGATTGCCTGATACGCCGCTATCGCAGGCAAGCCAGCTCCCACATTGTTTAGTTTTGTGTCTGTTAGATGGCGTTGTGGGTCTTCAGCCAACCCAAGCCCGCCTCGGTGGTGGTCAACGGCTTGTACTCACAGCCAACCCACCCCTGGTACCCAATCCGGTCCAAATGTTCGAACACAAAGCGGTAGTTGATCTCCCCAGTCCCCGGCTCATTGCGCCCAGGGTTGTCCGCCAGCTGGATGTGGTTGATCTCACCCAGGTACGCGGCCATGGTGCGGGCCAGGTCGCCTTCCATGATTTGCATGTGGTAGATGTCGTATTGCAGGAACAGGTTGGCGCTGCCCACTTGCTCGCGAATCGACAGGGCCTGCGCCGTGTTGTTCAGGTAGAAACCCGGTATGTCGCGGGTGTTGATCGCTTCCATCACCAGCTTGATGCCCACCGCTTGCAGCTTGTCGGCGGCGTACTTGAGGTTGGCGACAAAGGTTTTTTCCAGGGTTTCATCATCCACGCCTTGTGGCCGAATGCCCGCCAGGCAGTTGATCTGGGTATTGCCCAGCACCTCGGCATAGGCGATGGCCAGCTTGACCCCCGCACGGAACTCCTCGACCCGGTCCGGGTGGCACGCCAGGCCGCGTTCGCCCTTGGCCCAGTCGCCGGCCGGCAGGTTGAACAGCACTTGGGTCAGGTCATGGGCGTCGAGTTGCGCCTTGATTTCAGCGGAGCTGAATTCGTAGGGGAACAGGTACTCGACACCTTCGAAGCCAGCATCGGCGGCCGCTTTGAAGCGAGCAAGGAAGTCCTGTTCGGTAAACAGCATGGACAGGTTGGCGGCGAAACGCGGCATAAGGTTCTCCTTAATCGAGCAGGGAAATGGCAGTCGGCGCATCGTTGCCGACCAGTGCCAGATCTTCGAATTCGTTAACGGCGTTGATCTCGGTGCCCATGGAAATATTGGTCACGCGCTCCAGAATAATCTCAACGATGACCGGGACCTTGAATTCTTCGATCATTTGCTCGGCGCGGCGCAAAGCAGGCGCGATCTGGCTTGGCTCGAACACACGCAGTGCCTTGCAACCCAGGCCTTCGGCGACGGCCACGTGGTCCACGCCATAACCGTTGAGCTGCGGCGCGTTGAGGTTGTCGAAGGACAACTGCACGCAGTAGTCCATTTCAAACCCGCGCTGGGCCTGGCGGATCAGGCCCAGGTAGGAGTTGTTCACTACCACGTGGATGTACGGCAGCTTGAACTGCGCGCCCACGGCTAGTTCTTCGATCATGAACTGGAAGTCGTAGTCGCCGGACAGCGCCACCACTTTGCGCGTCGGGTCAGCCTTGACCACGCCGAGCGCCGCCGGAATGGTCCAGCCCAACGGGCCGGCCTGGCCGCAGTTGATCCAGTGGCGTGGCTTGTACACATGCAGGAATTGCGCGCCGGCAATCTGCGACAGGCCGATGGTGCTCACGTAGCACGTGTCTTTGCCGAACACCTGGTTCATCTCTTCGTACACCCGTTGCGGCTTGACCGGCACGTTGTCGAAGTGGGTCTTTCGGTGCAGGGTGGCTTTGCGCTGCTGGCAGTCATTCAACCAGGCGCTGCGATCCTTGAGCTTGCCGGCGGCTTTCCACTCGCGGGCCACTTCAATGAACATCGTCAGTGCCGAGCCGGCGTCGGAAACGATGCCCAGGTCTGGGGTGAACACGCGGCCAATCTGCGTCGGCTCGATGTCGACGTGAATGAACTTGCGACCCTCGGTGTAGACCTCCACCGAACCGGTGTGGCGGTTGGCCCAACGGTTACCGATGCCCAGCACCACGTCCGACTTGAGCAGCGTCGCGTTGCCATAGCGGTGGGAGGTTTGCAGGCCGACCATGCCGACCATCAGCGGGTGATCGTCCGGGAGGGTGCCCCAGCCCATCAGCGTCGGGATCACAGGGATACCCGTCAACTCAGCAAATTCAACAAGCAGTTCGCTGGCGTCGGCATTGATCACGCCGCCACCGCTGACCAGCAGTGGGCGTTCGGCCTGGTCCAGCAAGGCCAGGGCTTTTTCGACCTGGATGCGGGTTGCCCGTGGCTTGGCCAGTGGCAACGGTTGGTAGGCATCGATATCGAATTCGATCTCAGCCATCTGCACGTCGAACGGCAGGTCGATCAGCACCGGGCCTGGGCGGCCGGAGCGCATTTCGTAGAAGGCTTTCTGGAACGCGTAGGGCACTTGGCCGGGCTCCATCACCATGGTCGCCCATTTGGTCACTGGCTTGACGATGCTGGTGATGTCGACGGCCTGGAAATCTTCCTTGTGCATACGGGCGCGGGGTGCTTGGCCGGTGATGCACAGGATCGGGATCGAGTCAGCCCAGGCGCTGTAGAGGCCGGTGACCATGTCGGTGCCCGCCGGGCCCGAGGTGCCGATGCACACGCCGATATTGCCGGCCTTGGTGCGGGTGTACCCCTCCGCCATGTGCGAGGCGCCTTCAACGTGGCGAGCAAGGACGTGATCGATGCCACCCACCTTCTGCAAGGCCGAGTACAGCGGATTGATCGCGGCGCCTGGGATGCCGAAGGCGGTGTCCACGCCTTCACGGCGCATCACCAGGACGGCGGCTTCGATTGCTCTCATTTTGCTCATTGTTTTGGTGCCTCTTGCGTTTTGTAATTGTATACAAGTGGTTTCTGATTGAAGTGTATTCACGGCCGCCTGCGCAGGTCAATGCATTTTATTTTCTGGCCTGCCTGTGCGTCGGATAGCCTTAAGAGCGAGTTTTATCGACGAATGGCGAATTTGTTTGAAAATATTGTATACATAAAGTCATATTATTGTGTTCTATTTGTTTGGTCGAGCATCTGATCTCTCAGACCTCCACCGCTTTCCCAATAACAAAAGAAGGACGGCACCATGAGCGCTTTAACCTTGAAACTCGCCACCCAACTGGCCAGCCAGGCCCTCAGCGCAGGACGCACGATTGTGGCGGCGCCCCTGACCATCGCAGTACTCGACAGCGGCGGCCATCTGGTCACTTTGCAACGCGAAGACGGCGCCAGCCTGCTGCGCCCGCAGATCGCCATCGGCAAAGCCTGGGGCGCGATTGCCCTGGGCAAGGGCTCACGGCTGCTGGCGCTGGATGCGCAACAACGGCCAGCGTTTATCGCGGCATTGAACAGCCTGGGGCAAGGCAGCGTGGTGCCGGCGCCGGGGGGGGTGTTGATTCGAAGTCAGGAAGGCATAGTGCTGGGGGCGATCGGGATCAGCGGGGATACATCGGATATTGATGAGCAGTGTGCGATTACGGCGATCGAGGGGGTGGGTTTGATGGCGGATGCGGGGGTGTCGGCTTGATTTGAGGTGAATGAAAGGTCCCCTTCGCGAGCAAGCCCGCTCCCACATTTCGACCGTTTTTCAGCATGAGAATGCGGTCGAAATGTGGGAGCGGGCTTGCTCGCGAAGGGCAGCACCTCGGTCTCTGCTCTAAACCCAAATCGCATCCCACAACGGATAGTCGCCAATCCGCGTCACCAGCCCGGCTCGCAATGGATTGGCCACCACATACCTGGCCATTTTCACCAAGTCATCTTCCTTGCGCAGCGCGCGATCATGAAAGCTGGTTTGCCAAAGCCGACCTTTGCGCCCGGTAGCCCCGTTTACGCTTCGAGTGCTTTTGGATTTCACTTGGCACATCAGATCCCCCAGTGAGCCTTTTTGTAGTTCGAGCAGCCAGTGGAAATGGTCGGGCATCACCACCCAGGCTAGTGAGTTTGCTAATCCTTGATACTGGGCAAGCCTGAATTGCCAGACCACCAAACGGCCCAGATGAAAGTCACTGAATATCGGCACACGTTCGTGGGTATTGGTGGTAATCAGGTAGATGCGGTTGGGTTCGCTGAAGCGCCCAATGCGCAGGCGGTGTGATGTGGCTAGATCAGGCATTCCTTGGCCTCTCTTCAGTGGGGTTCTGAGAGGCTAGATCTAGGTGGCTGATGCTGAATGGTAGGCTTTTGGCAGGATGTGTCTGGGAGGGCGCTTTCGCGAGCAAGCCCGCTCCCACATTGGATCTTGGGTGTTTATACAACTTGTGTCTGACGCTAAATCCAAGTGGGAGCGGGCTTGCTCGCGAATGGCACAGGCACCCCGGTCTCTCAGTCCAACTCACACCCCTTCAGCACCAACCGAATAATCGTCAACGCCGCCGCCTCATAATCGGCCTCATCCAACTTGGCCTTCCCGGTCACCGCCGAGATCTGCCAGTCAAAATCCGCATACGTCTGCGTCGCCGCCCAGATGCTGAACATCAAGTGATGGGGGTCGATCGCCGCGATCAGGCCACGATCCACCCAGCTCTGGAGGCACGCGATATTGTGCTTGGCCTGGGCGTTGAGCTGTTCGACCTGATCAGCGCTCAAGTGCGGCGCGCCGTGCATGATTTCGCTGGCGAAGACCTTCGAGGCAAATGGCAGGTCGCGGGAAATGCGGATCTTCGAACGGATGTAGTTGCTCAGCACCACCGAAGGCTCGCCTTCCGGATTGAACGGCGTGGAAGCCGCCAGGATCGGCTCGATAATGCTTTCGAGCACCTCGCGGTAGAGGTTGTCCTTGGACTTGAAGTAGTAATACACGTTGGGCTTGGGCAGCCCGGCCTTGGCGGCGATGTCGCTGGTTTTGGTCGCGGCGAAGCCTTTGTCGGCAAACTCCTCGCTGGCCGCCCGCAGGATCTTTTCTTTGTTGCGCTCGCGAATGGTGCTCATAAACCAGAGGTTTCCTTGCCAGTACAGGCGGTTGCGCATGGTAGCACCGGCCATCCGCGAGCCTCAACAATGTGCCTGCAACGCTTTGCGCCGCGTTATGCTTGCGCCATCTCACTCTTACGGAAGTCCGATTCATGGCAGGAAGCAGCTTGTTGGTGTTGATCGACGATATCGCCGCCGTGCTCGATGACGTTGCCCTGATGACAAAAATGGCGGCGAAGAAGACTGCAGGCGTGCTGGGTGACGACCTGGCACTCAACGCCCAGCAGGTCTCCGGGGTGCGGGCCGAGCGGGAAATCCCCGTGGTGTGGGCGGTGGCCAAGGGCTCGTTTATCAATAAATTGATCCTGGTGCCCACCGCACTGTTGATCAGCGCATTTGCGCCTTGGGCGGTGACGCCTTTGTTGATGCTTGGCGGTGCCTACCTGTGTTTCGAAGGCTTTGAGAAGCTCGCGCACAAGTTCCTGCACAGCAAGGATGAAGATCAAGCTGAACACGCCCAGTTGGTCGAAGCTGTTGGCGACCCGGCGACCGACCTGGTGGCCTTTGAAAAGGACAAGATCAAGGGCGCAATCCGCACCGACTTCATCCTCTCCGCCGAAATCATCGCCATCACCCTTGGCACCGTGGCAGACGCCCCACTGATGCAGCAGGTGGTTGTGATGTCGGGCATTGCCATCGTCATGACGGTGGGTGTCTACGGGCTGGTGGCCGGCATCGTCAAGCTGGATGACCTGGGCCTGTGGCTCACCCAGAAACCTGGCCAGGTGGCGCGCAGTATCGGTGGTGCCATCCTGCGCGCAGCGCCTTACATGATGAAGAGCCTGTCGGTTATCGGCACGGCAGCAATGTTCCTGGTCGGCGGTGGGATTCTCACCCATGGTGTACCCGTGGTGCATCACTGGATCGAGACGGTCAGCCAGGGGACAGGTAGCGTGGCATGGTGGGTGCCGACGCTGCTGAATGGCGTGGCGGGGATTGTTGCGGGGGCGGTGGTGCTGGCGGTGGTCAGCGTAGTGGGTAAGCTCTGGAAAACCGCGAAGGCATGATCCAATAGCCATAAAAAAGGCCATTCAATCGAATGGCCTTTTTTTATGGCGCTAATTACTCCGCAATCTGCAGCTTGCGCGATTCCGTATAGATGTACCGCACCTTCTCATACTCAAACGGGGAGTTCATCTGACCGTACCGGAAGCTGGTCTGATGACGCCTGTCCACTGCACGCAGTGCCCAGAGTTCCGGATGGTTGGAGCTGACTTCAGCCACATTGAGGAAGTTGATCTGGGTTTCGGCGGTGTAGTCGACCAGCAAACCACCGGTGTCGCGCAGGTTTGACGGGCCGAAGACCGGCAGTACCAGGTACGCGCCGCCAGGCACGCCGTAGAAGCCCAGGGTCTGGCCGAAGTCTTCGCTCTGGCGCGGCAGGCCCATGGCGGTAGCAGGGTCCCACAGGCCGGCGATGCCAATGGTGGTGTTGACCAGGAGGCGCCCGGTGGTCTCCAGGGAGCGGTGGCCCTTGAGCTGCAGCAGGCTGTTCAACAGGTTCGGCACGTCGCCCAGGTTGTTGAAGAAGTTGCTCACGCCGGTGCGCAGGAAACTTGGGGTGACGTAGCGGTAACCGTCGACCACCGGCAGGAATACCCATTGGTCGAAGCGATAGTTGAAGTGGTACACGCGACGGTTCCACGCTTCCAGCGGGTCGTAGACGTTGAGCGCGGTGAGCGTTGAACGCTCGAATTCACGCTGGTCCAAGCCGGGGTTGAACTTGAGCTTGGTCAGCGGCTCCTTGAAGCCGTCTGAGCCAACCACGGTGGGTTCGTGAGCCTTGCTGTTGTCGGCATTGGCCACGCCTGCGCACATCAAGGCGGCAAGCAGCAGAAGATATTTAGCCACGGAAGAACTCCAGCATGGCGTCGGCGTTGACGCGGTAATTGAGGTTGCCGCAATGGCCGCCCAGCGGGTAGACGGTCAAGCGATCGCCGAAGGTTTCGCGCAGGAAACCGAGGTCGCCAGGGCCGAGGATCACGTCGTCGGCGTTGTGCATGACGGCGATCTTCGGGTTGGTGTGCAGGTAGTCCTTGAGGGCGTACAGGCTGACCTGGTCGACCAGTTGCAACAGGCTGCCGCCGTCCGAGCGCGCGCGCCACATCGGGATGACTTGTTCTGTGAGGTAGCAATCGAAGTCGCATTGCAGCGCACGCTTGAGGAACGGCGTGAGGCTGGTGCCTTCGGTGATCGGGTATTTCGGCGGGATGATCAGGCCGCGGCGGTTGATCAGGTCCGAGGTAAAGGCAATGTCGGCCGCCGAGAAGCGGAACGAGGTGCCGATCAGCATGGCCATCTGTTCGTTGGTCAGGTGCTGCTTGGAGTTCTGGAAGTCGTAGAGCAGGGCGTCATTCAGATCGATGTAGCCCTTTTGCTGGAAGTAGCGGGTCAGCTTGTTCAGCACCAACTCATAGAAAGTGGTGGAGTTGTTGATGCCCTTGACCTCGGTCTGTACCAGCTTGTCGAGGTTGGTGATCGACGTGTAGAGGTTGACCGGCGGGTTCAACAGCAAGACTTTCTTGAAGTTGAAGCTGCGGCGTGTCTCGTCGAGTTTGCTGACAAACGCCGCATCCAGTGCGCCGAGGCTGTAGCCGGTGAGGTAAAAGTCGGTGACCGGCAGCGAAGCGTTTTGTGCCCGTACGGCCTGCATCACCCGGTACATATCTTCGGCGTCTTCCTGGGTGATCCCCGGCGTGGCGAAGCGCGAGGCGGCGCTGATGAAGTCGAAGCTGGTCGGCGACGACAGTTGCACCACGTGGTAGCCGGCTTGGTAATACAGTTTTTTCAGGTATTCGTTGATGCTGCTGTCAAAACGCGCACCGGTGCCCGCGATCAGAAAGATCAACGGCGCGGCGCGATCCTGCTTGGCGATGCGGTAGGTGAGTTTCTTCACCGCCCAGAAGTTGTCCGGCAGGCTGAATTCGCGCTCGGGGCGCATGTTCAGGGTGTAGTCGGACTGGTTGATCTCGTCATCGCTCGGCAATTTCGGCCGAAGGTCAGGCGGGGTAGTGGCGATGGTCGCCTCGAACGGATTCGTCAAAGGATAGCCATAGGTGGCCTGGTCGATGTCGACGGCCAGTGCTGACGCACTCAAAAAAAGGCTGCCCAGCAAGGCAGCACAGCGCAAGGAACGGAGCATGACTTAATCCCTAGGAGGAAACGTGCTTAATAAAGTTCGCAGGCTATGACCACCGCTTTGCAACCGAAGTGCCAGCTCTCGGCACGAAAAGTCGGAAAATAACGTCGGAATCGGGGTAATAGTAGCGAGAAGATACACTTTGCCGCCCATTGGTGAACAGTTATCTGCGCGTATACCTTGCTAACGGCCGTCGGAGCATTAAGCTGAGCGCCGTTTTTGCCTATCGGAGTACCTCATGTCCCGTCGTTTGCCGCTGGTTTTGCTGCTTATTGCCTTGCCGTTATGGCTGGCCGCCAGTTATGGCGCGCGTTACGGCTTTATGGAAGATGGCCGGTGGGTTGGCATTTGCGCCGATGAGGCCAGCCGCTGGGAGTGTCAGCTGCGTTCGAACCTGGGGTTGATGATTCACTTCAAGGTACTCGGCTGGGCGGCGTTGGTTACGTCGGTGCTGGCGTTTTTCGTGCCGGGTCGTGCGGGATGGGGGTTGGCAGTGCTGGGGATGGTGTTCGGGTTGCCGGCGCTGGCGTTGTACAACACGGCTTTTGCGGTGTTTGCGGTGGTGATTGCGGGGTTGCGTTTGGTCAGGAAGCCTCGTGCTGGTTGATAGAGCCTCTTCGACTTGCTCGCGAAAGCGCCGTTAAGCCTTACGCACCCGCAAGCAACGCCACAAAGCCACAACCATGAGCAGGCTGACCACCGCCCAACCCCAAGCCTGCTGGTTCAACAACCCTTCACGGTACAACTGCGGCGCAATGCCGGCACCGATGATAAAAGCCAGCAGCGCGATCTCCCGACGCGGCCCCGTCACCGGACGTACCAGGTACACCAGAGCAGGCAGCACCAGCGCCGCACTCGGGAAGCTGCGATAACGCGGGTCAAACACCAACGCCAACATCATCACTGCGCCGGCAAACCCGGCAATCGCCACCAGCCAGCCTGCACGCTGCTCCAGCCAGTTGAACGCCCGTTCACGCCAGCCTTCGCGCGCGCTCAAAGCCAGTGCGGCGTGAGCCAGCACCAACAGGTTCAACACCATCAGCAAACCTGCCCACACCCATTCATCACTGAAGCGTGCGGTCACCCGGCTCAGCTCAGCCCAGGTGCCGATGGAGCAGGCGGCGACTGCACCCAGCAGCGGCAGGGCAATGGCGGCGCGCGTGCTGCGTACACGCCCACCCAGCGCCAAGGTGCCCAGCAGGATAACCCCACCCACTCCCAGCCACAGTGACCAGTACGGCACATTGGTCACCGGCCCGGCGAGGATACCCTTGTCCTGGCGATCAGCATCGAACAGGCCCCAGTAACCACCCACGGCGCCTTCGCTGGCGCGCTTCCAGGGCTGGTCAAACGCTTCGATCAGGTTGTAACGCCAGCCATTGGCCTCAGCCATGGCCACAAAGCCGCGCATGAACTTGGCTTCGTTGACCCGGCTTGGCACCGCGGTTTCGCGCTGGCGGCCTTCACTGGGCCAGCCGGTCTCGCCGATCAGGATGTCCTTGGGCGCAAACTTGTTGCCAAAGGTCTGGCGCACATCGCCCACGTGCTTGAGGGCCTGGTCGATGCCGGACGGGTCATCTTCCCAGTACGGCAACAGGTGAATGGTCAGGAAATCCACCGCCGGAGCTATTTCTGGGTGTTGCAGCCAGAACTCCCACACATCCGCATACGTCACCGGCTGCTTGATTTGGCTTTTGACTTTATGGATCAGCTTTACCAGTTGCGTGGCGGTGACTTCCTTGCGCAGCAGGGCTTCGTTGCCGACGATCACCGACGTCACGACATCCGGGCTGGCGTTGGCCGAGGCGATCAACTGGTCGATTTCCTTTTCGGTCGCCACCGGATCGCTGCTGACCCAGGCGCCGGCCATCACCTTCAGCCCATGCTTGCGCGCCATGTCCGGCAAGGCTTCCAGGCCGGTCATGGAGTAGGTGCGAATGCATTCAAAGCGGGTGGCCAGCAGGGCCAGGTCGGCGTCCATGCGTTCCGGGCGCAGTTTGAACGGCTGGTCAAACGGCGATTGGTCTTTGTCGAACGGCGTGTACGACGCGCACTGCATCTTGTGCGTAGCACTGGCGACATCGGGTAACACCACGGGCCGGCCGAGGCCATACCAGTAACCGATCAGGGCCAACAGGCCGAGGAGCAAGGCGAAGAAATAGGTTAGGGCAGGGAAGCGGGCATTCGCGGGCATGGTCGGCTTATCTGGAAGAGCAAAGGCGCGCATCTTACCCGGATTTGGCGCGTGCCAGTGGGGCAGCACAATTTTGACATGCAAAGTTCGGGCGGGATTTTGGCGTCAAGCTCTACAAGCCGTCCTGCTGGCGATGTGATGTCGTTTCCTGCTAGTACAAGGTCGCTGACAGAGCAGGTTCCAAGTCCAGTCAGGTCGATGATCGAAGGGTCAGCACTCCACTGACGGCGCAGCAGCCGGATCGATGCGCATGAAGGGGGTGCGGTGCACCACAGAACAACAGGTTGACGTCGCTCGGCATCCGCTGGGCGCAGCACTTTCGGGGAAGCACAATGAAGATGCGACGACTCTTGGGCGCAGCTGCCACTTTGGCAGTTGCGATGAGCTGCACACTGGCCAGCGCCGACAGCAAAACCCTGAGCATAGGCTACGTAGATGGCTGGTCGGACAGCGTTGCCACCACCCACGTGGCGGCAGAGGTGATCAAGCAAAAGCTCGGCTATGACGTGAAACTGCAAGCGGTCGCCACCGGGATCATGTGGCAGGCTGTTGCCACCGGTAAGCTCGACGCCATGCTTTCTGCCTGGCTACCGGTCACCCACGGTGAGTATTGGGCCAAGAACAAGGACAAGGTGGTCGACTACGGCCCCAACTTCAAGGACGCTAAGATCGGCTTGATCGTGCCGGAGTACGTCAAGGCCAAGTCCATCGAAGACCTCAAGACTGACACCACCTTCAACAACAAAATCGTCGGCATTGACGCAGGTTCAGGTGTGATGCTCAAGACCGACGAAGCCATCAAGCAATATGGCCTCGACTATAAGCTACAAGCCAGTTCGGGCGCGGCGATGATCGCCGAGTTGGCCCGTGCCGAAGACAAGCAGGAATCCATTGTGGTTACCGGTTGGGTGCCACACTGGATGTTCGCCAAGTGGAAACTGCGTTTCCTGGACGATCCAAAAGGGATTTATGGTGCTGCTGAAACAGTCAACAGTATCGGTAGCAAGGGCCTGGAGAAGAAAGCGCCGGAAGTCGCAGCCTTCCTGAAGAAATTCCAGTGGGCTTCCAAGGACGAAATCGGCGAAGTCATGCTGGCAATACAAGACGGTGCCAAGCCTGATGCGGCGGCTAAGGATTGGGTCGCCAAGCACCCTGAGCGTGTCGCCGAGTGGGTTGGTAAATAAAACCCGACGTGTCTAGATAGCACCTTGCAGGCCCGTCTGGCGTTGTCGTCAGGCGGGCTTTGTCGTTTCTGGGCCAAAGCCTGTCAATTCAGTCAGTGCAAAACTGGCGATAACCCTCATGTCGTTCTAATACTAAGGTCGTCTGGAACCCTTTGTGCAGCCGCATACAGTGGATACGTTCCAATAATAAAAAAGCTGTGCTGCGAGGATAAAAACAATGAACGACAGCATTTACCTCTCGATTCAAAACAGCCCGCGTTTCAAGGAGCTGGTGAGAAAAAGGGAACGGTTCGCCTGGATTCTCTCGGCGATCATGCTAGGGCTTTACTCCGGTTTCATCCTGTTGATCGCCTACGGGCCACACGTGCTGGGGGCAAAACTCAGCCCCGGCTCGTCGATTACCTGGGGCATTCCCTTGGGTGTCGGGCTGATTGTGTCGGCTTTTGTCCTGACCGGCATCTATGTGCGGCGGGCCAACGGCGAGTTTGACGACCTGAACAATGCGATTCTCAAGGAGGCTGCGCAATGATCCGGCGTCTACTGGCAGTATTCGGCGCTTCGCTCTTTGCTCCGGCCGTTTGGGCGGCGGAGGCATTGACCGGTGAAGTGCAAAAGCAACCGCTGAACATCTCCGCCATCGTGATGTTTGTCGCGTTTGTCGGTGCCACCTTGTGCATCACCTACTGGGCGTCCAAACGTAACAATTCGGCTGCCGACTACTACGCGGCTGGCGGTAAGATTACCGGTTTCCAAAACGGCCTGGCGATTGCCGGTGACTATATGTCGGCGGCGTCCTTTCTGGGGATTTCCGCGCTGGTCTATACCTCCGGTTATGACGGCCTCATCTACTCGATCGGCTTCCTGGTGGGCTGGCCGATCATTCTGTTCCTGATCGCCGAGCGCCTGCGTAACCTTGGCAAGTACACCTTTGCCGACGTGGCGTCCTACCGCCTCGGGCAAGCCCAGATCCGCAGCCTGTCGGCGTGTGGCTCCCTGGTAGTGGTGGCGTTCTACCTGATCGCGCAGATGGTTGGCGCGGGCAAGTTGATCCAACTGCTGTTTGGCCTGGACTACCACGTAGCGGTCATCCTGGTGGGTATCTTGATGTGCATGTACGTGCTGTTTGGCGGCATGCTGGCGACCACTTGGGTGCAGATCATCAAGGCAGTGCTGTTGCTGTCCGGTGCCTCGTTCATGGCGCTGATGGTGATGAAGCACGTCAACTTCGACTTCAACGCCCTGTTCTCCGAGGCGATCAAGGTTCACCCTAAAGGTGAAGCGATCATGAGCCCCGGCGGCCTGGTCAAAGACCCGATTTCGGCATTCTCCCTGGGCCTGGCACTGATGTTCGGTACCGCTGGCCTGCCGCACATCCTGATGCGCTTCTTCACCGTAAGCGACGCCAAGGAAGCGCGTAAGAGCGTGCTGTATGCCACCGGCTTCATTGGCTACTTCTACATCCTGACCTTTATCATCGGCTTTGGCGCGATCCTGCTGGTCAGCACCAACCCGGCGTTCAAAGACGCGGCAGGCGCCTTGTTGGGTGGTAACAACATGGCGGCGGTGCACTTGGCCAATGCGGTGGGTGGCAGTATCTTCCTGGGCTTCATCTCGGCCGTGGCGTTCGCCACCATCCTAGCGGTGGTTGCCGGTTTGACCCTGGCCGGTGCTTCGGCGGTGTCCCATGACCTGTACGCCAGCGTGATCAAGAAAGGCAAGACCAACGACAAGGATGAGATTCGCGTATCGAAGATCACCACCATCGCCTTGGGCGTTTTGGCTATCGGCCTGGGTATCCTGTTCGAAAGCCAGAACATTGCGTTCATGGTCGGCCTGGCGTTCTCCATTGCGGCCAGCTGTAACTTCCCGGTGTTGCTGCTTTCCATGTACTGGAAAAACCTCACCACCCGTGGCGCGATGATTGGCGGCTGGCTGGGCTTGATCAGTGCCGTTGGTCTGATGGTGCTGGGCCCGACCATCTGGGTCTCGATCCTGCACCATGAAAAAGCCATCTTCCCGTACGAGTATCCGGCGCTGTTCTCGATGATCATTGCGTTCGTCGGCATCTGGTTCTTCTCCATCACCGACAAGTCGGCGGCGGCAGAGAAAGAGCGTGCGCTGTACTTCCCGCAGTTTGTGCGTTCGCAAACTGGCCTGGGGGCGAGTGGGGCAGTACAGCACTGAAGCAGCTTTAAGCTACAAGCTAAAAGCAGTGCTGTGTAGAGAAATACCCCTGTAGAGATGCAGGGGTATTTTTTTGCTTGCAGCTTGCAGCTCACTAAATTCCAGCCAAAAAAAACGGCCTCATTAAGAGGCCGTTTTATTTGGCTGGAATTTAGTGCCGATCTTCCAGCTTGGTGATGTCACGCGACTCGTAGCCGGTGTACAGCTGGCGCGGGCGGCCAATCTTGTACGGGCTGGAGAGCATTTCTTTCCAGTGGGAGATCCAGCCCACGGTCCGCGCCAGGGCGAAGATCACGGTGAACATGCTGGTTGGAATGCCGATCGCCTTGAGGATGATCCCCGAGTAGAAGTCGACGTTCGGGTACAGCGAGCGTTCGATGAAGTAGGGGTCGGTCAGGGCGATCTCTTCCAGGCGCATGGCCAGTTCGAGTTGCGGATCGTTCTTGATGCCCAGTTCCTTCAACACTTCGTCGCAGGTCTGTTTCATGACGGTGGCGCGCGGGTCGCGGTTCTTGTAGACCCGGTGACCGAAGCCCATCAGCTTGAACGGGTCGTTCTTGTCCTTGGCCTTGGCGATGAATGTGTCGATGTTCGAGACGTCGCCGATTTCATCGAGCATGGCCAACACGGCTTCGTTCGCACCGCCGTGGGCAGGGCCCCACAGTGCGGCGATACCGGCGGCGATACAGGCGAACGGGTTGGCACCCGAAGAACCTGCCAGACGTACGGTAGAAGTCGAGGCGTTCTGTTCGTGGTCGGCGTGAAGGATAAAAATCTTGTCCATCGCGGCGGCCAGCACCGGGCTGATCGGTTTGATCTCGCACGGGGTGTTGAACATCATGTGCAGGAAGTTTTCCGCGTACGTCAGGTCGTTGCGCGGGTACATCATGGGTTGGCCCATGGAGTACTTATAAACCATTGCGGCCAGGGTCGGCATCTTGGCAACCAGGCGGATCGCGGAGATTTCGCGATGCTGCGGGTTATTGATGTCGAGGGAGTCATGATAGAAGGCCGACAGGGCGCCGACCACGCCGCACATGACGGCCATCGGGTGGGCGTCGCGACGGAAGCCGTTGAAGAAGGTCTTCAACTGCTCGTGAACCATCGTGTGGTTCTTCACGGTGCTGACGAACTGGGCTTTTTGCTCGGCTGTTGGCAATTCGCCATTTAGCAGCAGGTAGCAGGTTTCCAGGTAGTCCGACTGCTCAGCCAGTTGTTCGATCGGGTAGCCGCGGTGAAGCAGAATGCCATTATCGCCGTCGATATAGGTGATCTTCGACTCGCATGAGGCGGTCGACATGAAGCCAGGGTCGAAAGTGAAACGGCCCGTGGCTGTCAGGCCCCGTACGTCGATAACATCGGGACCAACGGTGCCGGTTAAAATGGGCAGCTCGACGGGGGCTGCGCCCTCGATGATCAACTGCGCTTTTTTGTCAGCCATGTGGCCTCCTATTTATGCTTCAAATCATCAGACAGACCCCCCACGCAGGGCCCGCACCACTATAGTGAGATAAATTCAGATGTCAATTTGCCTAAAGTCTTGCCCCAGAAGGCTTTAAGCGTACTTTTTCCTCGAAATTGACTGCCGTTTACGCCTTTTATCCCGTCAGCGCAATCCGCTATTAGGGTGAGGTGAGCGCGTTGTCATTAGTAACCTAACTGTCTATACTCGGCCACCGACCGCCAAGGGCTTTTGGGCTTGCTTTCATTGGGGGTCGCACTCCCTGGGTGGTGCTTACCTGACCAGTGCACTCCCCGACAACTTTGCCCTGATTGTTAGGGGCTCTTAAGTGTGAAAAAAGCCGTGAATAGCCAACGACCTGTAAACCTAGACCTAAGGACCATCAAACTCCCCATCACCGGCGTTACGTCGTTCCTGCACCGTGTTTCCGGCATCATCCTGTTCCTGGGCTTGGGCATCATGCTTTATGCATTGAGCAAATCCCTGGGTTCCGAGGAAGGTTACGCCGAGGTGAAGGCATGCTTGACCAGCCCGCTGGCCAAGTTCGTAGCATGGGGCCTCTTGTCCGCTCTGCTGTATCACCTGGTAGCCGGTGTGCGCCACTTGATCATGGACATGGGCATCGGTGAGACGCTGGAAGGCGGCCGCCTGGGCTCGAAAATCATCATCGCCATTTCTGTGGTGCTGATCGTTCTGGCAGGAGTTTGGATATGGTAACCAGCGTTACGAACCTATCGCGTTCGGGCCTCTATGACTGGATGGCACAACGTGTGTCTGCGGTTGTTCTCGCGGCTTATTTCATTTTCCTGATCGGATACCTCGTCGCAAATCCGGGCATCGGCTATGAGCAATGGCACGGCCTGTTTTCCCACAATGCGATGCGAATCTTCAGTCTGCTGGCCCTTGTCGCCCTGGGTGCTCATGCCTGGGTTGGCATGTGGACCATCGCGACCGACTACCTGACGCCAATGGCGCTGGGCAAGTCCGCGACCGCAGTACGTTTCCTCTTCCAGGCAGTATGCGGCGTCGCGATGTTCGCTTACTTCGTCTGGGGTGTGCAGATTCTTTGGGGTATCTGATTCATGGCTAACATTCCAACTATTTCATTCGACGCCATCATTATTGGTGGCGGCGGTGCTGGCATGCGCGCTGCGCTGCAGCTGGCACAGGGCGGTCACAAGACTGCCGTGATCACCAAGGTGTTCCCGACCCGTTCCCACACCGTATCGGCCCAGGGTGGCATCACCTGCGCCATCGCCTCCGCCGACCCGAACGATGACTGGCGCTGGCACATGTACGATACCGTCAAGGGTTCCGACTATATCGGTGACCAGGACGCTATCGAATACATGTGTCAGGAAGGCCCGGCCGCGGTGTTCGAGCTTGACCACATGGGTCTGCCGTTCTCCCGTACCGAGCAAGGCCGTATCTACCAGCGTCCATTCGGTGGCCAGTCGAAGGATTACGGTAAAGGCGGGCAGGCTGCCCGTACCTGCGCCGCGTCCGACCGTACCGGTCACGCGCTGCTGCACACGCTTTATCAGGGCAACCTGAAAGCCGGCACCACGTTCCTGAACGAATACTACGCGGTTGACCTGGTGAAGAACGCCGACGGTGCATTCGTCGGCGTGATCGCCATTTGCATCGAAACCGGTGAAACCACCTATATCCGTGCCAAGGCTACTGTTCTGGCGACGGGCGGTGCAGGCCGTATTTACGCCTCGACTACCAATGCCCTGATCAATACCGGTGACGGCGTTGGCATGGCGCTGCGTGCCGGTGTTCCGGTGCAAGACATCGAAATGTGGCAGTTCCACCCGACCGGCATCGCCGGCGCCGGTGTACTGGTTACAGAAGGTTGCCGTGGTGAAGGTGGTTACCTGATCAACAAGCACGGCGAGCGTTTCATGGAACGTTATGCGCCGAACGCGAAAGACCTTGCTGGCCGTGACGTTGTAGCCCGTTCGATGGTTAAAGAAATCATCGCCGGCAACGGCTGTGGCCCGAACGGCGACCACGTACTGCTCAAGCTCGATCACCTGGGCGAAGAAGTGCTGCACAGCCGTCTGCCAGGCATCTGCGAGCTGTCCAAGACCTTCGCACACGTTGACCCGGTCGTTGCACCGGTTCCGGTTGTTCCAACCTGCCACTATATGATGGGCGGCGTGCCGACCAACATTCATGGCCAGGCGATCACCCAGAACGCTGAAGGCGTGGACGAGATCATTCATGGTCTGTTCGCCGTAGGCGAAGTGGCGTGCGTATCGGTACACGGTGCCAACCGTCTGGGCGGTAACTCGCTGCTCGATCTGGTGGTATTCGGTCGTGCTGCCGGCCTGCACCTCGAAAAAGCGCTGACCGACGGCATCGAATACGATGACGCGACCGACGCCAACATCGAAGCGGCCCTGGCCCGTCTGAATGCGCTGAACTCGCGCACGGATGGCGAAGACGTAGCTACCCTGCGTCGCGAGCTGCAAAGCTGCATGCAGAACTACTTCGGTGTATTCCGTACCGGCGAATACATGCAGAAGGGTATTGCCCAACTGGCCGATCTGCGCGTGCGCATCGCCAACGTCAAGATCAACGATAAGAGCCAGGCGTTCAACACCGCTCGTATCGAAGCCCTTGAGCTGCAAAACCTGCTGGAAGTGGCTGAAGCGACTGCGATCGCCGCCGAGGTTCGTAAAGAATCCCGTGGTGCTCACGCGCGTGAAGACTTTGAGGATCGCGATGACGAAAATTGGTTGTGCCACACCCTATACTTCCCGGGTGACAAGCGCGTAACCAAGCGTGCCGTGAACTTCTCGCCGAAGACGGTACCGACGTTTGAACCGAAGATTCGGACTTACTAAGGGTGGCTGCCATGTTGAAAGTCAGTGTTTATCGCTACAACCCTGATCAGGACGCTGCGCCGTTCATGCAGGAGTTCCAGGTTGATACCGGTGGTAAAGACCTGATGGTGCTGGATGTATTGGCGCTGATCAAAGAGCAGGACGAAGGTTTCTCGTATCGTCGCTCTTGCCGTGAAGGTGTGTGCGGTTCCGACGGCATGAACATCAACGGCAAAAACGGCCTGGCGTGCATCACGCCGCTGTCTGCCGTGGTTAAAGGCAACAAGCTGATCGTTCGTCCGCTGCCAGGTTTGCCGGTTATCCGTGACCTGGTCGTGGATATGAGCATCTTCTACAAGCAATACGAGAAAGTTAAGCCGTTCCTGCAGAACGACACGCCGGCTCCGGCCATCGAGCGTCTGCAGTCCCCGGAAGAGCGCGAGAAGCTCGACGGTCTGTACGAGTGCATCCTGTGCGCTTGCTGCTCGACGTCTTGCCCGTCCTTCTGGTGGAACCCGGACAAGTTCCTGGGTCCAGCTGCCCTGCTGCAAGCGTACCGCTTCCTGGCAGACAGCCGTGACACCAAGACGTCCGAGCGTCTGGCTTCGCTGGATGACCCGTTCAGCGTATTCCGCTGCCGCGGGATCATGAACTGCGTCAACGTATGTCCTAAAGGCCTGAACCCGACTAAGGCCATTGGTCACATCCGTAACATGCTGCTGCAGAGCGGCGTGTAAGCGACGTTTTTCGTAAAAGCAGGACCGTTGTGCCCGTAAATGCTACGGCGCAGGCTTCAACCGGCGCCGTAGTTTTAACTTGAGCAGCGACTTACAAAGCCGCGGCTCTTATTTTGAAGAAATGAGACAAGCAGGGGCATTCGGGTTGGTACCCGAACTATCAGCGTGATCCTAAGTGGCTTGTTTTGGTCGCTGCACTTGGCCTTTCGCAAGCAAACTCGGTGTTTTCGCCGGTGGTGTCCCCAAATCGAGGGTGACCAAGCATGCAAGAAAGCGTGATGCAGCGCATGTGGAACAGCGGCTATCTTTCAGGTGGTAACGCTGCCTATGTGGAAGAGCTTTATGAGCTCTACCTGCACGACCCTAACGCTGTGCCAGAAGAATGGCGCACCAAATTTCAGACGTTGTCTTCAGACGGCAACGCTGCCACCGATGTATCGCACGCCACGATTCGCGATCAGTTTGTGCTGCTGGCAAAGAACCAGCGCCGCGCCCAACCGGTTTCCGCCGGCAGCGTGAGCAGTGAGCACGAGAAGAAGCAAGTTGAGGTATTGCGACTGATCCAGGCCTACCGGATGCGTGGCCACCAGGCGGCCCAGCTTGATCCGCTGGGGCTCTGGAAGCGTCCTGCACCTGCTGACCTGTCGATCAATCATTACGGCTTGACCAATGCCGATCTTGATACGACCTTCCGTGCCGGCGACCTGTTCATCGGCAAAGAGGAAGCGAGCCTACGCGAAATTCACGAAGCGTTGCAGCAGACATATTGCCGCACCATTGGCGCTGAGTTCACGCACATCACCGATTCCGAGCAACGCCACTGGTTCCAGCACCGTCTGGAAGGTGTGCGTGGTCGTCCAGTGCTGTCTGACGATGTCCGCAGCCATCTGCTCGAGCGCGTAACCGCTGCCGAAGGCCTGGAAAAGTACCTGGGTACCAAATACCCGGGCACCAAGCGTTTCGGTCTGGAAGGCGGCGAAAGCCTGATCCCGATGCTCGACGAGTTGATCCAGCGTTCGGGTTCCTACGGCACCAAGGAAATCGTGATCGGCATGGCTCACCGTGGTCGCTTGAACGTGTTGGTCAACACCTTCGGCAAGAACCCGCGTGAGCTGTTCGACGAGTTCGAAGGCAAGAAGAAGGTTGAGTTGGGTTCCGGTGACGTTAAATACCACCAGGGCTTCTCGTCCAACGTGATGACCACCGGCGGTGAAGTTCACCTGGCCATGGCCTTCAACCCATCCCACCTGGAAATTGTTTCTCCAGTGGTCGAGGGTTCGGTCCGTGCTCGCCAGGATCGTCGTAATGACACCACCGGTGAAAAGGTTCTGCCGATTTCCATCCACGGTGACGCGGCTTTCGCCGGTCAAGGCGTGGTCCTGGAAACGTTCCAGATGTCGCAGACCCGCGGCTTCAAGACCGGCGGTACCGTTCACATCGTCATCAACAACCAGGTTGGCTTCACCATCAGCAACCCGCTGGACGCGCGCTCTACCGAGTACGCGACCGACGTTGCCAAGATGATCCAGGCGCCGATCCTCCATGTGAATGGCGATGATCCGGAAGCTGTGCTGTTTGTGACCCAGTTGGCCATTGATTACCGCATGCAGTTCAAGCGCGATGTGGTGATCGACCTGGTTTGCTACCGCCGTCGCGGTCACAACGAAGCGGACGAGCCAAGTGGTACTCAGCCGTTGATGTATCAGCAGATCACCAAGCAGCGCACTACCCGTGAGCTGTACGCCGAAAGCCTGACCAAGGCCGGCGTGGTTGACGATGCGCGTGTTCAGGCGAAAGTCGATGAATACCGCAACGCGCTGGACAATGGTCTGCATGTTGTAAAAAGCCTGGTTAAAGAGCCGAACAAAGAGTTGTTCGTTGACTGGCGTCCGTACCTGGGCCACGCCTGGACTGCGCGTCACGATACGTCGTTCGATCTGAAGACCTTGCAGGAGTTGTCCGCCAAGCTGCTGGAAATCCCGGAAGGTTTCGTGGTTCAGCGCCAGGTTGCGAAGATCTACGAAGACCGTCAGAAGATGCAAGTCGGCGGCCTGTCGATCAACTGGGGTTACGCCGAAACCATGGCGTACGCGACCCTGGCGTTCGAAGGTCACCCTATCCGCATGACTGGCCAGGACATCGGCCGTGGTACGTTCTCGCACCGTCATGCTGTGCTGCACAACCAGAAAGACGCGGGCACCTATATCCCGTTGCAGAACCTGTATGCAGGCCAGCCACGTTTCGACCTGTACGATTCGTTCCTGTCCGAAGAAGCCGTACTGGCGTTCGAGTACGGTTACTCGACCACCATGCCGCAGGCGCTGGTGATCTGGGAAGCCCAGTTCGGCGACTTCGCCAACGGTGCCCAGGTGGTTATCGACCAGTTCATCACCAGCGGCGAGCACAAGTGGGGCCGTCTGTGCGGTCTGACCATGCTGCTGCCGCACGGTTATGAAGGTCAGGGTCCGGAGCACTCCTCGGCCCGTCTGGAGCGTTACCTGCAGCTGTGCGCCGAGCACAACATCCAGGTGTGCGTGCCGACTACCCCGGCCCAGATCTACCACTTGCTGCGTCGCCAGGTGATCCGCCCGCTGCGCAAGCCGCTGGTGGTACTGACACCGAAGTCGCTGCTGCGTCATAAATTGGCCATCTCGACCCTGGAAGATCTGGCGGATGGTTCGTTCCAGACCGTTATTCCAGAGATCGACACGCTGGACGCGGCGAAAGTGACTCGCCTGGTCCTGTGCAGCGGCAAGGTCTACTACGACCTGCTGGAAAAACGCCGTGCCGAAGGCCGCGAAGACATCGCCATCGTGCGTATCGAGCAGCTTTACCCGTTCCCGGAAGACGACCTGATGGAGGCCATCGCGCCTTACACCAACCTCACTAATGTTGTGTGGTGCCAGGAAGAACCGATGAACCAGGGCGCTTGGTACAGCAGCCAGCATCATTTGCGTCGCAGCATCGGTAACCATAAGCAGGCCCTGGGCCTGGAATATGCCGGTCGTGACGCTTCTGCTGCACCTGCGTGTGGTTATGCGTCGATGCACGCCGAGCAGCAGGAAAAACTGCTGCAAGATGCTTTCACTGTTTAACGCCTTCGCGCTGACTGAAACCGAATTTTAAGGACCCACAGATAATGGCTATCGAAATCAAAGCCCCGTCATTCCCGGAATCGGTTGCCGATGGCACCGTTGCCACCTGGCACAAGAAACCAGGCGACGCTGTAAAGCGTGACGACCTGATCGTCGACATCGAGACCGACAAAGTCGTTCTGGAAGTGTTGGCCGAAGCTGACGGCGTACTGGGTGCAATCGTTGCCGAAGAAGGCGCTACCGTTCTGTCGAACCAGGTGCTGGGCTCGATCGAAGAGGGCAGCGCTGCTCCTGCTGCCGCTGCACCGGCTGCTGCTTCGGCTCCCGCTGCTGCTCCGGCTGCAGGCGGCGAAGATCCAATCGCTGCACCGGCTGCCCGTCAGCTGGCTGAAGAAAACGGCATCAACCTGTCGTCCATCAAAGGCACCGGCAAAGACGGCCGTGTGACCAAGGAAGACGTGGTGGCTGCAGTTGAAGCCAAGAAAAACGCTCCAGCTGCCGCACCTGCCAAGGCTGCTGCCCCGGCTGCCGCTGCGCCTGTGTTCGCCGCTGGCGACCGCACCGAGAAGCGCGTACCGATGACCCGCGTACGGGCCACCGTGGCCAAGCGTCTGGTTGAAGCACAGTCGAACATGGCGATGCTGACTACCTTCAACGAAGTCGACATGACCGAAGTCATGGCCCTGCGTTCGAAGTACAAGGATCTGTTCGAGAAGTCCCACAACGGCGTGCGCCTGGGCTTCATGTCGTTCTTCGTGAAAGCGGCTACTGAAGCGCTGAAACGCTACCCGGCAGTCAACGCTTCGATCGATGGTACCGACATCGTTTACCACGGCTATGCAGACATCGGCGTTGCCGTGTCCAGCGACCGTGGCCTGGTAGTTCCAGTACTGCGTAACGCTGAGCTGATGAGCCTGGCTGAAATCGAAGGCGGCATCGCAGGCTTCGGCAAGAAAGCCCGTGACGGCAAACTGACCATCGACGAGATGACCGGCGGTACGTTCACCATCACTAACGGTGGTACCTTCGGTTCGATGATGTCGACGCCGATCGTCAACCCGCCACAAGCCGCGATCCTGGGCATGCACAACATCATCCAGCGCCCGATGGCCATCAACGGCCAAGTCGTGATCCGCCCGATGATGTACCTGGCACTGTCTTACGATCACCGCCTGATCGATGGTAAAGAAGCCGTGACTTTCCTGGTGACCATCAAAAACCTGCTGGAAGACCCAGCTCGTCTGCTTCTGGATATCTAAAAAGCAGCTGCAAGTCGCAAGCTGAAAGCGCCAAGCCCAAAGCGGCGAACGGTGCTTTCAACTTGCGGCGTGCAGCTTGTAGCTTGCAGCTAAAAAGGGAACCTTTTTATGACACAGAAATTTGACGTTGTAGTGATTGGTGCAGGTCCTGGCGGCTATGTTGCCGCCATCAAGGCCGCACAACTGGGCCTCTCGACTGCTTGCATCGAAAAATACACCGACAAGGAAGGCAAACTGGCATTGGGCGGTACTTGCCTGAACGTTGGTTGCATTCCTTCCAAGGCGCTGCTGGACAGCTCCTGGAAATTCCACGAAGCCCAAGACGGTTTCGCGATCCACGGCATTAACCACGCTGGCGTGACCATGGACGTGCCAGCGATGATCGGCCGTAAAGCCAACATCGTTAAAGGCCTGACTTCCGGCGTTGCCACCTTGTTCAAGGCCAACGGCGTGACTTCCCTGCAAGGTCACGGCAAGTTGCTGGCCGGCAAGAAAGTTGAAATCACCAAGCCAGACGGCTCGGTTGAAGTCATCGAAGCCGAGAACGTGATCCTGGCCCCAGGTTCGCGCCCAATCGACATCCCGCCTGCTCCAGTTGACCAGAACGTGATCGTTGATTCGACCGGCGCCCTGGAGTTCCAATCGATTCCTAAGCGTCTGGGCGTGATCGGCGCTGGCGTGATCGGCCTGGAACTGGGTTCGGTATGGTCCCGTTTGGGTTCCGACGTCACCGTGCTGGAAGCCCTGGACACGTTCCTGCTGGCTGCCGACACCGCGGTGTCCAAAGAAGCCCTGAAAACCCTGACCAAGCAAGGTCTGGACATCAAACTGGGCGCCCGTGTTACCGGTTCCAAGGTCAACGGCGAAGAAGTCGTTGTGACCTACACCGATAAAGAAGGCGAGCAGACCATCACATTCGACAAGCTGATCGTAGCCGTTGGTCGCCGTCCAGTGACCACTGACCTGCTGGCAGCTGACAGCGGCGTGAACATCGACGAACGTGGCTTCATCCACGTTGACGATCACTGCGCTACCACCGTGCCTGGCGTGTACGCCATCGGTGACGTGGTTCGCGGCATGATGCTCGCGCACAAGGCTTCCGAAGAAGGCATTATGGTTGTCGAGCGCATCAAGGGTCACAAGACCCAGATGAACTACGACCTGGTCCCATCGGTTATCTACACCCACCCGGAAATTGCATGGGTCGGCAAGAACGAACAGCAGTTGAAAGCTGAAGGCGTTGAAGTTAACGTCGGCACCTTCCCGTTTGCTGCATCTGGCCGTGCCATGGCAGCCAACGACACCGGTGGTTTTGTCAAAGTCATCGCTGATGCCAAGACTGACCGCGTATTGGGCGTCCACGTGATTGGCCCAAGCGCTGCAGAACTGGTTCAGCAAGGCGCGATCGGTATGGAATTCGGCACCAGTGCCGAGGACCTGGGCATGATGGTCTTCTCCCATCCGACCCTGTCCGAAGCGTTGCACGAAGCAGCGTTGGCGGTGAATGGCGGCGCCATCCACATCGCCAACCGCAAGAAGCGCTAAGCGAGATAATAAGAAACCACGGCGGAGTTGCCCGTCGTGAGCCTTGCGCGCAAGACTCACCGCGGAATATCCGCTGGACGCAGTCTTGCGCAGCTTTACGGGCCCTGAGCCCCGCAAGTTGCGCAAGCAGCAGTCACAGGTGGCGCGGCACTCATAATGAGCGCAGCGCCGAATGCGCAGTACCTAACGAAGACGGTAAAAAGCATGAATCTTCACGAGTATCAGGGTAAGCAGCTGTTCGCTGAATACGGCCTGCCAGTATCCAAGGGCTACGCAGTAGACACCCCGGAAGCAGCAGCGGAAGCGTGCGACAAAATCGGCGGCACCGAGTGGGTTGTCAAAGCCCAGGTCCACGCTGGTGGTCGCGGTAAAGCGGGCGGCGTTAAGCTGGTTCGCAGCAAAGAAGACGCCAAAGCCTTCGCACAGCAGTGGCTGGGCAAGCGTCTGGTGACTTACCAGACTGATGCCAATGGCCAGCCAGTCACCAAGATCCTGGTTGAATCGTGCACTGATATCGCTAAAGAGCTGTACCTGGGCGCTGTCGTTGACCGTTCGAGCCGTCGCATCGTGTTCATGGCTTCCACCGAAGGTGGCGTGGACATCGAGAAAATCGCTCACGAAACCCCAGAAAAAATTCTGAAAGCCACTATCGATCCACTGGTTGGCGCTCAGCCATTCCAGGGTCGCGAGTTGGCATTCCAGCTGGGCCTGGAAGGCAAGCAAGTTGCCCAGTTCGCCAAGATCTTTGTGGGTCTGGCCAAACTGTTCCAGGATCACGATCTGGCCCTGCTGGAAGTGAACCCGCTGGTGATCAAGGCTGACGGCGATCTGCACTGCCTGGACGCCAAGATCAACATCGACGCCAAT
Source organism: Pseudomonas sp. EA_65y_Pfl1_P113 (assembly GCF_963970525.1). NCBI lineage: Bacteria > Pseudomonadati > Pseudomonadota > Gammaproteobacteria > Pseudomonadales > Pseudomonadaceae > Pseudomonas > Pseudomonas sp. EA_65y_Pfl1_P113. The sequence continues at coordinate 217,770 of NZ_CAXAQM010000003.1, forward strand.
GCCATGTACCGTCAGCCTAAGCTGAAGACTTTCCACGATCCGTCGCAAGACGATCCGCGCGAAGCGCACGCTGCCAAGTTCGAACTGAACTACGTAGCGCTGGAAGGTAACATCGGTTGCATGGTCAACGGTGCTGGCCTGGCCATGGGTACCATGGACATCGTCAACCTGCATGGCGGCAAACCAGCCAACTTCCTCGACGTAGGCGGTGGTGCTACCAAAGAACGCGTGACCGAAGCCTTCAAGATCATCCTGTCCGACGCCAACGTCGCTGCAGTACTGGTCAACATCTTCGGCGGCATCGTTCGTTGCGACATGATTGCCGAAGGCATCATCGGTGCAGTGAAAGAAGTCGGCGTTAAAATCCCGGTTGTTGTTCGCCTTGAAGGTAACAACGCTGAACTGGGCGCTAAAGTACTGGCAGAAAGCGGTTTGAACATTATCGCGGCTACCAGCCTGACCGACGCTGCTCAACAAGTTGTCAAAGCTGCGGAGGGCAAATAATGAGCGTCCTGATCAATAAAGACACCAAAGTTATCTGCCAGGGTATTACCGGTTCGCAAGGTAGTTTCCATACCCAGCAAGCCATCGAATACGGCACCAAGATGGTGGGTGGCGTTACTCCTGGTAAAGGCGGTACCGAGCACCTGGGTCTGCCAGTGTTCAACACCGTGAAAGAAGCTGTAGAAACCACTGGCGCTACCGCCAGCGTGATCTACGTTCCAGCTCCTTTCTGCAAGGACTCCATCCTGGAAGCAGCCTTCGGCGGCATCAAGCTGATCGTTTGCATCACCGAAGGCATTCCTACCCTGGACATGCTGGACGCTAAAGTTAAGTGCGACGAGCTGGGTGTTACCCTGATCGGCCCTAACTGCCCAGGCGTGATCACCCCAGGCGAATGCAAGATCGGCATCATGCCAGGACACATTCACTTGCCAGGCAAAGTCGGTATCGTTTCCCGTTCCGGCACCCTGACCTACGAAGCTGTTAAGCAGACCACTGACGCCGGTTTCGGTCAGTCGACTTGCGTCGGCATCGGCGGTGACCCGATCCCAGGCTCCAACTTCATCGACATCCTGAAGCTGTTCCAGGAAGACCCGAAGACCGAAGCGATCGTCATGATCGGTGAGATCGGCGGTTCGGCTGAAGAAGAAGCGGCTGCCTACATCAAGGCACACGTGACCAAGCCGGTTGTTTCCTACATCGCTGGTGTGACTGCCCCTGCTGGCAAGCGCATGGGCCATGCTGGCGCAATCATCTCTGGCGGCAAGGGCACTGCAGACGAGAAGTTTGCTGCCCTGGAAGACGCAGGCGTTAAAACCGTGCGTTCGCTGGCAGACATCGGCAAGGCTTTGTCCGAGCTGACGGGTTGGGCTGTCAAATAAGCCTCGCGCTTAGCTGACGCTTTACCCACACAAAGGCCACCTTCGGGTGGCCTTTGTGCGTTTAAAGGCAGCTATAAGCGGCAAGCTTTAAGCTGTAAGAGAGAAGCATGCGGTGCTTCTTGCCGCTTGAAGCTTGCCTCTTGTTGCTGCTCTTACGAGAATGCGACATGGAACTGTCGCTTATCGGACAGTCCGCCCCGCAACAGTGCGTTTGTCAGCCCAATTCTGTACCCTAGCCGCCTCTTTATGCGCCCGCATCCCAAAAGGAAGCCGCGCGCTAGACCGGTCGGCTCCCATAAGGGCCGGCAGTATTTCCCTCATCCATAGGGAATCCCTCTCTAAATTCCGATTCAGTAGTGTGGTATTTCCTCAAATGAAAGTGTTGAAAGGCCAGGACATCCTGGCGCTGGGTTTTATGACCTTTGCCCTGTTCGTGGGCGCCGGCAACATCATCTTCCCGCCTATTGTGGGTTTGCAGTCCGGACCTCACGTTTGGATGGCAGCGCTGGGCTTTTTGATCACCGCGGTGGGTTTGCCGGTGGTCACCGTGATCGCGCTGGCCAAGGTTGGCGGCGGTATGGACGCGTTGAGCAGCCCGATCGGCAAGATTGCCGGTGGCCTGCTGGCGGCGGCGGCGTATCTGGCGGTAGGGCCGCTGTTCGCCACGCCGCGTACCGCGACCGTATCCTTTGAGGTGGGCCTGGCACCGCTGACCGGCGAAAGCCCGTTGGCGCTGTTCCTCTACAGCTCGGTGTATTTCCTGGTGGTGTTCTTTGTCTCCCTGTACCCAGGCCGACTGCTGGACACCGTGGGTCGATTCCTCGCACCGCTGAAGATCATTGCGTTGGCCATCCTCGGCATCGCCGCGTTTGCCTTGCCGGCCGGTGACGTGGGTGTCGCTACCCCGGAATACGTGGCTGCGCCGTTCTCACAAGGCTTCATCAACGGCTACCTGACCATGGATACCCTGGGCGCCCTGGTGTTCGGCATCGTGATCGTCAACGCCATTCGCTCCCGTGGCGTGGAGTCGCCAAAGCTGATCACCCGCTACGCAATCATCGCCGGCTTGATCGCCGGTGTGGGCTTGGCGCTGGTGTATGTCAGCCTGTTCCGCCTTGGTTCGGGCAGTCATGAAGTCGCCGCCGGTGCTGCCAATGGCGCCGCCGTATTACACGCCTATGTGCAACACACATTTGGCTCCCTGGGCAGCGGCTTCCTGGCTGTGCTGATCTCCCTGGCGTGCCTGGTCACGGCTGTTGGCCTCACCTGTGCCTGCGCCGAGTACTTCAGCCGCGTCTTGCCGCTGTCCTACAAGACCCTAGTGGTGATCCTGGCGCTGTTCTCGCTGTTCGTGTCCAACCTGGGCCTGACCAAGCTGATTGCCTTCTCGATCCCGGTACTCACCGCGATCTATCCGCCGTGCATCGTGCTGGTTGCGCTGAGCTTCTGCAAAGACTTCTGGCAGGAGCAGGGCCGTATCGTTGGACCGGTGATGTTGGTGTCGTTCATCTTTGGCTGCATCGATGCGCTCAAGGGTGCGGGCCTGGCGGGTTGGTTGCCGTCGCAGTTTGCAAATTTGCCCTTGAGCGAGCAGGGCCTGGCGTGGCTGGTGCCTTCGGTGATGACCCTGGGGGTTGCGGTGGTGGTTGACCGTATGCTCGGCAAGCGTAGCGAAGCCATCGCATAACCCACGCTCGCGCAGTACTGAAATGCCCCGTATCAATCGATACGGGGCATTTTTTATGCTTATGAGACAACAACCTTCTAAAGTTGGAGCGCAGTAAATATGGGAGCGAGCAAGCCCGCCCCCACATTTTAGACTGCGTGAACATCCACACCACCGTGTAACAGGACCCACATGTCGTTCGTCGAAACCAATCAGATCCACCTGCTTGCCGCCCTCTGGTTCGTCCTCTGCTGGGGGGGTTACACCCGCTATGCCACCTGGAAAGCCCGGGACACCGCGTGCCTCGCCAGCGTGCTGCATCTGTATCGCGAAGACTGGATGCGCCGCATGCTGTTGCGCGACAACCGCATCGCCGATGCCAGTGTGATCGGCAACCTGGAACGCAACGCCTCGTTCTTCGCCTCCAGTACCTTGATTATCCTGGCCGGTATTCTCACCGTGCTCGGCGCCTCGGAGCGCGCGGTGTCGCTGTTGGCGGACATCCCCATGGTGCAGCAGGCCTCCCAAGGCATGTCAGAGATCAAGCTGCTATGCCTGGCGCTGGTATTCGTCTATGCGTTTTTCACGTTCAGCTGGTGCATGCGCCAATACAACTTCGCGGCGGTGCTGGTGGGCTCGGCACCGATGATCGGCGAGCGGCACGTGTCGGAGCAGGAGCGCAATGCATTTGCCCTGCGCGCGGCACGGGTGATCTCCATGGCCGCCAACCAGTTCAACTTTGGTCTTCGCGCTTATTACTTCGGCATGACCATGCTCGCGTGGTTTGTCAGCCCCTGGTTGTTCATGTTGATGAGCAGTGGAGTGGTGCTGGTGTTGTATCGCCGGGAGTTTCATTCCGACGTACTGCAAGTGATGGTGTATACGCAGACCGATACGCCGTTGCCGGAAGTGGTTAAAGAGACGATTTAGTTAAACCGTCAACTCTAAATGCCAGACAAAAGAAAGCCCGCTATCTAAGCGGGCTTTCTTCTTGCAGCAAAGCTATTTCAAGCCGCGGTCTCAAGAACCGGTGGCAGGGGTAGCAGGTGCTGCTTCTTTTGCGGCGGCGTCGTTCGATTCAGCCTGAGCTTTGGCAGCATCGGCATTTTCTTTCGCGGCGTCGTTCACTTTATCCTGAGCCTTCGCCATGTCTTTCTGAGCTTGCTCGGAATGTGCTGCGGCGTCTTGGGCTTTGTCTTCGGATTTCTTGTCGCAGGCAGCGAGACCGAGGGCAGCGGCCAGCATCATGGAAATAGCTAAAGTCTTGCGCATTGGGTGTTTCTCCTTATTGAAGATATCTACTGGCCTTTCGAGCATGGCGGTTCAGCATTAGTTCCTTTTGTTACGAAGATATATAAAAACAGTCACCTAGGAACTTCCATACGCGCCACCGATATTGCGAATCCATACAAATAAGAGTCCAGACACGATGACCGAAAATCCCCTGCTAGCGCGTGCGACACGCTTTGTATCGGCCTTGCGCCATTGTCAGGTGTTGGGCATTACCGCCCATCATGCCGACGCGCAGGGCGTCACACTTGTCATGCCCTACGCCGCGCATCTGGTAGGAAACCCCACTACCGGCGTGATCCACGGCGGCGCGCTGACCTCCTTGATGGACACGGCCTGCGGCATGGCCACCCTGTGTGTATTGCCGGAATTCGAGGTGTGCCCGACCCTCGACCTGCGGGTCGATTACATGCATCCCGCCGCGCCACATAAACCGGTGTATGGCTTCGCCCAATGCTATCGAGTGACCACCGACGTGATCTTCACCCGTGGCTTCGCCTATCAGGATGACGCTCAACAACCCATCGCCCATGTGGTGGGTACGTTCATGCGCATGGGCAAGCGCCTCAAAGGCACGCAAGGGCTGGGCAGTACGCTCAAGGGAGAACAGGCATGACGCACCGTTTCAAGACCCGCCTGGAGCAGGCCCATGCGCGCGGCGATTACGAGGCGCTGCTCAACCTGATCCCTTACGCCAAACTGATCGGCATCGAATGCACCCGGCTTGGAGATGAATTGCTGTTTCGGCTGCCGGCCAGCAAGGACAATATTGGTAACCCGATATTGCCGGCGCTGCACGGTGGGGTGATCGCGGGCTTTATGGAACTGTCGGCGGCGCTGCACCTACTGGTGTTTACCGGTACGCCAGGCATCCCGAAAATCATCGATTTTTCCCTGGATTACCTGCGCGCCGGGCAGTTTCGCGACACTTACGCCAAATGCCAGGTGTGGCGCCAAGGCCGACGAGTGGCAAACGTGGCGATCACCGCCTGGCAAAGCATCGCGGCCGAGCCCATCGCCACCGCTCGTGCGCATTTCAAAATCGAGTAACAGAGCTGCCCTTGAAATCCTGGTCTTAGCCCCCAACTTTGATGACAACCCGCCGCCAACCCTCAAGGGCGCGGCCACTACCATCCAATTGGAGTTTGATGACCATGAGTGTGGAAACTCAAAAGGAAACCCTGGGCTTCCAGACCGAGGTGAAGCAACTGCTGCACCTCATGATCCATTCGCTGTATTCCAACAAGGAAATCTTCCTTCGCGAATTGATCTCGAACGCCTCTGACGCTGTCGACAAATTACGTTTCGAAGCCCTGTCCAAGCCGGAGTTGCTTGAAGGTGGCGCCGAACTGAAAATCCGTGTGAGCTTCGACAAGGACGCCAAGACCGTCACCCTCGAAGACAACGGCATCGGCATGAGCCGTGAAGACGCGATTACCCACTTGGGTACCATCGCCAAATCCGGTACCGCTGATTTCATGAAGAATCTGTCGGGCGACCAGAAAAAAGATTCGCACCTGATCGGCCAGTTCGGTGTGGGCTTCTACTCGGCCTTTATCGTTGCCGATAAAGTTGAAGTGTTCAGCCGCCGTGCCGGCCTTGCCGCTGGTGAAGGCGTGCACTGGTCATCCAAAGGTGAGGGCGAGTTCGAAATCGCTACCATCGATAAGGCCGACCGTGGCACGCGTATCGTGCTGCACCTCAAAGACGGTGAAGACGAGTTCGCCGATGGCTGGCGCCTGCGCAACATTATCAAGAAGTACTCCGACCACATCGCTTTGCCCATCGAACTGCCTAAAGAACAGGCTGCTGCCGAAGGCGAAGAAGCGCCGGCCCAGGAATGGGAAGTGGTCAACCGCGCCAGCGCGCTGTGGACCCGTCCGCGTACCGAGATCAAGGACGAGGAATACCAGGAGTTCTATAAGCACATCGGTCACGACTACGAAAACCCGCTGAGCTGGAGCCACAACAAGGTCGAAGGCAAGCTGGAATACAGCTCGCTGCTCTACGTGCCGGCCCGTGCTCCGTTCGACCTGTACCAGCGTGAAGCGCCGAAGGGCCTCAAGCTCTACGTGCAGCGCGTGTTCGTGATGGACCAGGCGGAATCCTTCCTGCCGCTGTACCTGCGCTTTATCAAAGGCGTGGTCGACTCCAACGACCTGTCGCTGAACGTGTCGCGTGAAATCCTGCAGAAAGACCCGATCATCGACTCCATGAAGTCGGCGCTGACCAAGCGCGTGCTCGACATGCTGGAAAAACTGGCGAAGAACGAGCCTGAGCAATACAAAGGCTTCTGGAAAAACTTCGGCCAGGTCATGAAAGAAGGCCCTGCTGAAGATTTCGCCAACAAGGAAAAAATCGCCGGCCTGCTGCGTTTTGCCTCGACTCATGAAGAGGGCGGCGAGCAAGTTGTGTCGCTGGCCGAGTACCTGGCACGTGCCAAGGAAGGTCAGGACAAGATCTACTACCTGACCGGCGAAACCTACGCTCAGGTCAAGAACAGCCCGCACCTGGAAGTCTTCCGCAAGAAAGGCATCGAAGTGCTGCTGCTGACCGACCGTATCGATGAGTGGCTGATGAGCTACCTCAGCGACTTCGACGGCAAGTCCTTTGTCGACGTGGCCCGTGGTGACCTGGACCTGGGTAACCTGGACTCCGAAGAAGAGAAGAAAGAAGCCGAAGAAGTCGCCAAGGCCAAAGAAGGCCTGGTTGAGCGGATCAAGGCGTCCCTGGGCGAGGCTGTCAGCGAAGTGCGGGTTTCCCACCGTCTGACCGATTCCCCGGCGATCCTGGCCATCGGCGAAGCGGACCTGGGCATGCAGATGCGTCAGATCCTCGAAGCCAGCGGGCAAAAGGTTCCGGATTCCAAGCCGATCTTCGAATTCAACCCGGCTCACCCGCTGATCGGGAAGCTCGACGCCGAGCAGAACGAAGAGCGTTTTGGCGACCTGTCGCACATCCTCTTCGACCAAGCGGCCCTGGCTGCTGGCGACAGCCTGAAAGACCCGGCCGCCTATGTGCGCCGCCTGAACAAGCTGTTGGTTGAACTGTCGGTTTGACACCGTTGTAGAGAAAACCCGCCTCGGCGGGTTTTTTCGTTCTAGTGCATCTCAACTGGAGTAAATGATGAGCCAAGTCACTGTGCGTTCCGTGGTCTATCAGATTGATGGCCAGTCTTATGAAAGCCGCCTGGCGTTCGATGCCAGCCACAAAGGCCCGTTGCCGGGCCTGCTGATGGCGCCGAACTGGATGGGTGTGAGTGCGGGTGCCGAAGAGATCGCCAAAAGCGTGGCCAGCAAGGGCTACGTGGTGCTCATCGCCGACCTGTACGGGCAAACCGTGCGTCCGTCGAATGGCGATGAAGCCGGCGCAGCGATGATGCCGTTGAAGAATGACCGCCCGTTGCTGACCCAGCGTATGCAGGCGGCCTTCGAGCAGTTGCAAGGCCAGGCCGAAGCGAAGGTTGATACCTCCAGGTTGGCAACCTTTGGGTTCTGCTTTGGCGGTTGCTGCTCCCTGGAGCTGGCGCGCACCGGTGCGCCGTTGAAGGCGGCGGTATCGTTCCACGGCACCCTCGACACGCCGAATCCGGCGGATGCGAAGAACATCAAGGGTTCAGTGCTGGTGCTGCACGGTGCTTGCGACCCGTTGGTGCCGAAAGAGCAACTGCCGGCGTTTGAAGATGAAATGAGCGCGGCGGGTGTGGATTGGCAGTTGCTGAGCTACGGCGGCGCGGTACATTCCTTCACTGACCCGCATGCGAATGTGCCGGGCACGATGATGTACGACGCGAAGACCGCTGCGCGGGCCTTTCAGTCGATGCATAACTTGTTGGATGAAGTGTTCAAGGGCTAAATCCCTAGCGCTTGTTCGGGCCTCATCGCGAGCAAGCCCGCTCCCACATTCGAGCGCATTCCTACAGGGTAAACGCGGTCGAATGTGTGCGGGCTTGCTCGCGAATGCTATCTCACCGGCAACTCAATTCTCTCAGACTCACCCGGCACCGTCGGCCAATCCCCAGCCGCCCAGCGCTGCCGCGCCTGTTCGATTCTTGAGGGGTCACTCGCCACAAAATTCCAATTGATCCGCCGTGGCCCATCCAGCGCCGCGCCGCCAAATACCACCAGATGGCAGTCACTCTCGGCACACAACGTCATTTCCTGCCCGGTCGGCAACACTACCAGGCTGTGCACCTCCAACACCTCACCATCCAACTGCGCTTCACCCTCCAGCACATACACCGCGCGTTCCTCATGCTCATCAGGAATCAGCAGCGTCGTGGCGGGTTGCATGCGCACCTCTGCATACAGCGTGGGCGATAGCACCGGCACCGGCGACTTGAGGCAGAACCCATCACCCGCAATCAGGCGGATCTGCACGCCGAGGTTGTCACTCACCGGCAAGCTCGCTGCCGGGTGATGGCTGTAATGTCCCGGCCCCGTTTCGTGGTCCTTTGGTGATGCCAGCCAGACTTGCAGCCCATGCAGGCTGAAACCGCTGGCCTTGAGCGCCTCTGGCGTGCGCTCAACGTGGGCAATCGCACTGCCGGCAGTCATCCAGCTGACATCGCCGGCCTGCACCACTTGGTCCGAGCCCAGGCTGTCCTTATGCTGCAGTGCACCGTCGAACAGATAAGTGAGGGTCGACAGCCCGATATGCGGGTGCTGGCGGATGTTCATGCCATCGCCCGGCGTGTAGCGGGTGAGCAGCATATGGTCGAAAAACACAAAAGGCCCAACGCTGCGGCATTCTCGCGATGGCAAAGGGCGCAGGATCGGTTGGCCTTCGACATCTTCGGGGCGAGGGCGAATCACGGTGAGGGTGGTCATGGTGCATCCCAGTCTGAGCGGGTTGGATGCTTCTGAGCATAACCCGCTCGGTAGGATGTTGCCGCTATTGGCTGAAGGCGCCTTCCGACAATTGGGTCTCGATGCTGACCTCGGCGGTAGTCATCAACTTGTGCACCGGGCAGCGATCAGCCACGCGATGCAGCTCATCGCGTTGTTCGTCGGTGAGTACGCCCTTTAGCGTCAGCTTGACGTTGAGCTTGTATTTGCCCTTTTGCTCTTCGGTGGCGTCGTGGGTGACTTCCACGGTCACGCCGGTCAGCGGGATGTCTTTTTTCTGGGCATAAAGCCTGACGGTCAAGGCCTTGCACGACGCCAGTGCCGCGTCGAAGTAGTCATGGGGGGAGGGCGCCGAATCGTCGCCGCCCAGGCTTTTGGGCAGGTCAGTAAACAACTCATGGTTGTTGATATTGACGCTATGGCGAAAGTTGTCCTGGTTCAGGGTATTCACGGTAACAGGCATGGCAAACCTCACAGGGTGGCAGGATGAAGGTCATGCAGTTATAGAGCATGCGGGCACTTCGGTGTTCCGCGTTTTTTGCTGGATGAACCTGGCATGGCGCGCAAGGTCTACCCGTATCAGCCCTAATCGAGGTTTTACCGTGCCCTGGACTCGCCTGACCCTTGCCTTGTGGCTCGCCGCCAGTAGCCTTGCCGTGCAGGCTCGCGACTATGCCTACAGCGACGCGCACCTGCATTACGTGGATTTCTTCCAGGAAACCGCGGGCATGGACAAGCTGCTCAAGGCGATGGCCGACAACCGCATTGAGCATGTGATGATTTCCGGCATACCGGTCGCGAAGAAATGGCACGAAGACGAGCCCAAACGCCCACGCTACTACGCCGGTGATGACGCCGATGCCTATTGGTACAGCGCCACCGACGTGATCGTCGCGGCAGCCGTCAACAAACTGACCCCAGAGCAGCGCCAGCACTTTCATCCGTTCCTGTCCGGCTTCAATCCCAACGACAAGAATTCAGACGCCCATATCCAGCGCATGCTCGACCTCAACCCAGGGCTTTGGCAGGGCATCGGCGAAGTCTTCACGCGCCATGACGACCTCACAGCCATCACGGCGGGTGACACGCCGCGCGCGAATAACGAAGCCATGACACGCATCTATCACCTCGCCGCGGAAAACGACCTGCCGGTGATGCTGCACTCCAATATCACCTCCAAACGCGAGCGTAACCCGCTGTATCTCGCCGAGGTCGAGGAGCCGCTGCGCAACCATCCGCACACCCGCTTTATCTGGGCCCATGCCGGCACCAGCAAGGAAATCCACCGGCATCAGGTGCAGATGGACTTTTTGTTGCCCGCGTTGAGCCGCATGCTGGAGGCCTACCCCAACCTGTATATCGACTTGTCCTGGAGCATGCTCACGCCGTATCTACTGGACGACGCAGGTCAGCCACGCTCGGAGTGGGTAGCGCTGGTGAGGCGCTTTCCAGATCGGTTTATGGTGGGCTCGGATGTAGTCGGGCGTTTCAACAAGCTGGGTAAGGAAATGCGCCGCTTTGACCCTTTTCTAGATGCGTTGCCTGAGGAGGTTGCCAAAAAAGTCGCGCGTGACAACTTTCTTGCCGTCTTGCCTAAAGCGAGCCGCGATGGCGGAGCACGTTGATATCACGTTGTGGTCTTGCGCAATGGCCGTAATCGGCCGATTCCTTTCAGGAGCCGGCTGCAAATGGATGCAGCGCGTTTGGAAGGAGCCAAGGCATGAGTATCAGACGTCTGAATATCCCCCGCGTGCAGGATTGGGTTTTGGTGTGTTGGCGTTGATGGTGTTTGCCCTGGGCGGTTTTGCTGACACGCAGTATCGTGCAGCCGTTGGCGTAGTCGTTGAAAGTCGCCCAGGGCGTGGCCAGCGGAGACTTGACCGGTGAGGTCGGCGTGAGTGGCCGCGACGAGCCGGCGCGCTTGCAGCGGGCGCTCAAGGGCATGCAGGAGAACTTGCGCGACACCATCCGGCGTATCTCCGCGTCTTCCAACCAGTTGGCGTCGGCCTCTGAAGAACTCAGCTGTGTGACCTCGGCGGGCACGGCGCTGGAGGAAATTGCCTCGGCGTTTACCCTCATCAATGAGCGTAACCTGGTGATTGCCAGTGCGTCTGAGCAACAGGCGGCAGTGGCGCGGGAAGTGGATCGCAATTTGATGAACGTTCGCGATCTGGCGCATCAGACATCGAGGGGGCGAATCAGGCGAGTGCGGCGAGCCAGGAGTTGTCGCGGTTGGCGGTGGATTTGAATTCGATGGTGGCGCGGTTTTCTGTGTAGCGCAGCACGATCTCAAATTCAGTGACCCACAAAAAAGCCCCGAACCAGTCGGGGCTTTTCATATGATCAACCTGCGAGGTTTATTTACCCTGCCAGCGTTTCAGCACCAGGGTAGCGTTAGTGCCACCAAAGCCGAAGCTGTTGCTCATCACGGTGTCGATCTTGGCGTTTTCAACGGTCTTGGTCAGGATTGGCATATCAGCCACAACCGGATCAATCTCGTCGATGTTGGCCGAGCCGGCCATGAAGTTGCCTTCCATCATCAGCAGGCAGTAGATCGCTTCGTGAACGCCAGCGGCGCCCAGGGAGTGACCGGACAGGCTCTTGGTAGAGCTGATGGCCGGGGCCTTGTCGCCGAAAACCGCACGCACGCCTTCCATTTCCTTGGCGTCACCGACCGGAGTCGACGTGCCGTGGGTATTCAGGTAGTCGATTGGGGTGTCAACGGTAGACATTGCCATTTGCATGCAGCGGATGGCGCCTTCACCGCTTGGTGCAACCATGTCGTAGCCATCGGACGTCGCGCCGTAGCCAACGATTTCCGCGTAGATCTTGGCACCACGGGCCAGAGCGTGTTCCAGCTCCTCGACCACCACCATGCCACCACCGCCGGCAATGACGAAACCGTCACGCTTGGCGTCGTAGGCGCGGGAGGCCTTTTCCGGGGTTTCGTTGTACTGGGTGGACAGTGCACCCATGGCGTCGAACAGGAACGATTGGCTCCAATGCTCTTCTTCACCGCCGCCGGCGAACACGATGTCCTGCTTGCCCAGCTGGATCTGCTCAACGGCAGTCCCGATGCAGTGAGCACTGGTGGCGCAGGCGGAGGAGATCGAGTAGTTCACGCCCTTGATTGCAAATGGCGTGGCCAGGCAGGCCGAAACGGTACTGCCCATGGTCCGCGTAACACGGTACGGGCCAACGCGCTTCACGCCTTTTTCGCGCAGGATGTCCAGCGCTTCCATCTGGTTGAGGGTCGATGCGCCGCCGGAGCCAGCGATCAGGCCGGTGCGTACGTTGGATACCTGATCTTCGCTCAGGCCGGAGTCGGCGATCGCGTCTTTCATCGCCAGGTAGGCGTAGGCGGCTGCGTGGCCGACGAAGCGATAGATCTTGCGATCGATCAGTTCTTCGAGGGGCAGGTCGATGGAGCCGGAAACCTGGCTACGCAGACCCATTTCGGCATATTCCGGGTTGAAGCGGATGCCAGGGCGACTTGCACGCAGGTTAGCGGTGACGGTCTCTTTGTCATTGCCCAGGCAAGAAACGATGCCCAGACCAGTGATAACGACGCGGCGCATGCGGATAACCCTTAAAAGTTGTCAGTGGAAGTGAATACGCCGACTCGAAGGCCTTCGGCAGTATAGATCTCGCGACCGTCGACAGTCACCGAACCGTCAGCGATAGCCAGGTTCAGCTTGCCCTTGAGGACGCGCTTGATTTGAATGTTGTAGGTGACTTTCTTGGCGGTCGGCAAGACCTGGCCAAAGAATTTCACTTCGCCTGACCCCAGGGCGCGACCGCGACCCGGCAGGCCTTGCCAGCCCAGGTAGAAGCCAACCAGTTGCCACATGGCGTCAAGGCCCAGGCAGCCTGGCATCACCGGGTCACCTTCGAAATGGCAGGCGAAGAACCACAGGTCCGGGGTGATATCCAGCTCGGCGACCAATTCACCTTTGCCGTACTTGCCACCTTCTTCGCTGATATGGGTGATTCGATCCACCATCAGCATGTTCGGGGCGGGCAGTTGCGCGTTACCTGGGCCGAACAGCTCACCGCGACTGCAGCGCAGCAGGTCTTCCCGAGTAAAGGCGTTTTGTTTGGTCATGCGAGCTCCTCAATAATCCCATGCGGCAGGGTAGGGCAAATCTTCCCGAACCGAATGAAGCGTTCATGCCTCATGTCGGCAGCCTACACATAGACTATTGCGTTGTAGTGAAAGTCACAGCGGCAAGGCACTGAATGTACACTTGTTCACTGAAATTTTAAACCGGGTCTGTTTATGGGCCCGTTCGGGTGCCTAAGACTGCCGCACTTTCGCCTTTCACGCCAGTCGGAGTTGGCTGATGGCGCGGCGCTATTGCACCCAACGTTGCAGTATTTGCTGCAAATCCGTGCGTTTGAACGGCTTGGCCAGGTAATCGTTCATTCCGGCTGCAAGACAGGCTTCACGGTCACCCTGCAAGGCGTTGGCGGTCAGGGCGATGATCGGCAGGTCAGCGCACCCCGGCAATTGGCGAATCTGCCGGGTGGCTTCGTAGCCATCGATCAGCGGCAGCCGGCAATCCATCAGGATCGCCGTGAAAATCAGGCTTTCGGCGCTACGGATCGCCTCGGCGCCGTCGGTGGCAATGCTCACTGCGAAGCCCAGGCTGCGCAGCATGGCTTCGACCACGGTGCGGTTGACTGGGTTATCTTCCACCAGCAGGACATGGCGGCCATCGCCGGCGCTGCCTTTGCCGTCGGCGTCGGTAGCGATGGTCGGCAAGCTCTGCTGATCAATGGCCAGGGGAATTTCCAGGGTGAACAACGAGCCACGGCCTTCTTCGCTCTGGGCGCGCAGGGTGCCGCCCATGCGTTCAGCGAGGGTACGGGCGATGGGCAGTCCCAGGCCGGTGCCGCCGTAACGTCTTGAAATGGAACTGTCGGCTTGCTGGAATGCATCGAACATCAACTCCAGGCGCTCGGTGGAAATCCCGATGCCACTGTCACGCACGGTACAGGTGAACCACACCAGTTCATGGTCGAGGGTCTGCCACTGGGGTTCAACGCTGACCGCGCCGTGCTCGGTGAACTTCAGTGCGTTGCCGATCAGGTTCACCAGGATTTGGCGGATCCGCGTCGGGTCGCCCTGCACGCGCAAGGCGTCCATTCCTTGCGGGATCGACAGCTGCAGCGCTAACCCACGCTGCTGCGCGCTGTGCTGGAAGGCCTGGGCGCAGTTGTTGATCAGGTCCGCGAGGTTGAACGGAATGTGCTCCAACTCCAGCGCGGCGCGCTCGATCCGCGAGAAGTCGAGGATGTCATTGATGACCTTGAGCAAATGCTCGGTGGACTCGCAAGCCAGCGCCGCGTACTCGGTCTGCTCCTCGGTCATCTCGGTGGTTTCCAGCAACTGCAACATGCCCAGCACACCGTTCATGGGCGTGCGCAGCTCATGACTCATCATCGCCAGGAAATCCGACTTGGCGTTGTTGGCGCGCTCGGCTTCTTCGCGGGTCTGGATCAACTGGGCCATGGCCTGCTGTTGTTCGCGACTGGCCTGATTGAGCCCTTCGGCGAGGTTATTGATATGCCGCGACAGGTCGCCGAGCTCCGAATCATCCACGATCGGCAGCGGCGTCTTGTAGTCCCCTTGCTGGATGGCCTTCACCGCATTGCCCATGGCGCTGATCGGTTGTGACAGGCTGGCGGCCAGGCGCCGTGCGAGCAGGAAGGTGAACAACAGGGCGAACAGCGCCAGGATGCCGGCCTTCAACAGGATCTCCTGCTGGCGCTGGCTGAACGCGTCGTTGGACATGCCGACGATCACCCGGCCCAGGTAGTCCTCACGCGGTGCCTTGGGTTCGTTGAGGGTGTCCTGGAAGAAGTCATTGCCCAACTGGATGTGTTGCAGGCGAATCGGCGCCTGGAACACTTTTACCGACAGCGAACGGTCGTGGTGCTCTGAAGGTTGCTCGACGTACACCAGAATGTTCTCGCTGCTGTCCTGGATCTCCAGGAAGCGCACATGGGGCGTGGCCAGCGTGGCGCGCAACAGGCTATCAAGCACATCATTGTTGCCGGAAATCACCCCGTATTCGGTGGCGGGCGCCAGTTGGTTCGCGATCAATTGGCCGGTGTGGTCCAGTTCCTGGCGCAGGTCCTGGATACGCACGAAGGTAAAGAAGCTGATCAACAGCAACGTCAGCAACAGTGCCGGGCCCAGGGTGATGAGCTGGGTACGGGTGTTGATATCCCAACGGCGACGCAAGGTCATGGGCGTTTTTCTCCTTCGGCCAATCGCGTGGCAACGCTGGCTTCGTCCACCTGTTCGATCCCCAGTGAGCGCGCGACTTGCGGGTTGCCCACGACTTTGAAGTGTTCCGGATACAGCGAACTCGGCCAATGGGCTGGCGGATGGTCGAGCAGGCGGTCGAGCACGCGCAGCCAGTCGTCCTGGTCGCTGTAGGTGCTGGCCAGGCTGCCGGCCCGCACAAAGCCCGCATTTGGGCCCACCAGCGGCAATTGCTGGGCATAGCTGCTCAGCAACAGGTTCTTCGCGGTTTTCGGGTTGTACAACTGCGGGTCGTCGAGGCCGAGCAACACGTCACTTTTTCTGAACAGGGTTTGTAGCGGCCGACTGTCATTTATGTTGTCCCAGCGCTGCGGCACGATTTCCAGGCCCAAGGGCGTGGCGTGCTGGCGCAATTCGGGCAGGAGAAATTCACTTTCGGTGCCATAGAGCACGCCGATGCGCCGTGCTCGGGGAAGGATGCCGGTGATCAGGCGCAATTGGCGCTCCAGCGGCGGGTCGCTCCACAACAGGCTGATGCGTGGGTGCTGCGTTGTGCCCAGGCGCTGGTGGGCCTGCACCCGACTGATGCGCAGCACCAGGGTCGGCGGGCCCAGGGTGTCCTGCAGGCGCCAGTCGAGACCGGGCAGGTCGAGCAAGATCAGGCGCGTGTTGGCCGGCAGGTGGCTGGGAGCCGGTAAATCCTTGAGGGCGGTGAAAGTGACGTGGTCTTCGGGGCGTTGTTGGGCCAGCGCCTGGGCAAAGGCTTGCACGCCCGCGCCGTCTTCGGCGGCGGTCAGCAGGATATCGGCGCTCCAGGCAGGAGCGGCAAACAGCAGGCAACCGAGCAGCGCAGCGCGTCGCCAGAGCGTATTGACAAAAGAACGGGTCATCCGTGACGAGTCGCCCATGTCAGAACTCTAACTCCGCGCTGAAGTAGAGCACGTGGCGACTGTCATAATTGTTATCGGCCCAGGTGGTGGGCTGGTTGTCGAGGCGTTGTTGCAGCATGCCGGCCAGCTCCACATTGGCTTTGCCCAGGGCAATGCGCTTGGCCACCCGCAGGTCGGCCCGTTCGAAGCGATAGCCGTTGAGTGCGTCGTCGCCATAGTAGAACAGCGCGCTCGACCAGCCCTGACCCCATTCACGCAACCAGCCGGCGGAGCCACTGTTACGCGCGGTTTGTGCTTTATCACGCGGGTTACTGCTGGTGGCATCGACGTAAGCATAGGTCAGCCGCAGGCGGTCGGCGTTGCTCACGCGCCAGTCGAACTGGGATTCAGCACCGGTAAACCGAGAGCTGTTGGCGTTGCTGGCAATGTATTGGTTATTGCGCAGCGGCGAGCTGATCATGTTGGTGATCTCGTCGTAGAACAGTTTCACGTCCATGTTCAGCCCGATGTCGGCAAAAAAGCCGTTGTACCCTAGTTCCCTCGATTTCATCATCTCTTTATCGAGGTTGCCCGGGCCCCGGGTCTTTACGAAGTATTGCCCGGTGGTCTGCCCATAGGCCGGGGAGCCGAGGTTGGTGACGCGATAGCTCCAGTTGACATTGTTCTCGAACATGTCCGGCGAGCGGATCGCTTCGGAATACACCGCGCGCAGGCCGTGGCGCGGGTTGATCAGGTAGTTGACGGCCACCCGTGGCGTCAGCGAGTTGCCGCTCAGGTGCGTGTCTTCGTACATCGCGCCGCCTTGCAGCAGCCAATGCTCGCTGGCGCGCCATTCCAACTGGCCGAACAGACGCCAGGTGCTGTCGTCCAGAGTGCCGTTGAAATAGGTGTCGGAGTCGGCGCGGTCGTAGCGGTAGTTCATGCCGCTGACCAGGCGCAGGCTGTCGGACAGGCTGAGAGTGTCCTGAATCTCCAGGTCGTAGCGGCTTTCGCGAGTGCTTTGGTCGATGTCACCGCACACGCTCTGGTTGGCGCCGTTACGCCATTGGTCCAGCACCTGGTCGGCCAGGGCTTGCTCGGCGGGGCTGCCCGGTGGCGCACTGCCTTGGCTGTAGGTGTCCATGTGCCGGGCCAGCCGTTCGGCATAATTGGGGTTCAACTGCCATAACTGGGTCAGCTCCGGGCTGAACGAGACCTTGGCATCACAGGCGTTCCAGATTTGCCGGCGATCCCACTGTTGGGCCGAGCCCTGGATATACAGGCTGTGGTCAGGATTGAAATCAAAATTCCAGCGCAGGGAACCCGCGTAGTCTTTGGCTGTGACGTCGGAATTGTTACCGCCTTCGGTAATCCCGGCAAACACTGGAGTGTAGGTATAAGGTCGTTGGTTGGTGCCTTCCTTTGCATCCAACTGCACGTCGATGCTCTGTTGGGTGTTCAGCGTCTGGCTGATCGCCAGGCTGAAGCGGTTGAGGCGGCGGCCGTCACGGCGGTCGGCGCCGGCAGCGTCGCTGTCGAAACCGTCGTCCTGTTGCCCGGAGAGGGACAAGCGCAAGTCGCCGGTTTCCCAGCCTGCGCCCTGGCTGGCATAGAAGTCGTTGATGCCGCGTGCGCCACGCACCACCTTGACCCGCGAGCCATGGCTGTTGGCCGGCGAGCGCGTGAGGATGTTGACGACCGCCATCAAGGCATTGGCGCCGTAGCTGACGGTGTTGGGGCCGCGGAACACTTCGATGCGCTCGATATCTTCCATGGCGACCGGAATGTCGCTCCAGTCCACGGTGGCCAGGCCCGCGCGATACACCGAGCGGCCGTCTATCAGCACCTGCATGCGCCGCGCATCGCTGGCACTGGTGCCATGGTAGTTCACCGTCGCCTGGTTGCCGGTGGTGTAGCCGACCATCATCCCTGGTACCAGCCGCAGCAGTTCACTGATATCCCGCGCGCCACTGGCCTTGATCAGCTGGCTGTCGATCACGGTCATACTGCCAGGCACGGCGGCGGCCGATTGCTTGAGGCGCGTGGCGGTCAACACTTGGGGCAGGGGCTGGCTGTCGAGGAACAGGTCATCGGCCATGACCGGCGCGCTGCACAGCAGCATCAGCCACAGAGGTAGACGAGGAGGAGGGCCCAAATACACGGCACGGCCTTGATAATTGCGGATAGCCGCCCATGTTAACTGAGGTGGGGCCTTTTGCCAGTCGTCGGACTTGTAATTACTTCATGTAAATTTGCCATTTTCCGGCAAACGCATGAATTGATACGGGGGCTGGCCGCAAGCGGGTCGGCCCGTATAATGCGCCATCGCCACTGGTATGGATTAACGGATTGCATATGACTGAACAGCGCCCTATCGCGGTCCTGGGAGGCGGAAGTTTTGGTACCGCCGTGGCAAATTTGCTGGCCGAAAACGGTCACGCTGTGCGCCAGTGGATGCGCGATCCCGAACAGGCCGAGGCCATTCGGGTTAACCGGGAAAACCCGCGTTACCTCAAAGGCATCAAGATTCATCCGGCGGTCGAGCCTGTCACCGACCTGCTGGAAACCCTCACAGCCTGCGACCTGTGTTTCGTCGCGCTGCCGTCCAGCGCACTGCGTTCGGTGTTGGCGCCTCACGCTGAACGCCTGGCGGGCAAGCTGCTGGTCAGCCTGACTAAAGGCATCGAGGCGCAGACCTTCAAGCTGATGAGTGAAATCCTTGAAGAAATCGCTCCTCAGGCGCGCATTGGCGTGCTGTCCGGGCCGAACCTGGCGCGGGAAGTGGCCGAGCACGCGCTGACCGCCACCGTGGTCGCCAGTGAAGACGAAGCGCTCTGCGAGCGCGTCCAGGCCGTGCTGCATGGCCGGACCTTCCGCGTCTATGCCAGCAACGACCGCTTTGGCGTCGAACTGGGCGGTGCGCTGAAAAACGTCTATGCGATCATCGCCGGCATGGCCGTGGCGCTGGGCATGGGCGAAAACACCAAGAGCATGCTGATCACCCGCGCCTTGGCCGAGATGACCCGTTTTGCCGTGAACCAGGGCGCCAACCCGATGACCTTCCTGGGGCTGGCGGGTGTGGGCGACTTGATCGTCACCTGCTCCTCGCCGAAAAGCCGCAACTACCAGGTGGGTTTCGCCCTCGGCCAGGGCTTGAGCCTGGACGACGCGGTCACGCGCCTGGGTGAAGTGGCCGAAGGCGTCAACACCCTCAAGGTGCTCAAGGCCAAGGCCCAGGAGGCCGGCGTGTATATGCCGCTGGTCGCCGGGCTGCACGCTATCCTGTTTGAAGGGCGCACCTTGGACCAGGTCATCGAGCTGCTGATGCGCGCCGAGCCGAAAACCGATGTCGACTTTATTTCCACCAGTGGTTTCAACTGAGGAACGCGTCATGAACGATCCAAAAGCAGCGCCCAAGTACGAATCCATTGGCCTGCGCATTCTGTGGATGCTGGTGTTTGCCCTGGTGTGGCAGGTGGCTCAGTTCCTGCTCGGCGCGCTGGTGGTGGTGCAGTTGATCTACCGCTTGATCTATGGCGCACCGAACCTGGGCCTGATGAACTTCGGCGACAGCCTCAGCCAGTTCCTGGCGCAGATCGGCCGTTTCGGCAGCTTCCACTCCGAACAGAAACCATGGCCGTTCGCCGACTGGCCGACCCCGCGCGCACCCGAGGGCGAAGCCGCCCACAGTGTGCCGCCAGCGCCGCACCCGGTGCGTGATGAGGAGCCAAAGCTGTGAAGTTGTGGATTTTGCGTCACGGCGAAGCAGAAGCCCATGCCCCCTCCGACGCTCAGCGCAACCTCACTGAACACGGGCGCGCCGAAGTGTTGCGCAGTGCTGCGCACCTGATTGGCCAACCCCTCAGCGCCATCATCGCCAGCCCCTATGTGCGGGCGCAGCAGACCGCGCACCTGGTGCGTGAGGCCTTGGGTTTCGAGCCGGATATTCGCACGGTGCCGTGGCTGACGCCGGAGGGCAATCCTTTGCAGGTGCTGGAAAAGCTCGACACCGATGACAACGTGCTGCTGGTCAGCCACCAGCCGTTGGTGGGCAGCCTGATCAGCTTTCTGCAGCATGGTCACCAGTGTCAGCCGCAGCCGATGCACACCGCCAGCCTGGCGGAACTGGAGGGGGATTTCCCGCTGGCGGGGCTGATGAGCCTGGTCGGTGTGAAACACCCGTAGGCTATATCGCTGCTTTGTGTGTGCTATATATTCAACCAAGCAAGTGCTTGGTTGGCTATCGTCGGACCACAAAGGAGCGCGTCCCATGCCCGTCGCTTTTCGTTTGCCGTTGCAGGTCTTCTTTGAACGTGAAGCGCGCCACCCGCGTCAGACCTTTCTGGTCCAGCCCGTTGGCGGCAGCGAGGTGCAACGCCTCAGTTGGGGCGATGTCGGCCACCAGGCCCGTTGCGCCGCGCAGTGGCTGCGTGCTCGCGAGTTGCCCCAGGGCTCGCACATTGCCCTGATCTCGAAAAACTGCGCGCACTGGATCATTGCCGACCTGGCGATCTGGATGGCCGGGCACGTCTCTGTGCCGCTGTACCCCAACCTCACCGCCGACTCCGTTGCCCATGTGCTCAGCCATTCCGAGGCGGCACTGGTGTTTATCGGCAAGCTCGACGATTGGCCCGCCATGGCACCCGGTGTGCCGGCGGGTGTGCCGACCATCAGCCTGCCACTGTGCCCGTCGGGCGCGTTCGATTTCAGTTGGGCCGACCTGCAAGCCTGCCCGTCGATTCATGACGACCCCCAGCCTGCCGCTTCGGACCTGGCCACCATCATCTATACCTCCGGCACCACCGGCCTGCCCAAAGGCGTGATGCACAGCTTTGGCGCCTTGGGGTTTGCCGCCACCCGCGGCACCGAGTTATTTGGGCTGGGGGAGGGCGACCGGCTGTTGTCCTACCTGCCGTTGTGCCATGTGGCGGAGCGGATGTTTGTGGAGATGGCGTCGATTTACACTGGGCAAACGGTTTATTTCGCAGAAAGCCTGGATACTTTTTTGACCGATCTGCGTAGGGCACGTCCGACCGCACTGTTTGGCGTGCCGCGGATCTGGAGCAAATTCCAGATGGGCGTCTACGCCAAGATCCCGCAAAAGCGCCTCGATACCTTGCTGCGCCTGCCCTTTATCGGCAAACGTGTAGGCCACAAGGTACTTGCCGGCCTGGGCCTGGACGCGTTGCGCATCGCACTGTCCGGCGCGGCGCCCGTGCCTGAGGCGCTGCTGCGCTGGTACCAACGCCTGGGCCTGGATGTGCTCGAGGTGTATGGCATGACCGAGAGCTGCGGCTACTCCCATGTGTGTCGTCCCGGCCAGCAGATCCTCGGCTGGATTGGCCTGCCGTGCCCCGGTGTTGAAGTGCGCATCGACCCCTCGGGCGAAGTGCAGGTGCGCAGCGGTGCGACCATGCTCGGCTACTTCAAGGACCCACAGAAAACCTGCGAGACCCTCACCGCCGATGGTTTCTTGCGTACCGGCGACAAGGGCGAGCAGGATGCCGATGGCCGTTTGCGCCTGACCGGGCGGCTCAAGGAAATCTTCAAGACCAGCAAAGGCAAATACGTAGCCCCGGCGCCGATCGAAAACCGCCTGGCCGAACACTCGCGCATCGAGCAGGTGTGCGTAGTGGGCGACGGCCTGGCTGCGCCAATCGGCCTGTGTGTGCTGTCGGCGGGGAGCCAGGACCGGCAAGTGCTGCGCAGCAGCCTTGAGCGCCTGTTGGAACAGGTCAACGGCGCCTTGGACAAGCATGAGCGTTTGCGTCAACTGGTGGTGGTGAACGAAAACTGGGCGGTGGAAAACGGCTTTCTGACCCCGACCTTGAAGATCAAGCGCAACGTGATCGAATCGACCTACGGTGCACAATTGCAGGCGTGGAGCGAGCGTTCCGAATCGGTTCTGTGGCAGGATTAGGCCCATCATAAAACCAAGAAGGACACTTGTATGAGCCTGTGGCGCACCCAGCCGAATATCGAGCAACTCAATGCCATGCAGAAAAACACCATCGGTGAGCTGCTGGATATTCGCTTCGACAGCGTGGACGACGAGTCCCTGACCGCCAGCATGGTGGTCGATCATCGCACCCATCAACCCTACGGCTTGCTGCACGGTGGTGCGTCGGTGGTGTTGGCAGAAACCGTCGGCTCGACGGCCGCCTACCTGTGTATTGATCCCGCCAAGTTCTATTGCGTCGGCCTTGAGGTCAACGCCAACCACCTGCGTGGTGTGCGCAGCGGGCGGGTGACTGCCGTGGCGCGCGCGATTCACATCGGCCGCACTACTCAGGTGTGGGACATCCGCTTGACCAGCGACGATGGCAAAGCCAGTTGTATCTCGCGCCTGACCATGGCGGTGGTACCGCTGGGCGAGAACCCCCCGGCGCGATAGGCGTGGCGTGAGTGTCATCATTCCTGGCAGTTACAGTCATTGCTGTGCCGGCCAGGCATGGTGACAATCAATCTCTGTTTTTGTAGATGGATCCGGTATGTCGCAGCATGTGTTTTTTGCCCACGCCAATGGCTTCCCTTCGGCCACCTACGGCAAGCTGTTTGCCGCCCTGGCCCCGGAATACAAGGTGGCTCATCTGCCGCAGCACGGTCATGATCCCAGGTTTCCGGTGGATGATAATTGGCAGAACCTGGTGGACGAGTTGATCCACCACCTTGAGCAGCAGCCGGAACCGGTGTGGGGCGTGGGCCATTCCTTGGGCGGCGTGTTGCATCTGCACGCGGCCATGCGTTGCCCGCAGTTGTATCGCGGTGTGGTGATGCTCGATTCGCCGGTGCTGACCCGCGCCGACCGCTGGGTAATTCGCGCGGCCAAGCGCTTGGGTTTCATCGACCGCCTGACCCCGGCTGGACGCACCCTGGGCCGTCGCGAGGAATTTACCGACCTAGAGGCTGCGCGCAGTTACTTCGCCGGCAAGACCTTGTTCCGTGGCTTTGACCCGGAATGCTTCGACGCTTACCTGCAACATGGTTTGTATCAGGTGGGTGATCGCCTGCGCCTGCGCTTTGACCCGGCCACAGAAATCAGCATCTACCGTGGCGTGCCGCACACCAGCCCGGGCCAGGTGCGCCAACTGAAGGTGCCGCTGGCGGTGGTGCGCGGCCGACAGAGCCGCGTAGTGATGCGTCACCACGCCAGCGGCGTCGGACGTCTGCCCATGGGTGAAATGCTCACCATGCCCGGCGGCCATATGTTCCCCCTTGAGCGCCCCCAAGACACCGCGACCTTGATCAAGAACCTGTTCTCCCGCTGGGAAACGCGCGAGCGTAGTTGCGCATGAGCACACCCGTCGAGGACGTCCGCCTGAGCCTGCCGCATATCGAACTGGCGGCCCACCTGTTCGGCCCCGAGGACGGTGTGCCGGTGATCGCGCTGCATGGCTGGCTGGACAACGCCAACAGCTTTGCGCGACTGGCCCCGAAACTTCAGGGTTTGCGCGTCGTTGCGCTGGATATGGCCGGGCACGGGCATTCGGCGCATCGTCCTACAGGCGCCGGTTATGCCTTGTGGGATTACGTCTATGACGTGCTGCAAGTCGCCGAGCAACTCGGGTGGAAACGTTTTGCATTACTTGGTCACTCTCTCGGCGCTATCGTGTCTCTGGTGCTCGCCGGTGCGTTGCCGGAGCGCGTAACGCACCTGGGATTGATCGACGGCGTCATCCCGCCGACGGCCAACGGTGAGAACGCCGCCGAGCGGCTGGGCATGGCGTTGCAAGCGCAATTGAACCTGCAGGACAAGCGCAAGCCGGTCTATAACACCCTGGATAGCGCCGTCGAAGCGCGCATGAAAGGCGTGGTAGCGGTCAGTCGCGAAGCCGCAGAACTGCTGGCCCAGCGCGGTTTGATGCCGGTGCCGGGTGGTTACACCTGGCGTACCGATAGCCGCCTGACCCTGGCTTCGCCGATGCGCCTGACCGACGAACAAGCCATGGCCTTCGTGCGGCGCGTAAGGTGCCCTACGCAGTTAGTGGTCGCTGCCGACGGCATGCTGGCGAAACATCCCGAATTGCTTTCCCAGCTACCCTTTACCGTGACCACGCTGCCCGGTGGCCATCATTTGCACCTGAATGATGAGTCTGGGGCGCTCCTTGTTGCAGACTGTTTCAATCGGTTCTTCCGAGCGCCTTGACTTGGGGCGGTCAACTGCCGAGGCTGGGCGGATTGAAAAGGAGTCAACCATGAACAACTTCGACATCGCTATGACCAACGATGGCCAGGGCTCGTTGATCTTATGAGCGTGCGTAACGGATGTATCCGTGTCTTGGGCTTAAGCCTGCTTAGCCCGTTGGTATTCGCCGCCGACCTACCGGGTAGCCAGGACCTGCCCGCCGTGGCCCGCCAGGTCGATTCGCAAATCGTCGATTACCGGCCCGCTGAAGAAAAAGAACGGATCTACCCCATGGGCGCGATCCGCAAGATCA
Source organism: Pseudomonas sp. EA_65y_Pfl1_P113 (assembly GCF_963970525.1). NCBI lineage: Bacteria > Pseudomonadati > Pseudomonadota > Gammaproteobacteria > Pseudomonadales > Pseudomonadaceae > Pseudomonas > Pseudomonas sp. EA_65y_Pfl1_P113. The sequence goes on from NZ_CAXAQM010000003.1 coordinate 242,539, forward strand.
GCGGCCAGTTGCGCTATGAAGACCAGGCCATCGCGCGCGGCCAAGCCACCGCCATCACCTATGAGTTGCCCGCCGAACACAGCTCCAGCGCCGCGTTTACCGCGACGCGTGAAGCGTTGCAGGAAAAGGGCGCGCAGTTGTTATTCTGGTGCAATGCCCGCGATTGTGGTGAAAGCAGCCTGTGGGCCAATGAGATTTTCGGCAACGCCAAGTTGGTCGGCGCCGACAGCCAGCAGGAATACGTGTTGCTGCGTCTGGCCGAGCCACAGGCCAACTCCCTGGTCGCGCTCTATGGCATCACCCGGGGCAATCGCCGCGCCTATCTGCATGTGGAGCAATTGGACGCCAGCGCGCCATTGGGCCATCTATTGCCGACCTCGGCGACCCTGTCGCGCGAGCTGAAAAGCACCGGTGAGCTGGACTTCCCCGCGCTCGCCGGCGCACCCGACACCACCTGGCTGACCTTGATTTCCCGTGGGTTGAACCTCGACACCACGTTGCGCGTCAGTTTGACCGGGCCGAACGCCGAAGCGTGGCGCCAGGGCCTGATCGACAAAGGCGTGCGCGCTGCTCGCCTGGAAACCGGCGCCGGTGATGCCAAAGGCCTGCGCGTGCATCTGATACGCTAGGCGTGACCAGGCGAACGGACCCGCTTCGTTCGCCTAAGCTGTCTTCCTAAGCCTTCTTCTAGAGATACCCCATGCTCAATAACGATCGCCTACTGGTGCAAATCCTGCTGCTGGTGCTGTTTGGTGCCAGTCTATGGGTGATGGCGCCGTTCTGGTCGGCGCTGTTCTGGGGCGCGGTGCTGGCGTTTGCCAGTTGGCCACTGATGGTCCTGCTCACGCGTTGGCTCGGCGGCCGGGAGTCTTTGGCGGCCGCCATCCTGACGCTGGGCTGGATCTTGCTGGTGGCGGTGCCGCTGGTGTGGATGGGCTTCAACCTCGCGGACCATGTGCGCGACGCGGTGGCGTTGATCAAGGATATCCAGGTCGACGGCTTGCCGGCGGCGCCCACCTGGCTCGGTTCGATTCCCTTTGCCGGCGAGCGGCTGGTGGCAACCTGGGACAGCATCGACCAACAAGGCGCGGCCTTGATGGTCAGCATCAAACCGTACCTGGGGCAGGTTGGCAATTGGTTGCTGGCGCGCAGTGCGCAGATCGGCGGCGGCATTCTTGAACTGACGTTGAGCCTGGTGTTCGTGTTCTTTTTCTATCGAGACGGGCCGCGCTTGGCGATGTTCGTCCACCGTTTATTGGAACGCTTGATCGGCGAACGCGCGGGCTACTACATCGAACTGGTGGCTGGCACCGTACAACGGGTGGTCAACGGCGTGATTGGCACCGCCGCCGCCCAGGCGGTGCTGGCACTGATCGGCTTTCTGATCGCCGGCGTACCGGGCGCGCTGGTGCTGGGCGTCGTCACCTTCCTGCTCAGCCTGATCCCCATGGGCCCGCCGCTGGTGTGGATCCCTGCCACGGCCTGGCTGGCCTGGAAAGGCGATTACACCTATGCGGTGTTCCTCGGTGTATGGGGCACGTTCATCATCAGCGGCGTGGACAACGTGCTCAAGCCCTACCTGATCAGTCGGGGCGGCAACCTGCCGCTGGTCATTGTGCTGCTCGGCGTGTTCGGTGGCTTGATTGCCTTTGGTTTTATCGGCCTGTTTATCGGCCCGACCTTGCTGGCGGTGGCCTACAGCCTGTTGACGGATTGGAGTGCGACCCAGGCTCAGGCGCGTCTGGAAGATAAGCCGCTGTAACGGTTGTATGAGGCCTAATGTGGGAGTGGTGCTGGCCCTCAGGTCCTGGGCAACCACATCACGGCAGTCAGTCCACCACTTGGGGTTTCCTCCAGGTTCAGGCGACCGCCGAGGCGTTCCGCCGCTTCCTTGGAAATCGTCATGCCCAGGCCGACGCCGCCGGAGTTGCGGTTGCGTGAGCCTTCGAGCCGGTAGAACGGCTCGAACACCGCTTCACGCTTGTCGGCGGCGATGCCGGGGCCATGATCAATGACGCGGATGACCAGTGCCTCGCGACTGTCCGTCAGCTCGATGCGTGCCGAGCCGGCATAACGCAAGGCGTTGTCGATCAGGTTATTCAGGCACGAACGCAAGGCCATCGGCTGTACTTGCAACGGCGCGCAGGTGCCGGCGAATTGCACATCCGAACCCTGGTCCTGGGCGTTTTCGCTCATCGACTCCACCAGCGCTTGCACGTCCAGCCAATGCCGGGTTTCGCTGGTGCGTTGTTCGTGCAGGTAGCTCAGGGTGGCGTCGAGCATGCCGATCATGTCGTCCAGGTCCTGGCGCATCTGGCCCTGCAGCCGCGTATCTTCGATCTGTTCCAGGCGCAGCTTGAGGCGTGACAGTGGGGTGCGCAGGTCATGGGAGACCGCACCGAGCATGCGCGCGCGTTGGCTGACCTGTTCGCGGATGCGTTTTTGCATCAGGTTGAAGGTCGATGCCGCCTGCCGCGCTTCCAGCGGCCCGGACTCTTCCAGCGGCGGGCTGTCAAGGTCCAGGCTTAAACGCTCGGCCGCCTCGCTGAGGCGTTGAATCGGTCTGCTCAACAGCTTGGCCCCGTACCAGGCGGCGATAATCAGTGAGACAAATTGAAACGTCAGGGGCACCACCGGGCCGCCAAACCAGGGGCGGTGGTGCTCTTTGCGCTCCGGTACCCTTGTTCCGTCCGGTTGCTCGATAAACCGCTCAGGCGGTGGCGGCGGCGGTTGGCCGTAATGGTGGAACCAGAAGAACGCCAGCGCGTGGGCCAGCACAATCGCCACGAGCAACACGCCAAACAGCCGACCAAACAGCGTGTTGAAGGGCGCACGCATCAGCCGATATCTCGCGCATCGAACAGGTAGCCTTCGCCACGCACGGTCTTGATCAACTGCGGTGCCTTGGGATCATCCCCGAGTTTCTGCCGCAGGCGCGATACCAGCAAGTCGATGCTGCGATCAAAGGCTTCAATTGATCGGCCACGGGCTGCATCCAGCAACTGCTCGCGGCTCAGTACGCGGCGCGGGCGCTCGATAAACACCCACAGCAAGCGGAATTCCGCGTTGGACAGCGGCACCACCAAACCATCGTCGGCCACCAGCTGGCGCAGCACACTGTTCAGGCGCCAGTTGTCGAAGCGGATATTCGTGCGCTGTTCAGTACGGTCGTCACGCACGCGGCGCAGGATGGTCTGGATGCGCGCCACCAGTTCGCGCGGCTCGAACGGCTTGGACATGTAGTCATCGGCGCCCAGTTCCAGGCCGATAATGCGGTCGGTGGGTTCGCAGCGGGCGGTGAGCATCAGGATCGGGATGTCCGATTCCGCGCGCAGCCAGCGGCACAGCGAGAGGCCGTCCTCGCCTGGCAGCATCAGGTCGAGCACCACCACGTCAAAGGTTTCGGCGTGCATGGCTTGGCGCATCGCGGTGCCGTCGATGACGCCGGTGGCGAGAATGCCGAAGCGTGCCAGGTAGTCGATCAGCAGTTCGCGGATCGGCACATCGTCGTCAACGATCAGCGCACGAGTGTTCCAGCGCTTGTCGTCGGCGATCACCGCGGCTTTTTGCTCGTCGTTCATAAAGACGGAAGGGGTGTGCATAATGCAATCATCTGCCTGGTCGTTGCGGTCAGCATAGGCGCCCAGCCCCATGGCTGGAAGTGCTGGTCGGTGGGTCGTGCAGGCGAGGCTAGCCGTAGGGCGTGTTGTGGGCATGTCGTGAATGTATCAGCTTTGAAATAATTTCCAGAAATGCCCGCCTGACGGCGCTTGGTCAGTATTTACCGATCATCGGATCCCGCAAAGGCGCTGCTTGCGCTACAATCCGCGCCGATTTCGACTTGCCTGAGAGCCCATTCCAATGCCCGTCTGCCAGACTCCTATCATCGTCGCCCTGGATTACCCCACTCGTGACGCCGCACTGAAGCTGGCTGACCAGTTGGATCCGAAGCTTTGCCGCGTCAAAGTCGGCAAGGAACTGTTCACCAGCTGCGCCGCGGACATCGTCGGCACCCTGCGTGATAAAGGCTTCGAGGTGTTCCTCGACCTGAAATTCCACGACATCCCGAACACCACCGCCATGGCGGTCAAGGCTGCCGCCGAAATGGGCGTGTGGATGGTCAACGTGCACTGCTCCGGCGGCCTGCGCATGATGGCCGCCTGCCGTGAAGTGCTGGAACAGCGCAGCGGTCCTAAACCGCTGCTGATCGGCGTCACTGTGCTCACCAGCATGGAGCGTGAAGACCTGGCCGGTATTGGCCTGGACATCGAGCCCCAGGAGCAAGTCCTGCGCCTGGCCGCCCTGGCGCAGAAAGCCGGCCTCGATGGCCTGGTGTGTTCGGCGCTGGAAGCCCAGGCGCTGAAAACCGCGCACCCGTCGCTGCAGCTGGTGACTCCGGGGATTCGTCCGGCGGGCAGCGCCCAGGATGACCAGCGCCGTATCCTGACCCCGCGTCAGGCACTGGATGCGGGTTCGGATTACCTTGTGATTGGCCGCCCGATCAGCCAGGCGGCGGATCCGGCGAAGGCGCTGGCGGCGGTAGTTGCCGAGATCGCCTGATATCAGGTCGAACCTGGAAACATAGATGTGGGAGCGAGCACGTCGCATCGCTGCTCCCACAATTAGATCCAAGGTGTGTCAGTTGACCTTGAGTACCAGTTTGCCAAAGTTCTCCCCGTTGAACAGCTTCATCAACGTCTCCGGGAACGTCTCCAGCCCCTCCACGATATCTTCCTTGCTCTTGAGCTTGCCCTGCGCCATCCAGCCGGCCATTTCCTGCCCGGCCGCGGCAAAGTTTGCCGCGTGATCCATCACCACAAAACCTTCCATACGCGCGCGATTGACCAGCAATGACAGGTAGTTGGCCGGGCCCTTCACGGCTTCCTTGTTGTTGTATTGGCTGATGGCACCGCAAATCACCACGCGCGCCTTCAGTGCCAGGCGGCTGAGGACGGCGTCGAGAATATCGCCGCCGACGTTATCGAAATACACATCCACGCCCTTGGGGCATTCGCGCTTGAGCGCGGCGGGCACGTCTTCGCTTTTGTAATCGATGGCGGCGTCGAAGCCCAGTTCATCCACCAGGAACGTGCACTTGTCTGCACCGCCGGCAATGCCCACCACGCGGCAGCCTTTGAGCTTGGCGATCTGCCCGGCAATGCTGCCCACGGCGCCGGCCGCGCCGGAGATCACTACGGTTTCGCCTGCCTTGGGTGCGCCGGTGTCCAGCAACGCGAAGTAGGCCGTCATGCCGGTCATGCCCAGGGCAGACAGGTAGCGCGGCAAAGGCGCGAGTTTTGGATCAACCTTGTAGAAACCACGCGGCTCGCCCAGGAAGTAATCCTGCACACCCAAGGCACCGTTGACGTAGTCCCCGACCGAAAATTTCGGGTTGTTGGACGCAATCACTTTTCCCACACCCAGCGCGCGCATGACTTCACCGATGCCGACCGGCGGAATGTAGGACTTGCCTTCATTCATCCAGCCGCGCATGGCCGGGTCGAGGGACAGGTATTCGTTGCGCACCAGCACCTGCCCATCCTGGGGTGTGCCCACCGGCACTTCCTGGTAGGTGAAGGTTTCCCGGGTCGCCGCGCCGACCGGGCGCTTGGCGAGCAGGAATTGGCGGTTGGTCTGGGCGGTCATGGCAGGGACTCTTCTGGAAATGAACCTGAAGTGATAAACCTTGAACGGCCATGGAGCAAGGTTCACCCAATGCGCGAATGCTTGTCGATAGGCATTGCTGATAGTCAGCCTATGTCTGTTATCACTGCGATCCATGCAGCCTTAACTGGCCTTTTGATAGTGCTGACGCGTCCGGCGTGGCGTTGGCTAGACTCGGGCCACGGCTAGATTTCCCACAACACACTCTTCAGGACATCCTCCATGAGCATGACGTTTTCCGGTCAAGTCGCCCTGGTAACCGGTGCCGCCGCCGGTATTGGTCGCGCCACTGCGCTCGCATTCGCCGCCGAAGGCTTGAAGGTCGTGGTTGCCGACCTGGATGCAGCGGGCGGCGAGGGTACCGTCGCCTTGATCCACCAGGCGGGCGGGGAAGCGCTGTTTGTACGCTGCAACGTCACGCTGGAGGCCGATGTGCAGCAATTGATGGCCCAGACCATCACCGCCTATGGCCGCCTGGACTATGCCTTCAATAACGCCGGAATCGAGATCGAGAAAGGCAAGTTGGCCGACGGCAGCCAGGATGAGTTCGACGCCATCATGGGCGTCAACGTCAAAGGCGTGTGGCTGTGCATGAAGTACCAGTTGCCGCTACTGCTGGCCCAGGGTGGCGGGGCAATCGTCAACACCGCGTCGGTAGCGGGTTTGGGCGCGGCGCCCAAGATGAGCATTTACGCCGCTTCCAAGCATGCGGTGATCGGCCTGACCAAATCGGCGGCCATTGAATATGCGAAGAAGAAAATTCGCGTCAATGCGGTCTGCCCGGCGGTGATCGATACCGATATGTTCCGGCGTGCCTATGAAGCCGACCCACGCAAAGCCGAATTTGCCGCCGCCATGCATCCGGTCGGGCGCATTGGCAAGGTCGAGGAGGTCGCCAGCGCGGTGCTCTACCTCTGTAGCGATGGCGCGGCCTTTACCACTGGCCAGGCCTTGGCGGTGGACGGTGGTGCTACGGCTATCTAGGACCTCGCGTCGCCCGCCATTCGAAAAGGTTTGGGAGGGCTGTGGGGCGTTTCCATAGCTGGCAATGGGCCCTGTCAGAATGTGTATCATTAGGTAAATAATTCAATAAAATCAATACTTTAATAAAATTTGGCGACGGGTTGTGAGGGGCTTCTGTGCTTAACTGTTCTGGGTTGAATAACAGACAGAGGAAGTGAGTGGCGCATGGATTTAGGGATCGATCGACAAGCCCTTGTACCGGTGGTGCAGCAAATCATCAGCGCAGTGGCGCAGTGGATTCGCAACAGTGGGGCGAGTCCCGGCACGCGCTTGCCGTCCATTCGACAGGTGGCCCTCGATAATCTGCTCAGCCAGTCCAGCGTGATCGAGGCGTTCGAGCGGATGGCCGCCCAGGGCGTACTGGTGTCCAAGCCCGGCTCGGGGTTTGTGGTCGCGCAGCCGTCCGGCTTGCATGAGGGCCAATGGTACGAAGGCGCAGAGCGGGAATGGGGGCCGTTCATCGATAACCCAATGGGTGAGCTGAAACTGGGCTGCGGCTGGTTGCCGGATGCCTGGCGCGAAAGCGATGACATCAGCTATGCGATTCGTGAAGTCACCCGTACCGACACCGCCGGTCTGTTCAACTACAGCACCCCATTGGGTTTGCTGGCGCTGCGCGAACAACTGCTCAAGCGACTGACCCAGATCCACATTGCCACCCACCTTGACTGCATTCTCACCACGTCAGGCGCCAGTCATGCACAGGACTTGCTGATACGCACGTTGCTCAAGGCTGGCGATTGCGTGGTGGTCGAATCGCCGGGGTACGGCAACCTCTATCGGCAGCTGGCGTTCCACGGCGTGCAACTGCTGCAAGTGCCGCGCACCCAAGGAGGCCCGGACCTCTCGGCGCTGGAAGCATTGTTGCAGCGGCATCGGCCCAAGTGCCTGTTCATCAACAGCCTGTATCACAATCCCACCGGCACCAGCCTGAACCGCACAGTGGCTGAACGTTTGCTGGAACTGGCGCACCGCGAGAACTTCCTGATCATTGAAGAGGATGTTTTCGGCGACCTGCAACCTGCCAGTTGCACGCGGCTGTCGGCGTTTCCCCATGATGACCGGGTGATCTATGTCGCGAGCTTTTCCAAGACCCTGAGCAGTGCCCTCCGCGTGGGGTATCTCAGTGCCAGCACGGTGATCATCGCGCAACTGGCCAGCCTCAAGACCATGACCGGGTTTGGCACCTCGCGATTTGCCGAGGCGGTGGTGGCCACGCTGCTGGCTAATGGCACCTATCGCAAGTGTGTGCAGCGCCTGCGCAAGCGACTGCGTGCGCAAATGGCCGCTACGTTGCAGGTACTGGAGGACGAGGAGTGGGAGGTGTTCGCCAAACCCGCTGGCGGTATGTTCCTGTGGGCACGGCCAGGGGTGGGGGATCGGTCACGAGTGCAGGGGTGTGCCCGGCGGCTCGGTGTCTTGTTATCGCCGGGGGCGCTGTTCAGTCCAACCGGCGAACCCAGTGACTGGCTGCGTATCAATGTGGCCTATGCGGCCGATCAACGAGCCTTGGCGTTGTTCCGCGCCATGGGGCCTGCCAGATCGACCTCGACCATCCTGAAAACGACGAGCGTGTAGCTTTTTGCCATTATTGTGGCGCCAACGCCTTGTGTTCAATGCCTTGTGGTTGCGAATCTCGCCTGAGTTAACCGGGCTTTATGGCATCTGCCATTGCAAGAGGATTCAAGTGCAATGATTTCGGTCGTGCAACGACATTTCGCCAACCTCGGTATGGCAAAGAAACTGGGCTTGGGCTTCATGCTGGTATTGCTGCTGACCGCGTTGGTCGCGGCCATCGGCGTGTGGTCCCTGCAATCCGTTGGACAGCGTTTCGAAGGCCTCAAGGCCATGTCTTCGCTCAACAGCGGCCTGCTCAAGGTGCGCCTGATCGAGCAGGACTACGCATTGCATGCCGACCCCAAGGCCGTCGATGCCCTGCATGAAAGTGTCGATACCCTGGCAGCGCTCGCGGCCAGCCTCAAGGCTCAATCGCCCGCCAACGTGCCGGTGATGAACGATGTCGAGCAAGCCTTGGCGCAATACCGCAAGGCATTCGATGAGTTTGTCGAATTGACCCAGACCAAGGACCTGGCCCTTGAAATGGCCAGTTGGTCGGTGTCCAGCGTGGCGAACAACCTAGACGTCTTGCAGGCCGGGCTGGCAGATGACGGTGCCTATGGCCTGAAGGAAAGCCAGGGCAAGGAGGGCGCTGAGTTTATCGAGCAGGCGGGACAGATCAGCCAAGTCTCACGCTTGATGTTGCAAGCCATGAACGAAGCCCATGTGCGTCTGGATCAGAGCCGCAAAGTGAGCGGGGAGGGCACTGAGCAGGGCAAGATCGAGCAGGCCGACCAGGCCCTGGCCCAGGTCGAGCAACTGAAGACCTCGGTCAAGGACTCGGGCTACCAGACCGTGCTCAACGAAGTCTCCGGGCATATTGCCGCGTTCAGTGAAAAGCTCGGCGAATACACCGGCCTGCTGGCGCAGGAGAAAGTGGTCTACAAACAGTTGCATGATCGGGCGGAGCAAGTGGTCAGCCGGGTCAACCAGGCTTACAGCGCCGAAGATCAGTCGATGCAGGCGCAGTTAAAGAAAAGCGCAGGGCTGATCATCGGTTCTTCGGCCCTGGCACTGCTGGTAGGGTTGATTGCGGCGTGGGTGATAACCCGATTGATCGTCGCGCCGCTGCGCAGTGTGATCGCCGTGGCCCAGCAGATCGCCGCCGGCGACTTGAGCGGGCGCATGGACGTCAGTCGTCGCGATGAAATCGGCCAGTTGATGCAGGCGATGCAGCAGATGGGCAGTGGCTTGAGCCAAATGGTCAGCGGCCTGCAAGCCGGTATCGAACAACTGGCCAGCTCGGCGCATTCATTGTCCAGCGTCACCGAGCAGACCAATATCGAAGTCAGCAGCCAAAAAGAAGAAACCGAACAGGTTGCCACGGCGATGAACCAGATGACCGCCACCGTTCACGACGTGGCGCGCAATGCCGAAGAGGCCGCGCAAGCCGCGCAGACGGCGGATGACAAAGTCGACAGTGGCCAACGGGTGGTGCGCCAAAGCCTGCAGCGCATCGAATTACTGGCCACCTCCAGCACCAGTGCCAGCACCAGCATCGAGAGCCTGAGCGCAGAGATCCAGCATATCGGCACCGTGTTGAGCGTCATCAAAAGCGTGGCTGAACAGACCAACCTGCTGGCCCTTAACGCCGCCATCGAAGCCGCCCGCGCGGGCGAACAGGGGCGGGGTTTTGCGGTGGTCGCCGATGAGGTGCGCGCGTTGGCCCTGCGCACCCAGCAATCCACGGAAGAAATCGAGCGGTTGGTCAGTACCTTGCGCAGTGCGGCGCAGTCGTCCGTGCAGCAGATCCAGCAAAGCGGCGAGCTGGTGAAGCTGGCAGTGAGCGATGCGCTGGAAACCGAAAGCGCCCTGGGCAGCATCGCGGCGGCGGTGTCGTTGATCCAGCAGATGAACCAGCAGATTGCCGCTGCGGCCGAGGAACAAAGCTCGGTGGCCGAAGAGATCAACCGCAGCGTCACCAGTATCCGTGCCAGTGCGGATCAGTCGGCGCTGAGCATGCAGGGCAACGCTGCGTCGAGTATTCAACTGGCGCAGTTGGGGGCGGAGCTCAAGGGCATGGTGGGGCATTTTCGCCTGTGATCGCAGCGTGTTGGCTGCGATCACTGGGGAGGGCGGTCAGGCGTGGTTGGCCAGGAAGGTCAGCAGCGCTTCGTTGACGAAGTCCGGATGTTCCCTCGCACTGATATGGCCGGCCTGCGGAATCAGGATCAGGCTGCAGCCGATCAGACCGGCCATCTCCTCGGACTCGGCGGGAGGGCGCGGTTTGTCCTGTTCGCCACACATTACCAAGGTAGTGTTGGCATCCAAGCGTGGCAACTGCGCCAGCACATCCTCGCGACTGAAGATCAACCGGCCCAGGGGCACGATGCTGCGCAGCAGGCGCTCTTTGGAGTAACCCTGCAATTGCTTGCACAAATCCTGGTACAGCGCTGATTCGCGATCGATGCCTGGGCGGAAGAAGATCGGAGTAATAACATCCAGCAAAGGTTCAGGGATGGCGCCGGCGTCTTCGATCATCTTGAACAGCGAGAAATAGTACTGGCGCGTGGCCTCGGGCTCGGCGCCGAGGTAGGTGTCCATCAGCACCAGGCTGTTGACCCGCTCGGGGGCGAGCAACGCCAGCCGCGCACCCCACATGCCACCGACCGAGAGACCCACCAGGTTGATGTGTGAAATGTCCAACTGGTCCAGCAGGGCCAGGGCCTGGCGTGCGAGGTCGTCGAGGGAATGGGTTTGCGCCGGCAGCGGGCCGGACTCGCCATGGCCCCACAGCTCGGGCACGATCACGCGGTACTGTTGCGACAGGGCTTCGACCTGCGGCGACCACATGTCGCGGTCCCACAGGTAGCTTGAGCCCAGCAGGACGACGGGGCCGCAGCCCTGGTCGACGTAGTGCAGCGGTTGTCCATCAATGACGGCGACAGGCATAGCAGACCTCTGACTTCACGGAGTGAGGGGCACTTTTTTACGCTAGTCGAGGGGCGGCGGATAGATGCAAAGTGATGGCATGTGGCGAACAGAGTTCGCCACATGGAGAGGGGCCAATCAGTCGTAAATGGCTTTTTTCTTCCATTCCGCGTCGGCGTCGACCACTTTGAGGCCTTCGGTCAATTCGTTGACCTCGTCTTGGGCAGGCTTGCTGTTGGTCAGTACCGTGGAGTTGGCGCGGACCAGTTGGGCTTCCAGTTGTTGCAGCTGTGCGCTGTAGATCCCCGGCTCCGGTTGTTTGCGCAGGTACTGCACGCCACGTTCGAATGCCAGGCGCGCCTGGCCCGGCTGGCTTTGCTGCAAAGCGTGCTGGCCGAGGTTGTTGAAGAACTCGATATGCAGCAACACCAGGATATGGCGGATTTCCTTGATCCAGTGCTTGGCCTCGTTGGACGACAGGAAGCCGTCCTGAGCAGCGCGGGTGACCTGGCCGTGGAGGGCTTCAAGCAGGAAACGCACGTCCTTGGCCTTGGCTTCGGTCTGGATCGGCGCGGGCGGGTTGCTCACCGGGATCGATTCACCCTGGGCCACCAGCGCATTCAGCTCGGCGATGCGGGCCTTGATCGGTGCGCTGGTCTTGTTGAGGTTCAACAGCCGCTGGTTAACGTTGAGCTCCAGTCGGGTCAGCAACAGTTTGAGCGCCGGGGTCATCAACTGGCCAGGAAAGGTCTCGGTGATTTCACCGCAGCGGCGCAGCCGATCATTGAGTTCGATTTCGGTACGTTTCTTTTCCAGCTTGTTGTTTTCCACCACGTGGTTCATATAGCCAATGGCAATCAGTATGGCGATAACGGCTATTACCAACAGGGTGATCATGAGTGGTGTCACCGGTGTGACCTCTTTATAGGGTTTACAGTGGAGTGTAGTGACTGGGCGTTCCGGCGGATAGAACTGATCGACCAGTTGCCCAGGTAGTTTGCTTCTATATAGATAGGCGTTCCCTGCATGAATGCACATTGCCATCATTTTCCGGAGTGAACTATAGCGTCTTGTCGGGCGCCAGAATATAGGCGCCAAAGCCCGAACGGGCATAACGTTCGCACAAGCCCGTAAAGCAGGGCGAAGTCATTGATTTAAATAAATTTATCCTTGGGGGTTGACGACCTTTCAATCCATCCATAGAATGCGCGCCACTTACAGCGTAAAGCGCACAGCGAAACGCGGTAGGGAGTGAATGTTGTACGTGTGTCCCCTTCGTCTAGTGGCCTAGGACACCGCCCTTTCACGGCGGTAACAGGGGTTCGAGTCCCCTAGGGGACGCCAATATGCGGGAATAGCTCAGTTGGTAGAGCACGACCTTGCCAAGGTCGGGGTCGCGAGTTCGAGTCTCGTTTCCCGCTCCAAATTTAAGCAGTGTTGCTCTTGGGCGACACTGAGTGAAACCAGGGCATGATCTTCGGATCTAATCTCTGGGCACTGAAATACACACCATGTATTTCAGTAGCGTGTCCCCTTCGTCTAGTGGCCTAGGACACCGCCCTTTCACGGCGGTAACAGGGGTTCGAGTCCCCTAGGGGACGCCATTTGCGGGAATAGCTCAGTTGGTAGAGCACGACCTTGCCAAGGTCGGGGTCGCGAGTTCGAGTCTCGTTTCCCGCTCCATATTCAACGAAAACGCCGATCAGAGATGATCGGCGTTTTTGTGTGTGTCGATTTTTATTCCTGAGTGTGCAGCCACGCCGGTGGGTGGGGGTGGGCTTGATAAAAGCCGCGCAGCGCCGTCACATCACGTTTGAAGCCTTCCCGTACCCAGGCGTGATAGGCCGCTTGAATAATCGATTCCCCCGCCGGCCAGGACAGGCAATCAACAATCGCCGAGGCAGCCTGCATGCCTGAGATCAATGCCTTGATTACGCCATGGGAGGCACAAGGGTCGAGGGTTGCGGCGGCATCGCCGACTAAAAAGTAGCCAGGCCCCGTGGTGTGCTGAGCGCACCGCCACGTCACGTCGGCGCCTCGCGTCACGTCGGTCGCTGTTTGTTGGTCCAGTGCTTTAGGGATCGCCCTGCAGGTGTCCGCAGCGTAAAACGACAGCTGCGTCCAATGCACGCAGGTGCTGCTGATTCGAGCAAGCCAGTGCCAGCCCTGGCGGTTGGCAAACAGTCCCAGTGCTGTATCCGGAAGGCGGTGGTCCTCGCAGTAGCCATACCTTGCAATCAGCCGAGGTGAAAGGCGCAGGCAGGGTATCTGCAATTGACGTTGCAGCCAGCCATGCCGACCGGTGGCGTCCAACACGTAGCGCGCGGTCCATTGGGTAGCCCCGACCTGAACGCCCGATACCCGACCGTGCTGTTGCAACACCTGGCTGACGCACTTCGGTTGGCTAACCTGCACGCCCAGCGTGCGGGCCTGTTGGAGCAATTGCTGATCGAGCAGGGCGCGCGGGATCTGAAAACCCCGCCAGGCCTCACCGCCAAACCCATGGAAGCGCGGTGGGCCATCCCAATGCACCCAGTGCCCGGCGTGTCTCAGGTATGCCGGATCGGTCAGTAGTGCGTTGCCGCCGAGTTGCCGCAGCAAGGGTTCAACCCCTGGATGCAAAGTCTCCCCGGGTCGGTGTCGAGGGAAATGGCTTCTTTCTACTAAGCCAACCCGCAAACCGCGTTGTGCGCAATGAATCGCCGCGGCACATCCCGCCGGGCCCGCTCCCATGACCACCACGTCAACGTCGTTCATCAACTTTGCGCCAGGGCCCACCGTCCTGGCGGACAAGCAGCGCGTCCTGGCCCATATACAGTTGCACCTGTTGCTCGATCTGCACATGGCGAAGCTTGAAGTTGTCCGTCGGTGTGGTGATCCCCCCGCGCTTGTACAGCCAGTAGTGCTGCACATCGCCCTCCAGCCGATGATTGGCTTGCTGTTGCGCCGCCTCGAAGGCGTCATCCGGCAGTTCTACCCGATAAAACGACAGCAGGGGCCAGAGTTTTCGCTGTTCTTTGTCTGATCCTGCGCCGACTGCCTTGTACGCGCGCCGCATGCCCAGCACACGCTGATGGTACTGCTCGGTGCTGGTCTGCCCGGTCATCGCCAGCGACAACTGGCCGGCCAGTGCGGCTCTTGTGTAATCGCTGTACTCATAGGCCTCGTACTGGACCACCGAGCGTCCTTCAACTTCAATCAGTGCCGGTCCGCTGCGGCCATCCCAGCCCGGGCTGCCGCGCTGGCCTGTTTCGCTGTCTGTCAGCGGGATGACCGTGGCCGACACACTGCGCGGTTCGAACGTGCGGGTCGAGTCCGGCGCGACACCTGGCCAGTAGGAGCCCAGCGCGGCACAGATACGTGCGTCCTCGGTAAATGGGCTGGCCAGTTGATAGCCGCAAAGCACATTGGTAAACGGCGCATCCACCAAGCCGCGGCCGACTTCCCAGCCGGGTCCAAACACACCGTTGGCGAAATCCGGCAGCCAGGATTGTCGCTGGGCACCCGCCACCGACGTGCTCGCGTTGGGCGTTGTCGAGGGCTGGGGATGGGAGATAATCGCCGTGACGCCGCGATCTTCCGGGGAGAAGTGATTACCCGTCAGGGACTGATTGATATAGAAGCGCACGTCGCACAGCGGATTGACCCGTGTATGCCACACCTCCGGGCAAGGTGGCGCCGGGCAGGGGAACACCTCGGGGTCGCTGGACCACGCCTTGAGTTCTCGTTGTCCGCACAGTGGGAAAAAGTCCGGGGCACCAATGATGGAATAGGCGGCAATGCTTTCCAGCATCAACTGCGGGCAGTTCGCCCGCACCCAGCCGTCCGCCATGGCGTCTTGATAGTGCAGGGCGCGATAGCCGCCGGCCTTGACGATTGCATCGACGTTTTCCAACTCATTGAGGTCTTCGACCGAGCCGTCGTCGCGCACGCGATGCCGTCCATGGATCAGGCCACCCGAGTCCGACGGCATCATGAACGACAGCGGGCTGCCCTGATAATAAGCCAGCTCCACCAGGGTCTTTTTAGCGTCGGGCACCAGCAGTCCCGGCGCGAACGTATCGACATCCGCCCAATGGCAGAGTCCTTGGGTAATCACGAAAGGCGGGTTGAGAATGTCAGGTTCCTGCCAGCCGGTACCGTGAAAGCGCCGGTGGATCTGCCCGATCTTTTCGTTGATCTGGTGGCTTTCCAGTTGCACCCTCAGGTCCATCCCCGCCAGGCATTCATCTCCATCGAAAAGTTTGTGCAGGGGCACCCAGAACTCAAGGTCCGAGTCGATGGGCTGGGCGTTCATCGGGCCAAATTGTTCTGGCTGGCCAATGTGTTTTGCCGCGATAAAGGCGCCGTAGCGCGCCGGTATAACGCGCATTTGACTGGGCTGGCCCTCAACGAATGGCAAGAACCCTCGCCGTTGCGGGTCATATAGCGCGGCGGCTGTGCCCACGCGGGCCACGCCGGTGCGGGAAAAACACAAGTCGGCCTGGCGGCGATGCACGGTTTCAGGCTGTGTCCGGTATTCGTAGGCAAACACCGCGATCGCCAGTTGCTGATCACCGAATGACGCCAAGCTGGGGGGCGCTGCGCCGTAGACGTAATTGAGGATCTGCTCGATTTCAGCCGCTGTCGGAAATTCGGTCAGTGCTTCACCGCGGATATCGGTGCTCACGTTGGGCGATGCGAATGCATGAAACAGCAGGCTGTCAGCCGGTCGCCCCGGTTCGATACCACGCATAGCGCTGACAGAGAAGTCTTCGAAACCCGCCAATGTGCGGTTGATCTGCAGAGGTTGGGCAAGTTCTTCGCGCAGCGTGCCCGAAGTGATATCCAGGCCATGGAGCAGCAACAGGTCGCGCCACCCAAAGGGAGCCAGGCGTGTACAGGCACGTTCGACAGCGTTGAGCAGAGACATCCCGATTCCTCCGACAGAGTCAGAGGGCAGGGTACGCAAGAGGATTCAGCGTGGTAACTGACCGAATGGCTAGGTCGGCGCCAAAAGGACCCGCCAGGCTGGCGGGTCCGGGGAGGGTCAGAGCTTCGGCAACTGCCCGATACGGCCCATCATTTCTGTGACAATCTGCAAGTCCAGCAAGAACTGGTCGACGGTCTTGAACTCGTTGTCGGTGTGCCCGGTGTACTTTACTTCCGGCCGCGCCAGGCCGAATTGCACGCCGTTCGGCAGTTCGTGCACGGACGTTGCGCCGGCCGAGGTGCCGAACTTGTGCTCCATGCCGAGGTTTTCGCTGGCCACTGCCAAGAGTGCTTTCACCCATTCACCTTCCGGGTTGCGGAACATCGGTTCGGCCACCGAGTAGGTAAAGTCCACGTTAACCTTGGTTTTCTTGTCCCAGGCGCTCAACTTTTCGGCGATTTGTGCCTTGAGTTTCTCCGGGGATTTGCCCTTCGGCACACGCAGGTTCACCGCCAGTTTGAAGGCTTTGTCATCCAGGCCAACAAAGGTCAGCGAGGTGGTCAGCGGTCCCATGAATTCGTCAGAGAAGCCCACGCCCAGCTTGCCGCCGAGGTAGTCCAGGCCCCAGTTGTCAGACGCATAACGTGCGGCATCGGTAATCTGGTTGTGCTTGAGTGCGATTTTGCCGTCGATGCTGTGGATCAGTTCCAGCATGCGCGATACCGGGTTGATGCCGGACTCCGGCTCGGACGAGTGAGCCGAAACACCAGTGACCGTCAGCTTGACGTCTTTACCGTCGACCTTGGTGGCGACCTCGAAATCACCGCCGTTACGCTTGGCATATTCAGTGCCGGCCTTTTGCAGGCTGGCGGCCAATTCGGCAGGTTTGTCGCTGAGAAACGTTGCAACCGAAGCCGACGGGATCTGGTTAGTCGCCATGCCGCCGGTCATCGAGATGATTTCCGCGCCTTTGCCTTCAGGCTTGCGACGCGGGAAGGTTGCCATCACCGTGCCGTAGCCTTTCTCGGCAATTACCACTGGGTAGCCGCCATCCAGCGCGAGGTTGTATTGCGGCGTCGGGTTCTTTTCAAAGTAATACGGAATTGCGTCGCCGGAGGTTTCTTCGGTGGTGTCCACCAGCAGCTTGAAGTTACGCGCCAGCGCCAGCTTCTCTTCCTTGATGACCTTCATGGCATACAGGGCTACCACAATGGCGTTTTTGTCATCCTCGGTGCCACGGCCGTACATGCGGTCGCCGATCAGCGTGACCTTGAACGGATCTAGCTTGGTGCCGTCTTTCAGCACCCAGTTTTCCGGCGTTACCGGTACCACATCGGCATGGGCGTGGATGCCGACCACCTCATCGCCGCTGCCTTCCAGAGAAATTTCGTACACACGATTGTCGATATTGCGGAAATTCAGGTTGAAGGCCTTGGCGAGGTCTTGGATCTTGCCGGCGATCTTGATGAATTCCGGATTTTTATACTGCGGTAGACCGTCCACATTGAAGGTCGGAATTTCCACTAGCTCGCGCAGGGTTTCGGTGGCGGCCTTGCCATACTTCACCCGCGTATAGATGCCCAGCAGCCGATTGATTTCGTTCTGCTGGTCGGCGCTCAGGGTTTTGTTGTCGAGAAAGGCACTGATCGCCGGGCCCACATCGCTGGTCTTGCCAAGGTCGCCGTTGGCCAGGGTACCGAGGAAACCACGAAAATCACTGACGGAGGTTTCGCTGAAACTCTTGAGAATCGCCGTGCTTTGGTCGGGGGTGATAGTGGCGAAAGCTGGGCCAGAGATGGCCGATAGGCTCGCCGCGAACAGGGTGGCAGCCGCCAGTTGCTTGAGTGGAAAGTGCATGGAGGGACGCATTCCTTTGCTGGTAGTCAGTAGAAGATTTCTGATCGAAGTGTCAGAAATATTTCCACACACTACCACCTCCTTTTTCCATGGGCGAGGGGGTCGAACGGACCTGTAGAAGCAGGCTTGCCGGCAATGGTCGTCAACGACGACGCGAATTGACCGGCTAACCGGCGTGCCTGGGCTATTTGCAGTTGCACGCGCACTTGCGGAATATAGGCGTCTTCTCAGTCGATTTCGTAGCGAACGCAGAGCGCGCCCTTTTTCTCCGACACGGCCAGGATGGTCACCTGGCCCAACTCGCTCAATGTCTGCACATGAGTACCGCCGCAGGCATACGCGGGTAATTCGCCGAAGCCGACTTCGCGAGTGCCGTCTTTGAGGCTCATATGGCGTGGGGAGTCCGCAGCGATCCATTGGTTGACCTGCTGTTGAATCGCCGCGGCCTCCATGACCTGCGCAGTTTCACCACGGATAAAGGTGATCTTGCCTTCGCCTGGCCAGTGATGGGCCTTGATCGGCATCCAACCCAAGGTCTCGCCCACGTTGCCGATCAAGTGCCCGGCGGAATGCAGCCGGGTGTGCAGCGCGCGGCGTTGTTCATCGACCCGCGCGGTGATCGGGCCCGGTTCCAGTGGCCGGTCGACGTAGTGCACTACGCGATCGGCTTCCTGGGTGACGCGCAGTACAGTGCTGTCACCGAGCCAGCCGGTATCGAAGGGTTGTCCGCCGCCCTGGGGGTGAAAAATGGTCGAGTGCAGGATGACTGCAAACTGGTCCTCGTGCGGGGTGCAACCCAGTACTTCAAGCTCGGCAGTCAGGTGGTCGTGGGTGAAAAACAGGCGCTCGGTCATTATCTACATCCGTATCAGGGTTCTACCGACAGTATAAATAGTGCGCAAATGGGTGATAATCCGCCGAATCGTCAATGGACCTGTGCACCATGAGCATCAATCTACCTTTGCCGCTGTTGGGCGAAATGGCGATTTTCGTCAATGTGGTGGAGGCCGGCAGCTTCTCCGAAGCCGCCCGGCAGATGGGCGCTTCACCCTCCTCGGTGAGCCGCAGCATCTCGCGCCTGGAGAGAGCCCTGGCGACTCGGTTGCTGCAACGTACCACACGCAAATTGCGCTTGAGCGAGGGTGGCGAAGAGGTGTTCAGGCGCTGCCAGGAAATGGTCAGCGCGGCGCGTTCGGTGATGGAGATCAGCGGCCAGTTCACCCATGAAGCCGAAGGGCTGGTGCGGGTCAGCGTGCCCAAGGCGGTGGGGCGGTTTGTGGTGCACCCGCACATGCCGGAGTTCCTGCGGCGTTATCCCAAGGTAGATGTGCAGTTGATCCTCGAGGACCGGCCGGTGGACCTGATTGATGACAATATCGACTTGAGTATTCGCATCACCGACAGCCCACCGCCGGGGTTGGTGGGCCGGCAGTTACTGCCTATCGAGCATTTGTTGTGCGCGACACCGCAGTACCTGGACGATCACGGTACGCCGGGCCATCCTCATGATTTGCTGGAGCACAGTTGCATCTATCTGGGGGAAACGCCGGGGGATTCTCGCTGGAGATTCCGCCAGGCCGGCAAGGCAGTGACGGTTCCCGTGCGCGGGCGTTATGCGGCGAACCATACCGGTGTGCGCTTGGATGCGGTGTTGCAGCATGTAGGGATTGGCAGCTTGCCGTATTTCACGGCGCGCCATGCCTTGGAAGAGGGGCGGTTGGTGCAGGTGTTGGCGGGGTGGGACTTTATTGCGTCCTATCATGGCGAGGCGTGGTTGCTGCATTCACCCACGCGGTATCTGCCGCCGAAGTTGCGGGTGTTTATCGATTATCTGGTGGAGTGTATGGCAAAGGAGCCGACACTGCGTCGTCGGTAGATGTGGTAGCTGGCTAGCCTGCGATGGCATCACCTCGGCTCAACTGCAGACCGAGTTGCCTGCATCGCAGGCAAGCCAGCTCCCACAGGAATCAGTGCTTGCTCTGGTCTTGCGGCATGGCCAGCAGCTGTTTTTCCCGGTTCCAGTCGAACGGCTCGTCGTTTTGTTCGGCTTCGAAGCGACGTTCTTCCAGGGCCTGGTACAGGTCCAGTTCTTCGTCTGGCATAAAGTGCAGGCAGTCACCGCCAAAGAACCACAGCAGGTCGCGCGGCACCAAGTGGGCAATTTGTGGGTAGCGCAGGATGACTTGGCTCATCAGGTCCTGGCCCAGGTACTGGCTTTCGATCGGATCAATCGGCAGCTGGGCGCGCAATTCGTCAAAACGCTCCAGAAAAAGCGTATGGCTTTCCTCGGGCACCTGCTCGGCTTCGCCGACGGCAACCAGGATGCTGCGCAAGTGGTCGAGCAAGACGAGATGATCGGCAACGATGTTGGACACGAGATAAGTCCTCTAAAGCAAAAACGGGCGCGAGAGTATATAGCTCTCACGCCCGCATTTATATGACCGCTGAGGTCAGCGGACTTTACCTTCGGCTTGGGTCAGCTCTTCCTTGCTGAAATCATCCACGTCGATGACCTTGCGCCGTGCCGCTTCGGCATCACGCAAAGATTGCGCCTCGGCCGGTTGCAATACCCCGGCGTGCAGCGCGGCGTCGATGGCATGTTCCCCGGCAGCCGGTTTGACCTGGCCGCTTTTTAACGCAGTGTGCAGTTTTTTCTGCAGTGGATGGCTCGCGCCGAGCAGGTCGTAGGCATGCTGCAGGGCGCCCACTGGGTCTTCCGCAGATTGCGGGCGGTAGCAGCCAGCGAGCAGTTCTTCCAGGGTTGGGTCGCCTTTGGCACGGCCGATTACCGCGGCCACTTCGGCATCCAGTGCATCGGACGGACCGGTATGGCGACGGCCAAACGGGAACACGATCACCCGCAGCAGGCAGCCCAGGACCCTGTTCGGGAAGTTGCTCAGCAGTTCATCCAATGCCCGCTCCGACTCGCCGAGGCTCTCTTCCATGGCCCAGGTGAACAGTGGTTGCAGATGATCCGGTGAATCGAGGTCGTGATAACGTTTGAGTGCGGCCGAGGCCAGGTACATATGGCTCAGTACATCACCCAGGCGTGCCGACAGGCGTTCGCGGCGCTTCAGCTCGCCCCCCAGAAGCATCATGCTCAGGTCGGCCAGCAGCGCGAACGCGGCAGCCTGACGGTTCAATGCGCGGAAATACCCCTGGCTCAAACGGTTGCCCGGCGCTTTCTCGAAATGACCTACGCCGAGGTTCAGCACCAGGGTGCTGGCGGCGTTGCTCACGGCGAAACCGATATGTTGCATCAGCAGGCTGTCGAATTCCTTCAGCGCCTGGTCATGGTCTTCGCGACCGGCCAGGGCCATTTCCTTGAGCACGAACGGATGGCAACGGATGGCGCCCTGGCCGAAGATCATCAGGTTGCGCGAGAGGATATTCGCGCCTTCCACGGTGATGAAGATCGGCGCACCTTGCCAGCTGCGGCCCAGGTAGTTGTTCGGGCCCATGATGATGCCCTTGCCACCGTGCACGTCCATGGCGTGGCTGATGCACTCGCGGCCACGTTCGGTGAGGTGGTACTTGAGGATCGCCGACAGTACCGAAGGTTTCTCCCCCAGGTCCACGGCATTAGCGGTCAGCATGCGCGCGCTGTCCATCAGCCAGGCGTTGCCACCGATGCGGGCCAGGGCTTCCTGGATGCCTTCGAAGGCCGACAATGGCACGTTGAACTGTTCGCGCACCTGCGCATATTGGCCGGTCACCAGGCTGGTGAACTTGGCGGCGCCGGTCCCGACGGCGGGCAGTGAAATCGAACGGCCCACCGACAGGCAGTTCATCAGCATCATCCAGCCCTTGCCGAGCATTTCCTGGCCGCCGATGAGGTACTCCAGGGGAATGAACACATCCTTGCCGGAGTTGGGGCCGTTCATGAAGGCGGCGCCGAGGGGGAGGTGGCGGCGGCCGATTTCCACGCCGGGGGTGTCGGTCGGGATCAGCGCCAGGCTGATGCCCAGGTCTTCTTCTTCACCCAGCAGGTGGTCTGGGTCATGGGCCTTGAAGGCCAGGCCCAGCAGGGTCGCGACCGGGCCGAGGGTGATGTAGCGTTTTTCCCAGTTCAAGCGCAGGCCGAGGGTTTCCTTGCCTTCCCATTCACCCTTGCAGATCACGCCGGTGTCGGGCATGGCGCCAGCGTCGGAACCCGCCAGCGGGCCGGTCAACGCAAAGCAAGGGATGTCATCGCCACGGGCCAGGCGCGGCAGGTAATGGTTACGTTGTTCGTCGGTGCCGTAGTGCAGCAGCAGTTCGGCCGGGCCGAGGGAGTTGGGCACCATCACGGTGGACGCAAGGTCGCCGCTGCGGGTGGCGAGTTTCATCGCGACTTGGGAGTGGGCATAAGCCGAGAAGCCCTTGCCGCCATATTCCTTGGGAATGATCAGCGCGAAAAAGCCGTGGGTCTTGATGTGTTCCCAGGCAGCCGGCGGCAAGTCCATGGCCTGGCCGATTTCCCAATCGCTGACCATGGCGCAGAGTTCTTCGGTCGGGCCGTCGATAAAGGCCTGTTCTTCTTCGGTCAGTTGGACCTTGGGATAGGCCAGCAACTTGTCCCAGTCAGGGCGACCACTGAACAGCTCGCCGTCCCACCACACCGTGCCGGCTTCGATGGCGTCGCGCTCGGTTTCGGACATCGGCGGCAGGACTTTCTGGAACCAGCTGAATAGCGGCTTGGTGAAGTATTGGCGGCGCAGATCGGGTAGCAACAGCGGCGCGGCCACAACCGCGATCAACACCCAGAAGATCAGCAACAGCCAGCCCGGTGCGTGGCTCCAGGCGCCCATCGCCAGCAAGTACACGGCGACGACGCCAAGGGCGGGCAGGGGGGCGACGCGGCGGTGTGCGAGGTAGGCAATGCCGACCACCAGCACCAGTATCCACAACAACAGCATATTCAATCCTCCGTGAAACCAGGGGCGAAACCACCAGGGAGCTTAGTCGGCATCCGAGCAAGCGGGGTGATCAGGGTGTAACGAGATTTGGCCGATTCGTCGTTAACTCCACGGCAGGCCTGTGGTTAGACTCTAGGCTTCCTTCGGAGATAACACTCATGGATACGTACCTGAGTTCCAGCCGCTTCATCGATAGTGACCACCCTGCGGTGGTGGAGTTCGCCGAAAAACATCGCGGAACTCGTGCGAATTTAAGTGACCAGGCAGTCAGCCTTTACTACGCCGTGCGTGAGGCGATTCGCTACAACCCCTACACCTTCAGTCGCGATCCAGACACATTAAATGCCAGCTTTGCCCTGTCCACCGGCGAAAGCTACTGCGTGCCCAAGGCCACGTTGCTCGCGGCCTGTGCCCGCCACTGCGGCATCCCGGCGCGCATCGGCCTGGCGGACGTGCGCAATCACTTGTCGACCCCGCGCCTGCTCGCCTTGCTCAAAAGTGACGTGTTTGCCATGCACGGTTATACCGAGCTTTACCTAAATGATCGCTGGGTCAAAGCCACGCCCGCGTTCAACAGGCAACTGTGCGATGTGTTCGACGTGCCGCCGCTGGATTTCGACGGGATCAACGACAGCGTTTTCCACGCTTTCAACCGCCAGGGCCAGCGTTCGATGGAGTACGTGGTCGACCATGGGCAATTCCCTGACGTACCCGAGGCGTTTTTCTTCGCCCATATCCAGCAGTGTTACCCGCATCTGTTTGCCGAGGATATGCCGCCCCTGCTTGGCGATATGCACAGCGATTTGAGCCGCGCCTGAACCGGCGTATGCTGCTGCGTTCATCCAGCCATGTTCATCAACAATGAAGGCGCGGTCATGCTGAAAATCTGGGGTCGTAAAAATTCATCAAACGTCAGGAAAGCGCTGTGGTGCGCCGAGGAGCTCGGCCTGGACTATGAGGCAATTGATGCGGGCGGGGCTTTTGGTGTAGTCGACACACCGCAATACCGAGCGTTGAACCCCAACGGTCGGGTGCCGATGATCGAAGACGGCGACTTTGTGCTGTGGGAATCCAACACCATCGTGCGTTACCTCTGCGCCAAACAGGCGTCCAACTGGTACCCGAGTGACTTGAAAGCCCGCGCCAACGCGGAGAAGTGGATGGACTGGACCACTTCCACTTTCGCCGAACCCTTCAAGATCGTGTTCTGGGGCGTGCTGCGCACCCCGGCCGAAAAACAGAACTGGGACAGCATCCACGCCGGGCGCCAAACCTGTATCGATGTGCTCAAGACCGTTGACGAGGCGCTCGCCGCGCAGCCGTATCTGTCGGGCAATGAGATCGGCATGGGCGATATCCCCTTGGGCAGCTTCATCTATGCCTGGTTTGAAATGCCCATTGAACGGCCTGAAATGCCCCATCTAGAGGCCTGGTATCAGCGCCTGCAACAACGGCCGGCCTACCGCAAAGCGGTCATGACCGTGTTGACTTAATACTGACTATTAATACAGGTGACTGTACTTGTGCCGCGCGTGCAAGCACCATGCCTGCCATGCATCGCAGGTTGAACTACCTGCGCTGCGCCCTCATCTACTCTTTCTATTCCCTTCTTTTGGTGCGTATCCCGATATGAGTTCCGCTCTGTCCATCCGGCAGCTAACCAAAACCTACGGCAACGGTTTCCAGGCCCTGAGTGGTATCGATCTGGACGTTGCCGAAGGTGACTTCTTCGCCTTGCTCGGCCCCAACGGCGCCGGCAAATCCACCACCATCGGCATCCTCTCGACCCTGGTTAACAAGACCAGCGGCTCGGTGAATATCTTCGGCCATGACCTGGACAAATCCCCGGCGGCGCTCAAGCGTTCCATCGGCGTGGTGCCCCAGGAATTCAACTTCAACCAGTTTGAAAAGACCTTCGATATCGTCGTGACCCAGGCGGGCTACTACGGCATCCCGGCGAAAATCGCCAAGGAGCGCGCCGAGCAATACCTGACCCAGCTGGGCCTGTGGGACAAGCGCGATGTGCCCTCGCGTTCGCTGTCTGGTGGCATGAAACGCCGCCTGATGATCGCCCGCGCGCTGGTGCATGAGCCGCGCCTTCTCATCCTTGATGAGCCCACTGCTGGCGTGGATATCGAGCTGCGTCGTTCGATGTGGACATTCCTCACCGAGCTGAACGAGAAAGGCATCACTATCATCCTCACCACCCACTACCTGGAGGAGGCTGAGCAGCTGTGCCGCAACATCGGCATCATCGACCATGGCACCATCGTCGAAAACACCAGCATGCGTAACCTGCTGGGCCAGTTGCACGTGGAAACCTTTTTGCTCGACCTGAAAAATAACCTGTCGGTGGCGCCGCAACTGATGGGCTACCCAAGTCGTCTGCTGGACAGCCACACCCTGGAAGTGCAGGTGGACAAAGCCATGGGCATCACCGCGCTGTTTACGCAGTTGGCGACCCAGAACATCGAAGTGCTGAGCCTGCGTAATAAAACCAATCGCCTTGAGGAGTTGTTCGTGTCCCTGGTGGAGAAAAATCTGGCGAAGGTGGCGGTATGAGTTCCGAACTGCAACCCAACCTCGTCGCGCTGCAAACCATCGTCTATCGCGAAGTGAAGCGCTTTACCCGGATCTGGCCGCAGACCTTGCTGCCGCCGGCGATCACCATGGTCCTGTACTTCGTGATCTTCGGTAATCTGATCGGCCGGCAGATCGGTGACATGGGTGGTTTCACCTATATGGAATACATCGTGCCGGGCCTGATCATGATGTCGGTGATCACCAACTCCTACGGCAACGTGGTCTCCAGTTTCTTCGGCAGCAAGTTCCAGCGCTCGATTGAAGAATTGATGGTGTCGCCGGTGTCGCCACACACCATCCTGATCGGCTACACCGCCGGTGGTGTGCTGCGTGGCCTGATGGTCGGCGTGATCGTGACCTTGTTGTCGCTGTTCTTCACCCACCTGCAAGTGCATCACCTCGGGGTCACCATTCTGGTGGTGGTCCTGACGGCGACGATCTTCTCGCTGCTGGGTTTCATCAACGCCGTGTTTGCACGCAACTTCGATGATATTTCGATCATTCCGACCTTCGTGCTGACGCCGCTGACCTACCTCGGTGGCGTGTTCTACTCGATCAGCTTGCTGCCGCCTTTCTGGCAGACCGTATCGCTGGCCAACCCGGTGCTGCACATGGTCAACGCCTTCCGCTACGGTATTTTGGGTGTGTCGGATATCAAGATCAGCGTGGCGATTACGTTCATGTTGGTGGCGACCGTGGTGCTGTATATGGGCTGCGCGAAGCTGCTGGTGAGCGGGCGCGGGATGCGTACGTAAGCGCGGACCTAAACGCGGTCTAAAATGTGGGGGCGGGCCCGCTCCCACATTTGGTTTTGTGCAAGGGCTTCAGACCTTCAGTGCCAGTTCGATCAGGCTATGCAGCTGTTCAACCGTCAGCGGCGAGGTCGAGAATAGAATACGAAACACCGTTGGCGCCGCCAGCAGGTTGATTAGGTGATCCACGCTCGGCGGGCTGCTGTCCGGATAGCGATCGACAATCGCCTGAAACTGCCCGCTCAGGATGCTCACGCAGTAGCCTGGCGTAATCATGCACTGCACATCACGCATCATGTTCCGCCCAGGCTCTGAACTCATCTCATCCAGATACTGCTCGGCCCAGGCCTGCAAATCGCCGCGCAGGCTGCCGGTGTTCGCCGGCTCGCTGTCCGGGCGCATCCGTGCTAACGCCACATCCGCCAGCAACACAGAAAGGTCGCCCCAACGCCGGTAGATGGTCGACGGCGTCACCCCCGCGCGCGCAGCGATCATCGGCACGGTGACGCTGGAGCGCTCATGGGCTTCGAGCAGTTCACGCACGGCTGAATGGACGGATTCTTGTACCCGGGCACTGCGGCCCCCCGGGCGGAGGCCTTCTTTTATCGCCATGTGTAAAACCTTAACACAAAGAATTTGCTTTAAGCCCAGCCTGGTAGCACACTCCGCAAAAGCAAAGTATTAGCTTTAGCGGAGTGTGCGCATGCCCAACTTTATTTCTCAGCGTTCCAGCCTGGTGTTCCTTGCGATCACCTTGCTGACGTTTCTTGCCGCCTCCAGTGCGCCGACGCCGTTGTACCACCTGTATCAGGAAGGCCTGCATTTTTCCGCAGGCATGCTCACGCTGATCTTTGGTGTCTATGCGCTGAGTCTCCTGGCGGCGCTGCTGACCGTCGGCTCACTATCGGATCACCTGGGACGCAAGCCGGTGATCTTCGCTGCATTGATCCTTAACATGCTGGCGATGCTGCTGTTTATCAATGAAGGCAGCGTGGCCTGGTTGATCGCCGCACGTACGCTGCAGGGCTTTGCTACGGGCATGGCCACTGCCGTGCTGGGCGCAGCACTGCTCGACACGGATCGCCAGCAAGGTCCACTGGTCAACAGCGTGGCGCCGCTGCTGGGCATGGCGTGCGGTGCGATGGGCAGCAGTCTGCTGGTGGAATTCGCGCCGCTGCCGACCCAGTTGATCTACTGCACGCTGTTCGTGTTGATGCTGTTGCAGGCCGTGTACGTATGGCGCCTGCCGGAAACCGTCAGCCGTATCCCCGGCGCACTGGCTTCGCTGTGTCCGACCTTACATGTACCGCCGCAAGCGCGCCGGGCCTTGTGGTTGTCGCTGCCGGTGGATGTGGCGGTGTGGGCGATGGGCGGATTCTACCTGTCCCTGGCGCCGTCACTCGTACGGGCCGCCACCGGTTCGACCTCCAACCTGATCGGCGGCGGCCTGGTGGCGGTGTTGACTTTGAGCGGCGCATTGATGATCTTCACGCTGCGCAATCGCCCGGCCGACAAAGTGCTACGCCTTGGGGCCGGCTTGCTGGCAGTCGGTGTGGCGCTGATCCTCACGGCCGTGCACAGCGCCAGCCTGCCTTTGTTTTTTATCGCCACCCTGATCGCCGGCAGTGGGTTTGGCGCAGGCTTCCTCGGTGCCCTGCGCAGTGTGGTGCCGCTGGCCTTGTCCCATGAGCGTGCGGGTTTAATGTCGGCGTTTTATGTGCTGAGTTACCTGGCGTTCTGCCTGCCGTCTTTGCTGGCGGGCAACCTGATTCGCAGCTTTGGTTTGATCGTCACCACCGATGGTTACGGCGCGGTACTCATCCTGCTGTCCCTCGGCGCACTGGTCGGGCTGCTGTTGCAGGATTCGGCGCGCGCCAAGGCGACGACACGCGGCTGATAGGTAATAATCGCCTCTCGTATCGCCCGACCGAGATTCAAGCATGAAGATCATCCGCAGCAAGGACTTCACCGGCAGTCGCGCCTGGGAGGCGCTGGATATCGCCAATATGAACGGCATCACCACGCGCCTGCACTGGACTGACCAGCCGTATCGCTGGCACATCAATGACGGCGAGGAAGTGTTCGTGGTGCTGGATGGCCGCGTGCAGATGCACTACCGCGACAACGGCTTCGAACAGGTGGCGGAGTTGGGCGTAGGGGATATCTTCTATGCCAGTGTCGGCACCGAGCATGTGGCCCATCCCCAAGGCCCGGCGCGTATTCTGGTGATCGAGTGCGAAGGCAGCGTTTAGGCCATATCTACAAAGTAGATAACAGATAGAGATATTACCCGTTATATAGATATTCGATCAGGTTCTATCATGGTCTCAACCTCATGTGAGGAAGAGGATTGCCATCATGACCTGCTCGAATACCATCAGTTATAAACCCTTCAGTTACCTGACCCGTCCTCGGGAAGTGATTCGCCAGTTCACCCCCAACTGGTTTGCCGCGACCATGGGCACGGGCGTGCTGGCGCTGGCGCTGGCGCAGTTGCCGGTCAACCTGCCAGGTTTGTACGCCATCGCCGAAGCGCTGTGGTTGTTCACCGTCGGCCTGTTCGTGTTGTTCAGCGTGTTGTACGCAGCCCGCTGGG
Organism: Pseudomonas sp. EA_65y_Pfl1_P113; assembly: GCF_963970525.1. Taxonomy (NCBI): domain Bacteria; kingdom Pseudomonadati; phylum Pseudomonadota; class Gammaproteobacteria; order Pseudomonadales; family Pseudomonadaceae; genus Pseudomonas; species Pseudomonas sp. EA_65y_Pfl1_P113. Next base: position 271,312 of record NZ_CAXAQM010000003.1, read on the forward strand.
TGATGTTTTTCCACGAGGCGCGGCGGATTTTCGGGCACTCCACGGTGTCGATGTTCTTCGGCACTATCCCCATGGGGCTCGCGACCATTCTCAATGGCTTGCTGCTGTTCGGCCTGCCGCGTTGGGGCAGCGACGTGATCCCGCTGGCTGAAGCGCTGTGGTGGCTGGATGTCGCGATGGCCTTGGCCTGCGGCGTGCTTATCCCGTTCATGATGTTCACCCGCCAGGAACACAGCATCGACCAGATGACTGCCGTTTGGCTGCTGCCCGTGGTTGCCGCCGAAGTCGCCGCCGCCAGCGGTGGCCTGCTGGCCCCGCACCTGGCGGACGCCCATTCGCAACTGGTGATGCTGGTGACCAGCTACGTGCTGTGGGCGTTTTCCCTGCCGGTGGCGTTCAGCATCCTGACCATCCTGATGCTGCGCATGGCCCTGCATAAATTGCCCCACGCCAATATGGCCGCGTCGAGCTGGCTGGCGCTAGGCCCCATCGGCACCGGTGCCTTGGGCATGTTGTTGCTGGGGGGAGATGCGCCGGCGATCTTCGCGGCCAATGGCTTGCCGGGTGTCGGTGAAATGGCTAACGGCCTCGGGCTGGTGGCAGGCATTACACTGTGGGGCTTTGGCCTTTGGTGGATGCTGATCGCCGTACTGATTACCCTGCGCTACCTGCGCGCCGGTATCCCGTTCAACCTGGGTTGGTGGGGCTTCACTTTTCCCTTGGGGGTTTACGCCTTGTCCACACTGAAGTTGGCGAGCCTGCTGCACCTGGGGTTCTTTAGTGTATTCGGCTGTCTGTTGGTGGTGGCGTTGACGCTGATGTGGCTGATCGTCGCTAAACGCACGGTGCAGGGCGCCTATAAAGGTGAGCTTTTTGTTTCGCCATGCATTGCAGGACTAGCGAATAAGTAAGCCGGATTAGGTAAAGTCGTGGCCTGAATCGATAACAGGCCACGCAGGAACACGGACGATGAGCCACCCCTCGCAATTCACCTTGCTGCGCACACGGCGTTTCCTGCCGTTTTTCATCACCCAGTTGCTGGGTGCGTTCAACGACAATATCTTCAAGCAATCGCTGATCCTGGCCATTCTCTACAAGCTCACCATCGACGGTGACCGGTCCATTTGGGTCAACCTCTGTGCCTTGCTGTTCATCCTGCCGTTCTTCCTGTTTTCGGCGCTGGCCGGGCAGTTTGGCGAGAAGTTCAACAAGGACGCATTGATCCGCGCGATCAAGATCGGCGAGATTGTGATCATGGCCGTGGGCGCGACGGGCTTCCTGACCAACCACCTGGAATTGATGCTGCTGGCGCTGTTTGCCATGGGCACCCACTCGGCGCTGTTCGGTCCGGTGAAATACTCGATCATGCCCCAGGCCCTGCACGACGATGAGCTGGTAGGTGGCAACGGCCTGGTGGAAATGGGCACGTTCCTGGCGATCCTGGCCGGTACCATCGGCGCTGGAATAATGATGTCGTCCACCCATTACGCACCGGTGGTAGCCGTGGCGATCGTCGGTGTGGCGGTATTGGGTTACCTGGCCAGCCGCAGTATTCCGCGGGCGGCGGCGTCGACCCCAGCGTTGCGCCTGAACTGGAACATTTTCAGTGAATCCTGGGCCACCTTGCGCCTGGGACTGGGGCAGACGCCGGCCGTTTCGCGCTCAATCGTGGGTAACTCGTGGTTCTGGTTTGTTGGCGCGATTTACCTGACGCAGATCCCGGCGTACGCCAAGGAATGGCTGTACGGCGACGAAACCGTGGTCACGTTGATCCTCACGGTGTTCTCTGTGGGGATCGCCCTCGGCTCGATGCTTTGCGAAAAACTCTCCGGGCGTAAGGTGGAAATCGGCCTGGTGCCGTTCGGCTCATTCGGCCTGACCGTGTTCGGCCTGTTGCTGTGGTGGCATTCCGGCGGCTTCCCGCAGAACGTGCAGGCCAACGATTGGCTCGCGGTGCTCAGTTACGGCCAAGCCTGGTGGGTGTTGTTCGATATCCTCGGCCTGGGCGTGTTCGGCGGCTTCTATATCGTGCCGCTGTACGCGTTGATCCAGTCGCGCACCGCCGAGAACGAGCGTGCGCGGGTCATCGCTGCCAACAACATTCTTAACGCACTGTTCATGGTGGTCTCGGCGATTGTGTCGATCCTGCTGCTGAGCGTGGCCAAGCTGTCGATTCCCGAATTGTTCCTGGTGGTGTCGCTGCTCAACATCGCGGTTAACACCTACATCTTCAAGATCGTCCCCGAGTTCACCATGCGTTTCATGATCTGGCTGCTCAGCCATTCCATGTACCGCGTGGAGCATCGCAACCTGGAAGCGATCCCGGACGAAGGCGCGGCGCTGCTGGTGTGCAACCACGTTTCATTTGTCGATGCGCTGCTGATCGGCGGCGCGGTGCGTCGGCCGATTCGCTTTGTCATGTACTACAAGATCTACCGCTTGCCGGTGCTGAACTTTATCTTCCGCACGGCCGGGGCGATTCCGATTGCCGGGCGTCACGAAGACATCCAAATCTATGAAAAGGCCTTCACGCGGATTGCGCAGTATCTGAAGGACGGGGAGTTGGTGTGCATTTTCCCGGAGGGCAAGTTGACCGCCGATGGCGAGATGAACGAGTTTCGCGGTGGCGTGACGCGCATTCTGGAGGAGACGCAGGTGCCGGTGATTCCGATGGCGTTGCAGGGGTTGTGGGGGAGTTTTTTCAGCCGCGATCCGAACAAAGGGTTGTTTCATCGGGTCTGGTCGCGGGTGGTGTTGGTGGCGGGTGAGCCGGTGACGGTAGAGGCCGCGACGCCTGCGCAGTTGCAGGAAAGGGTGGGGGTGTTGCGGGGGAGTGTCAGGTAGTTTTTTCTGGCTTCAAGGCCCTCATCGCAGGCAAGCCCCCACATCTGAGCGTATCTACAAATCCAAATGTGGGAGCGGACTTGTCGGGTCGCCGCATCGCCGCGATTGCGGTAGTGGCTTAAGTACTGATCTTCAGGCCAATAAGCCCGCAAATGATCAGCGCGACACTGGCCAAGCGGAACAGCGCCATGGATTCCCCAAACAGGATAATCCCGGCGATCACGGTGCCCACGGCACCGACTCCGGTCCAGATCGCGTAGGCGGTGCCCAGGGGCAGTTCCTTCATCGCCAGCCCCAGCAGGCCAAGGCTTACGGCCATGGCGGCAATCGTTAGGGCAGTGGGCAGCGGCTTGCTGAAACCGTCGGTGTATTTCAGGCCGACGGCCCAGCCAACTTCAAACAGGCCCGCAAAAAACAGAATGATCCAGGACATGATGACCTCCTAACGCTAGGTGGGGTCGTCCCCGGATTAGGCGCTTGAAAGCGTCACGGGGTCGTCCCCGCGAAGCTCGTAAGAGTGCCCAAAAGTGATCGACTGATCAAGTTTGCGGCGTGTTCTCCAAGGCGCGACGGTCTTCCTTCTCGCTCATGCGGCGCAAGTAAGTCGAGAGCAACGCCCCGGAAATATTGTGCCAGACGCTGAACAACGCACTCGGCACCGCCGCCAAGGGCGAGAAATGCGCGCTGGCCAATGCGGCACCCAGCCCGGAGTTCTGCATGCCCACTTCCAGCGCCAGCGACTTGCGCTGCGCCAATGGCAACTTGAACACGCGGCCAGTGAAGTAGCCCAGCAAGTAACCGAAGCTGTTGTGCAGCATCACCACAACCATGATCAACAGGCCCGACTCGGCGATCTTCGCCTGGCTGGCGGCAACCACCGCCGCGACGATGATCACGATGCTCACCACCGACACCAGTGGCAACACATCCACCGCGTGGCGTACCCGATCACCGAGCACGCGCTGCGCCAGTAGGCCGAGCACGATCGGCAGCAGCACCACTTGCAGGATCGACCAGAACAACTCCATGAACGACACCGGCAGCCAGGCCGACGCCAGCAGCCAGATCAACGCCGGCGTAAACAGCGGGGCGAGAAGGGTGGTGACGGCGGCGATGGCGACCGACAGCGCCAGGTCGCCGCGGGCCAGCCAGGTCATCACGTTGGAGGAGGTGCCGCTTGGGCAGCAGCCGACCAGGATCACGCCAACGGCAATTTCCGGCGGCAGGTGGAAGGCCTGGCACAGCAACCAAGCCACGCCCGGCATGATGACGAAGTGTGCGACCACGCCCAATGCCACGCGCCACGGATGGCGGGCGACTTCGGCGAAGTCATCAATCTTGAGGGTCAATCCCATGCCGAACATCACCAGACCCAGCAACGGGACGATGGCGCTTTTCAGTCCGATGAACCAGCCGGGTTCGAGGACGGCGACGACGGCGAAAATCAACACCCAGTAGGCGAAGGTATTGCCAACGAAGCGGCTCAAGACGGCGAGTGCGCGCATGGGGGTGTCCTTGTTATTAGAGTGCTGGAGGTGGCAACTCGATCAAATGTGGGAGCTGGCTTGCCTGCGATAGCATCAACTCGATTCAACTGAAGACCGAGGTGCCTGCATCGCGGGCAAGCCCGGCTCCCACACTGACCGTGCCCACATAAGATCTAATTAGCTTTTAGATACCCTGTGGGGTCTCTTCACCGCCGAGTGCTTCGACCAGCGCAGGGATGAAGTCACCAAACGTCAGCATCATCAGGGTAAAACTCGCATCCAGTTGGCCCAGGGCTTCTTCACCGCCATCCTGTTCCGCCTGGTCTTGCAGCAGGTCTTCGAACTTCAGGCGCTTGACCGTCATCTTGTCGTCGAGCATGAAGGAGAGCTTGTCTTGCCAGGCCAGCGACAGTTGGGTCACGACTTTGCCGGTGGTCAGGTGCAGCTGGATCTCTTCACCGGTCAGGTCCTGGCGCTTGCAGCGCACAATGCCGCCGTCTTCATGGGTGTCGCGCAGTTCGCACTCGTCGAGCACGAAGAAATCATCCGCCGGCTTCTGGGTGGTGACCCAGTCGGTCATGATCGCGGTTGGTGCGGTTTTTACCGTCAGCGGGCGAACCGGCAGGGTACCGATCACTTCACGCAGTGTGGACAGCAAGTCCTCGGCGCGCTTGGGGCTGGCGGAGTTGACCAGGATCAGGCCCTGTTTCGGCGCGATCGCGGCAAAGGTCGACGAGCGACGAATAAAGGCGCGCGGCAGGAAGGCCTGGATGATTTCATCCTTGATCTGGTCGCGTTCCTTCTTATAGACCTTGCGCATTTGCTCGGCCTCGATCTCTTCGACTTTCTCTTTCAGTGCGTCACGCACCACGCTGCCCGGCAGGATGCGTTCTTCCTTGCGCGCGGCGATCAGTAGGAAGTCACCGCTGACGTGAACCAGGGGAGCGTCTTCACCTTTACCAAAAGGCGCGACGAAACCGTAAGTGGTCAACTCCTGGCTGGCACAAGGGCGCGCCAGTTTGGTGGCCATGGCCGCTTCCAACGCCTCGGCATCAACAGGCAGATCTTGGGTCAGGCGATAGATAAGCAGGTTCTTGAACCACATGGGGCGAGTCTCTCCTTTATACAAAGGGGGGCATTATTCTCTTGATAACGTCCCAGGCCAACCCTGCCTAAGCCATTGGAAGCTATCAAAAAAAAGATTTAAGAAAGTGCTTGCCAGACCTAGGGCCGCTCCGTAGAATGCGCGCCACACCGAAACGAAGGGTGATTAGCTCAGCTGGGAGAGCGTCTGCCTTACAAGCAGAATGTCGGCGGTTCGATCCCGTCATCACCCACCATTCGCTTCATGTGTTACGCGCAGCGGTAGTTCAGTCGGTTAGAATACCGGCCTGTCACGCCGGGGGTCGCGGGTTCGAGTCCCGTCCGCTGCGCCATATTCGGTTATCTGGAACGCTGAACGCCAGGTACCACAGGAAGCCCGCTCATTGAGCGGGCTTTTTGCTGTCTGGGCTTTGCAAAAAAAACGCCGCCGATCATTTCCGATGGTCGGCGGCGTTTTTTATTGGGGGATCAGAAATTCCAGTGTGTGATCACCATGAAATTGCGTGGCTCACCGTAAGCGGCGGAGTTATGGAAGCCGATGTTGGTGTAGTAAGACTTGTCGAAGATATTGTTGACGTTCAGCGTCGCCGACAGGTTTTTGCTGACCTGATATTGGGTCATCAGGTCGACCAGCCAATTGGCGTCCTGGGAGAGCTCTTCATCGCCGCCATGGGGAGAGTTATAGATGTCCTGCGCCAGGTCAGCGGCACTTTGGCGGCAGTCGAGCTTGCGCCACAGCCAGGTGAGCAGCCAGGCATGATGCTCGCTGCAGAGCTGGGTGATTTCCCTTTGGAAGGGCAGTTCACCCACAGACATAAGCGTGGCTCAGGCGTTATTGAGAATAATTTTTAATTGTGCGGTTAAGCGCCCGGTAAACCCAATAGACTCGTATTTGCGCGAGCAGAAGCCCGTTTTTACGGGGTTTCGCCGGGCTCTGGAAAAAATCAAAAATAAAGTGCATTTAAATCAAGACATTGCGAATTTTTGGTGTATGATGCCGCCCACACCGAAAGTGAAGGGTGATTAGCTCAGCTGGGAGAGCGTCTGCCTTACAAGCAGAATGTCGGCGGTTCGATCCCGTCATCACCCACCATTCGCTTCAAGTGTTACGCGCAGCGGTAGTTCAGTCGGTTAGAATACCGGCCTGTCACGCCGGGGGTCGCGGGTTCGAGTCCCGTCCGCTGCGCCATATTCGGTCACCTGGAACGCTGAACGCCAGGTCACCACAAGAAGCCCGCTCATTGAGCGGGCTTTTTTTCGTCTGCGATTTATCCGCCTTACGCTTCGCCGTTGTGCACTGCATGTCGCCCTGAACTGTGCTGGTGCGCCATGACGTGACGGAATACCCCTATGCAGATTGGTTGATTGCGTCCCTGGCCGCTTAAACGTTTATCTATAGCTACGCGAAGACTTCCAGGCGAGTCACGGCAGCAGGATGCTGCGGTGCCCGCTCTCTAAGATAAGAATAGTCTGCAAGGGGAATGGCTCTCTATGAAGTATCCACTGCGTCCGTTGGTGTTCTGGCCAACGTTCCTGATCCTGCTGGCGGCGGTGATCGCCAGCTATGTCGACTTGAATGCCTTCCTGGCGATCAGCAAACAGCTCAATAACCTAATCCTGAAAAACTTCTCATGGCTGTTCAGTGCCGGCTCGTTTGCCATGGTGGTGCTGACGGCGATCGTCTACTTCTCCGCGTTGGGCAAGGTGCGTATCGGCGGCGAAGACGCCCAGCCATTGCTGCGCAAATGGCGCTGGTTCATGGTGGCGCTGAGCACCACGCTCGCAGTGGGCGTGCTGTTCTGGACCATCGCCGAACCGCTCTATCACCTGTATGGCCCACCCACCAGCCTGCCGATCGAAGCGGGCAGTTCGGCGGCGAAGACCTTTGCCATGTCGACGATGTTCCTGCACTGGACCATCACCCCCTACGCCATTTACCTGGTGCCCTCGCTGGTGTTTGCGCTGGTGTTCTATAACCGTCGCAGCAACTTCTCCATTGGCGCCATGCTCGAGCCGCTGCTGGGCGCAGCGCGGGTCAAGCGCTACGCCGGGCTGATCGACACCCTGGCGATGTTCGCCCTGGTGGCGGGCATGGCCTCATCCCTGGGCACTGGCGCGCTGACCCTGGCCGGTGGCCTGGCCCAATATATCGGCGGTGAAACCACGCCGTTCCGCCTGGCCATCATCGTTGCGATCATCGTCATCACCTTTGTCGCCTCGGCCGCCAGCGGCCTGCAGAAAGGCATTGTGATGCTGTCCTCGTTCAACACCTGGATCATGCTGGGGCTGGGATTGTTTGTGCTGCTGTGCGGGCCGACCTTGTACATGTTCAGCCTCGGCGTCGAGTCCCTTGGCGTGTACCTCGACACCTTCTTCAGCCGCAGCCTGTTCACTGGCGCCGCGAGTGGCGACACCTGGCCGCAGAGCTGGACGGTGTTCTACTGGTCGGTGTGGTTTGCCTGGGCGCCGGTGAGCGCGCTGTTCCTTGGCAAGATTGGCCGTGGCTATACCGTGCGCGAATTCATCCATATCAACATGCTCTACCCGGCGCTGTTCACGGCGATATGGATCTGCATTTTCTCCGGCACCAGCCTGTACTTCGATGCCCTCGGCGACGGCAGCCTCAACCGTGTGCTGAACGAGCAGGGCGTGGAGCACGTGCTGTACCAGATGTTCCAGCAATTGCCGGCCAGCGGCCTGATGATCGCGTTCCTGCTGTTAGTAGCGTTCATCTCGTTTGTCACGGCGGCGGACTCCAGCACCGATGTGATCGCCAACCTGTGCAGCAAAGGCGTGACCGCGGACTCCGATCTCGACGGCAACCCGCTGCTGAAGATCGTCTGGGGCCTGATTATCGGCACGGTGTCGTGGGTCATGGTCGCGTTTGTGGGCATCGACGGGGTGAAGATGCTCTCCAACCTCGGCGGTTTGCCCGGGATGATCCTGGTGTTGTTGGCCAGTACCTCGCTGATTTTCTGGTTGAAAAATCCCGCGTTGCTGGATGTGAAACGCCTTCAGCGGACCCCCGAAATGCAATCGCGTGGCGCCAGCCCGGTGCCGGATTTCGCCCGCTGATCGATTGAACCGCTGTAGGAGTTACTGATGGAAATCGTCACTGAATTTGCTTACACCGTGCGCGAAATCGAGCACTGCCTGATCCCCTTGAAGGACGGCACCCAACTGGCGGCCCGCATCTGGTTACCGGAAGTCGCCGGCCTGCAAACCTTCCCGGCGATCCTGGAATACCTGCCGTACCGCAAACGCGACGGCACCGCCGTACGCGATGCGCTGACCCACCCGTGGATGGCGGGGCAGGGCTATGTATGTGTGCGGGTGGATATGCGGGGCAACGGTGAATCCCAAGGTTTGATGGCCGATGAATACCTGCTTCAGGAACAGGAAGACGCCCTCGAAGTGATCGACTGGCTGTGCCATCAACCCTGGTGCGACGGTAATGTCGGCATGATGGGCATCTCCTGGGGCGGCTTCAACGGGCTGCAAGTCGCGGCACGCCAGCCCGAGGCGTTGAAGGCGATCATTACCCTGTGCTCCACCGATGATCGCTTTGCCGACGACATCCATTACAAGGGCGGCAATCTGTTGATGGAGAACTTCGGCTGGGCCGCCACCATGCTCAACTTCAGCGCCGCGGTGCCGGATCCTTTGCTGGTGGGCGACGACTGGAAACACCTCTGGCACCAACGCTTGGACGCCATGCCGTTGCTGGCGCAAACCTGGCTGCAACACCAGACCCGCGATGACTATTGGCGCCATGGCTCGGTGTGCGAGGACTATTCGAAGATCAAGGCGGCCGTGTATGCGGTGGGTGGCTGGGGCGATGCCTACCGCAACACCGTTTCGCGCCTGATGCAAAACCTACCAGGCCCGAAGAAAGCCATGATCGGACCTTGGATCCACAAGTACCCGCATTTCGCCGTGCCCAACCCGGCCATCGGCTTCCTGCAAGAGGCCAAGCGCTGGTGGGATCATTGGCTCAAGGGCATCAATAACGGGGTAATGGATGACGCGTCTTGCACCTTTTACCTACAGGATATTCTGCCGCCGAAGGGCAGTTATGCCGAGCGGCCGGGGATCTGGGTGCAGACCTCCGGCTGGCCGGATCCGCAGGTGCAATGGGCGGATTTCAGTCTCGGCGAACAGGGCCTGAGTGCAGGCTCACTGCCATTGGCGGCGCCGCGCAGCATCTGCTCGCCGCTGACCACCGGCCTGCACCAAGGCGAATACTGCGCCATCTGGTTTGGCCCCGATGGACCGACGGATCAACGTCGTGATGACGCCCACTCGCTGTGCTTCGACTCCCAGGTGCTGACCGAGCCGCTGTCGTTGCTCGGCGATGCACGTCTTAAGTTGCGCCTGGCAAGTGACACCGCCTGTGGTCAATTGGTCGCCCGGCTGAATGCGATAGCGCCGGACGGGCAAGTCACGCAGATCAGTTACGGGGTACTCAATCTCACACTGCGTGAGGATTTTTCCCAGGTAACACCTGTAGTCCCCGGTGAGCCCATGGACGTGCAGTTAAACCTCGACCACATCGGCATGCGCCTGCCCGTCGGCTACCGTTTGCGTCTTGCCCTTAGTACCGCGAGTTTCCCGTTACTGTGGCCGAGCCGTGAGCTGACCACTCTGACGTTGCTGCCGAGTCTGCAAAGCCTGCAACTGCCGATATTCAAAGGCGAGGCGGTGGACTGCCCGTTCGAAGCGCCACAGTCGGCTACGCCGGTGGCGATGGACGTCCTACGCGCCGCTGCGCCGAAACGCACCTTGATCGAAGACGTGGGCAGTGGCGAAGTCTCCGTGAAAATCGAAGATGACTTGGGTTCAGTGCGGTTTACCGACCACGGCTTGTCGGTGGACCAGCGTTGCACTGAGCAATACCGCACTTTGCCCTGGGATCCGCTGTCGACGCGGGCCGATATCGAATGGCACTACCGAGTCGGCCGCGACCAGTGGGCCGTGGAGGTGGAAAGCCAATTGAGCGTGCACGCCGACGCCGAGTGGTTCTACATCGAAGCGGAGCAGACCGCCTGGGAAAACGGCCAGTTGGAACACCGTCGGCAATGGAGTAAACGCGTGGCCAGGGTCGCACTCTGAGCAGGCAACTGGCAGGATGCTCGCCAACGTGATCTCTGCGGGCCTGGGGTAACCTGGGCCCGTCATTGCCAATGGACTTGCTCATGTCGCGCCGTAACGTCGATCTTCCTCCCCTCAATTGCTTGCAGACCTTTGAAGCGGCGGCCCGCCATTTGAGCTTTACCCAGGCCGCCCATGAATTGAACCTGACCCAGAGCGCGGTCAGCCGCCAGGTCAAACGCCTCGAAGAAGACCTGGCCCGCCCGCTGTTTTATCGGCTGGCCCAGGGCTTGAGCCTGACACCCGCCGGGGTGCGTTATTTTCGAACTGTCCAACGCCTGTTGCGCGAGCTTGACCGCGAGTCCGCCGAGTTGCGCAGGCGCGGTGCCGATCGCCAGTTGACCCTGGCCAGTACGCCCACCATCAGCTCTATCTGGCTGGCCGGTCTGTTGCCGCAGTTCCAGCGCGACCATCCGGACCTGGATATCCGCATCCTGTGCAGCGAAAGCCCCAGCCATCTGGATGTCAGCGAATATGACCTGGGCTTGTTCTATCACTTGGATGAACTGGCCGCGCCCCACGGCCTTGAGCTGTCGCCGGTGTTCGACAGCGAGCAGGTCATCGCCGTGTGCAGCCCCGGTTACCTTGAGCGCCATGGCCCGATTCGCGACCTGCGTCACCTGTTGCACGCTCACACCTTGCTGATCGTGGAAGACCACCACCACGACTGGCTGACTTGGGCCGACTGGTTTGCTGACGCGGGCGCCGATTACTACTCGCCGCGCCATGCCTTGCGCACCAACAGCTATCAACTGTTGATGCAATCGGCGGTGATGGGCCACGGCGTCGCCCTGGGGTGGAAGCGCTTGCTGGAAAGCGACCTCGACTCCAGGCGCCTGCAAATGGCCTTGCCCCACAGCATGCACAGTCGCGGTCGCTTGCACCTGATGCAGCCGCATCATCGCAATCCACCCGCGGCGGTGCGCAGTTTTCGTCAGTGGTTGCGGGCCCGTACCGCAGAGGCTGGGCTCCCTGACTGAAGGTCAGTGCTGACTGGTTTTTTGTTTTTGATCTGGCGCGTCGCCAGGTGTTCGAAGCAAAAAGACGCGGTGCCGAACACGGCGATCAGGGTGAGTACGATCATGCCGAGGGTTGAGCCTTCCACGGTGATTTCCTGCGGGTGATGGGGTAGGTGCTCACGGTAGAGGCGGGGTGAAAATGGCTCAATAGACCCGACGCAATCCTTACACCGTCGGGTCCATTGTTACGCATTCTTTATGGCGCGTTGCGGCTGTGGCGGTAATCGCTGACCGCTTCATACACGGCTTTGCGCAAACGGTTGATACCGCCGATGGGGCGGTGCTCCGCTACGCCGAACCAGGGGTTGAAGGACTGGTTGTCGCACGCCAGGTTCTGCTCGGGCGTGTCGAAATCCTGCGCCGGGATATGCACCTTCGCCACGGTTTCATACGGCGCATCGCTTTCTTTCCATTCGATGCTGGTGTCTTCGATCGGCATGAATTTCTGCGGGTTCTGGCGCTGGATCTGCAGCACGAAACACGCGGGCACGCGGTCGGTGGACAACTGCTGGCTCAAGGCGCTGCGTAGGAAATTTGGCAGGTCCTGGTTTTGTTTCGGCAGTTGATACTCCGGGCAGTTTTGCGGGTCGGGCGCGACGCGGAATTTGGCGTTGGCCGTGCCGAACTTGTAGGGCGAAACTGAAAAGTACGTAGTCTGCGTCGGGCTGGCCGGTGCGGGTGCGAGGGTCGCCAGGGCGATGAACAAGTGACGCACTTGCCAGCTGCGCGGGTCGGCCTTGGGGAAGAACGCCAGCACCTTCTTGCCGTCCGCCTGCGCGCCGATGTTCTGCGCGTACTCCGCCACATCGCTGACAAAGAAGTTCGGGTGGCTGAACATTACGAAGTCTTGTTCCGTGCGCGTCTGCTGGTCGGCCAGCAGCTGCTTGCCCGGCACATCCAGTAACTTGAGCGCCATGCCGCGGGCATCACGGATGCTGTCGAACTGCGGGTAAGCGTTGCCGTTGGACAACCGCATCATCGCCTGCCAGGTCTTGCCCGGTTCGGCGAACACGCCCTGGCGCAGTGCCGGGTCGAGATCGGCGAGCACGCTGACTTCGGCTTTCACGCAACCGTGGGCCTTGGCGTGGGCATCACGCAGGTAGCGCGTGCCTTCGCGGTGTTGGTCGACGATGCGCACCGCCGTCTGGATGATGCCTTGGGTCATCGCCGCTTCGCCCGCTGGGATTTGCTCATTTGGTGACACCGGGCCGCTGTGTTGCCAGGCGTACCAGGCGGTCGCCGCCAGCCAACCGAGTAGGCCGAGGCCCACCAGCCACAGCAAGGTTTTGCCGAGAAATGCGCCGATGCGCAGCCAGAGGCGGCCGAGCAGGGAAGGTCGGTCGTAAGGGGATCGAATCATCATGGCAGTTGTTGCTCCAGCGGGCCGCCCAGCACTTTAAGGTATTCCAGCAGCGCCCAGCGTTCCTGCGGTAGCAGGCCACGGCCGATCACGCCATTGCCACGACTGCCGGCACGGAATTCGTGGCCGCTGTTGTGGTTGCCGGTGATTTTGGTATCGAACAGGAAGGCATTCTTGAACGCGCCGGTTTCAAAACCGAGATGGCGCGGGTCGTAGTCGAAAGTGCCTTTATAGAACGTGGTGCTGCGCTCGTCCTGGGGCGAGAGCAACTGGTAGAGCGTCGGCACCGAACCGTTATGCAGGAACGGCGGCGTCGCCCAGACGCCAGCCAGTGGCCGCGCCTTGTAGGCGCGCAACTCGCGTACGCCGATGGGCAGGCCGTAACCGTCCAGGCGCGGGCGCTCGGCCGGGGTCACGCCGGCGGCGCGGTAGGCATGCTCTTCGACGAAGGCGGTGACATAAGCCAGACCCTTGGCCACGGACATTTTTTTCAGGTCCAGTGGCTCGGTCGGCGCGGGGTGCAGTTCGACGTTCAGCGTGGCCAGTTCCGCGGGGTCCCATTGCAGGGCGCTGAGGTCGTAGCGTTGGTCGGCAATGTTGCTGGCGGCGCCGGGGTCGGTACCGATGTAGTCCACGGGCAGCATTTTAAGCTGCTGCACCGGGCGCCCGTTTTCCTGGGTGACGTTGGGCACGTGGCAGCCGGCGCAGTGCTCGGCGAACAGTGTGCGGCCTTGGGCGGCGAGGGGTTTGTCGACGGCGCCGAACAGGTCCTCGGGCCAGGTCGGTGGCTTGAGGCGTTGCAGGGTTTCTTCGATCAGGTTGAGGTCGCGCACGCGGACGCTGGACGGGTAGCGCGCATCGCCCTGGAGCGGCTGGCCGGCGGCGTCGAAAAAGGTCAGGGTCGCGCCTACGCCCAGGGCTTCACCGATATTGCGCGCCATGGGTTGCTGGGCCGAGCCGTTCCATTGCACCCAGTCGAATGTCCAGATATCCCAGAGTTGTGGGTAGTCCACCGGTGCATTGGCGACGCGATAATTGTCCGGGGAAATCGCGTCGCCAAAGCTGGCGTTGGCGATACGGCCAAAGGCGTCCGTGCGGCCGGGGCCTTCTTCGGTGGGGTAGAGACCACGGTGAGTGTCGTTCCAGGCCACTTTGAGAAACTTGTTCAGGGACTGCTTGAAGTCCTCGCGCAGTTGTTTGTGCTCAGCGTCATAGCGATCTCCCAGCACTTGGCGGGCGAAGCGCTCGAACTTCCATGGGTTGTAGTAGGTAGCCGCAAGGCTGGCGACCAGGGCTTGGCCGAAACTGCCGCCGCGCAAGGTTGGCACACTGGATGGCAGCACGTGCTGGGCGGAACCGCCGTCGACGCGTAGCGCCTGGTTTTTGAAGTGCAGCTCGCCGGTGTGGCAGGCGGCACAGGTGATATCCAGGTACTCGACGTTGCTGCCGGCGTTCTTGTGTCGGGCGAAGCCTACCGGCAGATTGCCGGGGTTTTGCGCGGTCGGCAGCTGTTTGGGATCGACCAGGAAACCGAAGCGCGCGAGGTAATCCGGCGTGGCAAAACGGCGCTCGGAAAACGGCAGTTCCAGGGCGGTGAACCAGTCGTAGTGCAGGCCTTTTACTTGAGTGCCTTGGGGCGTGAAGTAATAAGTCTGGCGGTCGGCGGCACTCCATTGGTCCTGATAGTGCACCTGCTCCACGGGCACGTATTCCGGCAGCTTGGGGTTGACGGTGTAATAGAGCACCACGGCCAGTAATAGGACCAGAATCGTGAATGTCAGCAGTAATACACGGGAAAAAATGCGCAAGATAGCTATCCTTGTCTCGGTCTTGTCGAGGAGTCGTGTTGTTATGCCACTACGCCACAAGTGCGGCAAGTGGCCATGAGCCTGGTAGTCGGCGGTCCCACGATCCTTCGTGGGGCCCCATCATGAATGAAAATGCTTTTAAAGACGTGAACTTATCAGAAGTTTCCTGCTCACATGCCGGTAGCCATTGGTCGTGGCCGCCTGATAAGCTCGCGACTTTATTCGAATGCCCTTTTGGCGCATGAACAAGGAAATAGCATGAAACAGCATCGGTTGGCGGCGGCGGTGGCCCTGGTTAGCCTGGTACTTGCGGGTTGTGATTCGCAGACCAGCGTAGAGCTGAAAACCCCGGCGCAGAAAGCTTCCTACGGCATTGGCCTGAACATGGGCAAGAGCCTTGCTCAGGAAGGCATGGATGACCTGGATTCCAAAGCAGTAGCCCAAGGCATTGAAGATGCCGTCGGCAAAAAAGAGCAGAAGCTCAAAGACGACGAGCTGGTTGAAGCGTTTGCCGCACTGCAAAAACGTGCTGAAGAACGCATGACCAAAATGAGTGAAGAATCGGCAACCGCCGGCAAGAAATTCCTCGAAGACAACGCCAAGAAAGACGGCGTCGTCACCACCGCTTCCGGTCTGCAGTACAAGATCATCAAGAAAGCCGATGGCGCACAGCCTAAGCCGACTGACGTGGTGACTGTGCACTACACCGGCAAGCTCACCAACGGCACTACCTTTGACAGCTCCGTGGATCGCGGTAGCCCGATTGACCTACCAGTCAGCGGCGTGATTCCAGGTTGGGTCGAAGGCCTGCAACTGATGCACGTTGGCGAGAAGGTCGAGCTGTACATCCCGTCCGACCTGGCCTACGGCGCCCAGAGCCCGAGCCCAGCGATTCCAGCCAACTCCGTGCTGGTATTCGACCTGGAACTGCTGGGCATCAAGGACCCAGCCAAGGCTGAAGCCCCTGCAACCCCAGCAGCACCAGCCGCGAAGAAGTAATAGGCGCCTGAACACACAACGCCCCGTCTCGACGGGGCGTTGTTGTTTCCGGGGGCTGCAGTTTCGGGTATCTACACGATCTTGTAGTGAGCGGGCCCATGTCCACAGGCTGTGCAAATCCAAACGAACGTCCACACCTGGCAACAGTCTGATATAAAACCCGAGCATGGCTAGCCGCACAGCAACACCAAGTCAATGAAATCTTGGGTTTTTTTAATGTGCGCAAAAAACGCCCGATCTGACTGAAAGCCTTTTAAGTCGTGGCTTTCAGCCGATAAAACAGGCTCTGTTCACAAGGTTATCCACAATTTGTGTGGATAACCTTTTATGTTGACTGGAACTGGAGTGACAGATGAAACCACCCTTCAATTTCACCCGTTTCCTGCCCATCGCCGCACGCCTGCTGGGTCGTGGGCGTTTACCGACGCTGCTGTTCGCTGTCGCCGCCAAAGGCTCCAGCCAGGGCAATCGCCTGGGCAAGCTCAAGGATGACTTCAAGTTGCTCCAGGCCCTGTGCCTGGCCTACTGGCGTGGCGAGTACCGCGCAATCAGTCCCAAGGCGCTGATTTCAGTGGTCGCAGGGCTGATGTATTTCCTGAGCCCGATTGACGCGATCCCGGACTTTATACCCATGTTCGGCATGCTCGACGACATCGCCGTGCTGGCATGGGTCATGAAGACCCTGGACGGCGAACTGAGCGCTTTTCGCGCCTGGCGTGACGCCCAGCGTCCGGAAAAGCTCGCCGTGGTTGAGCGTCTGCCAGCGACGCCAGCCCTGTTGGCCAAGGAAAACCCGCAAAAAAACGGATGACACGGCATATCCCCCTGCGACCTTTGTGGCTGTTAGGATTACACTCCTAAGGAAAGAGCTTACTCAGTAAGTGTTGTTATCCTACGGGGCAGTCATGGATATTCAGATAATTTCACGGAATGGCGAACCCGAATACGCGGTGTTGCCATGGGATCAGTATCAGGCGCTGCTAAAAGCTGCCGGTCAGCAACAACCTTCGCCACCTCCTTCTTCTACTGCCCAAGCCGCTCCCGAGCAGGGTCTGCGCCCGCTCGCAGACTTGCGCGACCTGCGCGAAGCCAAGGGCCTGGCGGTCGAGACCCTGGCCCGCACCGTGGGTATCAGCCCCTCGTATCTCGGATTGATTGAAAGTGGTGAGCGCCAGCCGGATGCCGCGATCCGTCGCAGCCTGGCCTGGGAATTGGGCGTTGCAGGTTGGAGGGATGAATCTTGAGCCTACGTATCAGTCGTCAACACTGGGATGGGTTACTCAATGAACTGGACCAGGCGCGCCGCCAGCGCCATCTGTTGACTTACCGCGCGTTGCTGGAGCGCTTGCAGTTCCCCACGCCGGCCATGCAAACCCTGGCCGCCGCCCTGGAACACCTGGCCGCGCTGGACGCCAAGGCCGAGCAGCCGTTGCGCAGCTCGCTGGTGATCAGCCAGGGCGCCAGCCGCCTGCCGCGTACCGGTTTCTTTGAATGTGTGGAGCGCCTGGGGCGATTCAGCGGGCCATCCGACGGTGTGGCCGCGGCCTCCTGGCACGCCTCGGAAGTGGTGCGGGTATTCGAATACGAGTACCCGGAGTCTGCCGAGGCCTAGAGCGCCGGGGACAAGGTGTCCATGCTGTCGATCACATGGATGCTGTAGCCGGCGACATTCTTGGCGTGATGTTTGGCTTGCGACGCCAGCTCCGCCAACTGACTGGCATCGAGTTGTCCACAGGCCTGTGGATACAAATGCACGACACCGATGGACAGCGACAGCAGCGCAAATTCCTGACGCACGCCCTGGCGGTTCAGTGCCACGAAACAGCCGGCATCAAGGTGTTCAGCGCGGTAGAAGCGCCGGCATTGGGTGTGGAAGTCATCCAGCAGTTGATTGAGCCGTTTGCGCCAGTCCTGTGGGCCCAGTACCAACAAAAAGTCATCGCCACCGATGTGCCCGACAAAGTCGCGGCTAGGGTCTACGCGGTCGTTCAAGCACTGCGCCAGGCACAACAACACCTCATCCCCGCGCCCGTAGCCGTAGATATCGTTGAACGGCTTGAAACTGTCGATATCCACGTAGCAGATCACCGATTCGCGCTGTTGTTGCAGCAAGCGCGTGAGGCATTGCTGGATCGGCACGTTGCCCGGTAATAGGGTGAGTGGGTTGGCGTAGCGCGCTTGCTGGATTTTCAGCTCGGTGATCAGCTTGAGTACGTCGATCACTCGGCCCAGGCCCAAGTAGTCGCCATTGAGCGTAATAATGAAGTCTTCTTCGATGCGTTGCCGTGCGCGGCTGGTGAGCAAGCGACTGACCTGTTGCAGAGACTGACTCAGCTCCACCGCCAGAAAGTCGGTACTCATCAAGCGGCTGATGGGCTTGCGCGCAAACAGGTCGGTGGCGAACGGCTTGAGCAGCGCATCTGACAGCGAATGCCGGTGGACGATGCCGATCGGGTGCCCGCGCCCATCCAGTACGGCCAGGGAATTGAGGTTGGCCTGGCGGCGAAACGCTTCGAGCACTTGGGCGGTGGCGGTGTCCTGGTCTACCGCCGGTTGTTCACTGAGCAAGGCGCTGAGGTCACTGGCTTCATCGTTCAGTGCCACGTTGGCACTGTCGGGCTTGGGTAACATCAGCCGTGCTTCCTGCGGCGGTTGTTCCTGCGGGCGGCAGAGCAGGTAGCCTTGGACCAGGTCGACGCCCATCTCCGTCAGCACCGCCAGCTCCTCGGGCAGCTCGATGCCTTCGGCGATCACTTGGGCGCGCGAAGCCCTGGCGATTTGCAGGATGGAACCGACAAACTCGCGCTTGAGCGCATCCTGATGAATGCCGTCGATGAAGTGCCGGTCGATCTTCACGTAATCCGGGCGCAACTCCGACCACAGCCGCAGGCTGGAATACCCAGCGCCCAAGTCATCCAGGGCAATCGAGAAACCCATGTTGCGGTAGTGGTGCAAGGCAGTTTGCAGCAGGTCGATATCGTTGGTGGGGGTTTGCTCAGTGAGTTCGATCACCACCTGGCTCGGTGGGATGCCGAAGTCATGCAGCAGTTGCAAGGTGCGTCCCGGTTGGTGCGCGGTTTCCATCAGCGATTGTGGCGATACGTTGAGGAACAGCTTGCCCGGTAACTTCTGCTCGCTGAAGCGCCGGCAGGCACTTTCGCGGCACGCGATCTCCAGTTCGCTGAGGCGCCCGGCCTGGCTGGCAATCGAGAACAGGGCGACGGGGGAGTGCAGCGGGCTGTTGGACGGGCCGCGACTGAGGGCTTCGTAGCCGAGGATGCGCCGTTCGGACAGGCTGATGATCGGTTGGAACAGGCTGTGCACACTGCCTTGAGCCAGGATAGAGCCCAGTGCATTCAGCTGTTCTGTCATGGTCATGGCGATCTCGATCGAAAAAAAAGGACCGCAGGCTGAAAACCTGCGGTCCTTCATTTCACGACAGAATGATGTCTATATGATGACACTCCGAGGAGCGATCACATTAAATCGCCATCGTTTACTGTTTGGCCACCTGCTTGGTGATCTTCAGGTAGTCCAGCAGGATCCTGCCAGTCTCGGCCAGGTAGGCGTCATCTTCCGGCTTGGTTTTGTCAGCCTCGGCTGGCAGCGCATCTTCGTCTTCTTTCTTAAGCTCCTTGAGTGGATCTTCACCCTTGGCCTTGCGGCGGATGTTTTCCAGTACAAGCTGCTTGTTCTCGATGTCGGAGTGCTGCGCGCGACGGTCCACTTCGTTCAGGCTGACGGTTTTTTCTTCCATCAGCTTCTTGGCCAGGCCCAGCTTGTCGCGGATGAACACGAACTCGGCATCCTTGGCGGAGCGGGTGTCGTGGTCAGCCTTTAACTGCGCCAGGAACGGCTTGAACGGATCCAACGCCGGCTTGATCGCAGGGCGGATGGTGTCCCACTGCATGGCTTCCGGCAAGGCGCTTTCGCCGATTTCCTTGGTGTCGATGATCGACGGGAAATCGATGTCCGGCAGTACGCCCTGATGCTGGGTGCTCTGCCCGGAAACCCGGTAGAACTTGGCCAGCGTGAGCTTCAGTTCGCCATGGTTCAGCGGCTGGATGGTCTGCACGGTGCCTTTGCCGAAGGTCTGGCCGCCGATGATCAAGGCGCGGTGGTAGTCCTGCATGGCACCGGCGAAAATCTCCGAGGCCGACGCCGAGAGGCGATTGACCAGCAATGCCATCGGGCCTTTGTAGAACGCGCCTGGGTTCTCGTCTTCAAGCACGTCGACACGGCCGTCAGCGTTGCGTACCAACACAGTCGGGCCCTTGTCGATAAACAGGCTGGTCAGCTCGGTGGCTTCTTGCAGGGAGCCGCCGCCGTTGTTGCGCAGGTCGATGACCACGCCGTCGACTTTTTCCTTCTGCAGCTCGGTCAGGATTTTCTTAACGTCGCGGGTGGTGGACTTGTAGTCCGGATCGCCAGCACGGAAGGCCTTGAAGTCCAGGTAGAAGGCCGGGATTTCAATCACGCCCAGCTTGTAGTCCTTGCCATCCTGCTTGAGGTTGAGGACTTTCTTCTGCACGGCCTGGTCTTCGAGCTTCACCGCTTCACGGGTGATCGACACGATCTTGCTGGTCTGGTCGTTTGGTGCATTGGTGTGCGGAATCACTTCCAGGCGCACCACGCTGCCTTTCGGCCCACGGATCAGCTTGACCACTTCGTCGAGGCGCCAGCCGACCACATCGACCATCTCTTTGTCGCCCTGGGCCACACCGATGATCTTGTCAGCCGGGGCGACCTGCTTGGTCTTGTCTGCCGGACCTGCCGGCACCAGACGCACGATCTTGACCTGGTCATTGTCGCTTTGCAGGACGGCACCGATGCCCTCCAGCGACAGACTCATGTTGATATCGAAATTTTCCGCGTTATCTGGCGACAGATAATTGGTGTGCGGGTCGTAGGACATCGCGAACGTGTTGATGTAGGCCTGGAAGATATCTTCGGCACGGGTCTGGTCCAGACGCGCCAATTGATTCTTGTAGCGCTTGGTCAACAGCTCTTGAATCGCCTTTGGTTCTTTGCCTGCGATCTTCAAACGCAGCACTTCGTCCTTGACGCGTTTGCGCCACAGGTCGTCAAGCGCGGCGGTGCTGGTCAGCCAAGGGGCGTCCTTGCGGTCCACCAGAAGGGTTTCCTTCTGGGTGAAGTCGAGCTTGTCGACGCCTTTGTTCAACTCACCCAGGGCGAAGTCCAGACGCGCTTTGACGCGGTCCAGGTAACGCTTGTAGATGGTGAAACTGGGCTGCAGGTCGCCGCTCTTGAGGAAGTCGTCGAACTGCGTCTTCCACTTGTCGAACTCGGCGATATCGCTGGCCAGGAAGTAGCTGCGCGACGGATCCAGCAGCTTGAGGTAGCTCTCATAGATGATCACCGAACGAGCGTCGTCCAGAGGCGGCTTGCTGTAGTGATGACGCTTGAGCAACTCGACGACGTTAAGGCTGGCAATCACCTCATCGCGATCCGGCTGAAGTTTGTCCCAGCTGTTGGCTGCGAACGTATTGGTCGACATCGACGCGAAGCCGAGACCAATGAAAAGAGCGAGGGCGGTGCTGGGGAACAAATGCTTCATGCTGATTCGACGCGGGGGCAATTGATAACGCATATTAGGCCGTCTTTGAGGGAGCCGGTTCCATATGGTCCGGTCGCATAATGCAAAAAGCCCGGCGATACAGCTACGGGCTCAGTCCAGACTCACTATGGAGGCACTGTGAAAGCATTGCAAGGCGTTGACGGTCATGTGGAGTGGTTGGAAGAAGCCAGTCCTACCTGCGATGTAGGCCAAGTTCGCATTCGCGTGGCGGCAGCGGGCCTCAATCGCGCGGATTTATTGCAGCGCGCAGGGCTTTATCCGCCCCCGCCGGGCGCCAGCCACGTGCTGGGCCTGGAGTGTTCCGGGGTGATCAGCGAAGTGGGGCGGGTTCATCCTGGCAAGTCGGCGACCGCGTTTGCGCGCTGCTGGCCGGGGGTGGCATGGCCGAAGAGGTGGTGGTGGACGCGCGGCATGTGCTGCCTGTCCCGGAGGGCTTGTCGCTGATCGAAGCGGCGGCGTTGCCTGAGGTGCACAGCACGGCGTGGCTCAATCTGTTCCAGCTGGCCAGCCTCAAGCCGGGCGAGAAAGTGTTGTTGCATGCCGGCGCCAGTGGCGTGGGCTCGGCGGCGATCCAGCTGTGCAAGGCGTTTGGCAGCCCGTGCTGGGTCAGCGTCGGCTCGGCGGAACGCTTGGCCTACTGTGAGGCATTGGGCGCCGAAGGCGGCGTGGTGCGTACTGACGGGATCGAAGGCCTGCGGGATTTCGGGCCGTTCGATGTGATCCTCGACCCGGTCGGTGGCAGCTATGCAGCCCTGGACCTCAAGCTGCTGGCGCTGGATGGGCGCTGGGTGTTGATCGGATTGATGGGCGGGCGCGACGCGCAGTTGGACTTGGCGCAGGTGCTCGGCAAGCGTATTCAACTGTTGGGCTCGACCCTGCGAAGCCGCAGTGATCAGTTCAAGGCGGACCTGTTCAGTGATCTGAGCCAGCATGTTTGGCCGTTGTTTGTTGAAGGGCGGTTGAGCCCGCAACTGGCCAAGACCTTTCCGATCGGGGATGCCGAGGCGGCGTTCGCCGAGTTGGCGACCAATCAGATTTCCGGGAAGTTGGTGGTTGTGATTGATGAAACGTTGAACTGATCTCAATTTGGAGTGCAGTCCAAACGTGGGAGCGGGCTTGCTCGCGAAGGCGGGATATCTGTGAAGAATGTTTCATCTGACACACCGCCTTCGCGAGCAAGCCCGCTCCCACATTTTGATCTCTGTTGAATCAGGTCCAGTGGTGGATCGGCCAGCCAGCTTGTTCCGCGTGGGAACGCAACACCGGATCCGGGTTCACCACCTGCGGATGATCCACCTTCAGCAGCAATGGCAAATCATTGCGCGAGTCCGAATAGAAGTACGCGCCTTCCAGCGATTCGCCTTCCTGCTCAAGCCACTCCATCAGTCGGGTGATCTTGCCCTCGCGATACGTCAGCACACCCACCGTCCGTCCGCTGTACACACCATGGCTGACGTCAAGGTTGATCCCCAGCACTTCATCAATGCCGATCCGCGCCGCAATCGGCGTAACCAGATGCGTGCCCGATGCGGAAATCACTAGAATCCGGTCGCCATTCGCACGGTGGCGGGCGATGGTCTTGGTGGCGTCGCTGTAGATCAACGGTTCGATCACGTCCTCGACCCACGGCTCCACCAGATGCTCGATTTCCTCCGGCGTGCGGCCGATCATCGGTTCCAGGCTGAAGCCCATGAAGTCTTCCATCAACAACTTGCCCTGGCTGTAGGCGTCCATCAGTTCATTGTTCTTGCGCATGAACGACTCAGGGTCGACCCAGCCCAGGCGGCCCATCTGCTCGCTCCACAGGGTGGCGCAGTCGCCATGGATCAACGTGTCGTCCAGATCAAAAATTACCAATGCCATCGGTCATGCTCTCTCAATAAAACGTTGCATCAGGCTACTTCACACAGGGCGCTTGGGTCGATGGTAAGTGCCAGGCGTTGCCCGTCGGGGTGCAGATCGTCGGCCGAGCGGTTGAGCACGTCCACCACCAATTCCACGCCGCGCGCTTCGATGCGGTAGCGAATCACGTTGCCCAGCAGGCTATGGCTGCGCACCAGGGCATCCAGCTCGCCGGTGCGGCTGAGCTCGATGGCCTCCGGGCGAATCGCGATGCGGCTGTTGAAAGGGCGTTGCAGCAATTGCGTGGCCTTGTCGGCGTCCAGCAGGTTGTAGTTGCCGATGAAACCTGCGGCGAACACGTCGACGGGGGCTGTGTAGAGGGTTTCGGCATCCCCGCTTTGCACGATCTTGCCCTGGTTCATCAGGAAGATGCGGTCGGACATGGTCAGGGCTTCTTCCTGGTCATGGGTCACGAAGATCGTGGTCAACCCCAGCTCGCGCTGGATCTGGCGGATTTGTTCGCGCAGGTGCTTGCGAATGCGTGCATCCAACGCCGACAGCGGCTCATCCAGCAGCAGCAGGCGCGGGCGGGTAACCAGGGAACGTGCGAGCGCCACGCGCTGGCACTGGCCACCGGACATCTGGTGCGGGTAGCGGCCGGCGAGGTCCTTGAGCTCCACCAGTTGCAGCACTTCCTGCACGCGCTTATGGCTGTCGTCGGCGTTGACCTTTTGCATGCGCAGGCCGAAGGCGACGTTTTGTTCCACGGTCATGTTGGGGAACAACGCATAGCTCTGGAACACCATGCCGATGTTTCGTTTCTGCGGGCTCAGCGGGACGATGTCCTGCCCATCCAGCAGAATTTTTCCTCTGTCCACCGAGGTCAGGCCGGCGATGCAGCGTAGCAGCGTGGACTTGCCGCAACCGGACGGGCCGAGCAGGGTGACGAACTCACCCTTGGCGATCTCGCAGTTGATATCACTGAACACCGGGGTGCCGGCGTAGCCTTTTTGCAGGTGTTGGACGCTGACGAAGCTCATTGGCTTTTGTCCTTGTTCAAGATGTTGGCGGCCCAGGTCAGCACCAGCACAAAGAAGAAATAGGAAATCACGACGGCACTGGTGAAGTGGCCGCTGGTGTTGCGCATATTGTTCAGGTACACCTGCAGGGTTTCGTAGCGGGTGCCCACCAGGATGTTGGCAAACACGAACTCACCGAACAGGAACGAAAACGACAGCAACAGCGCGACCATCAGGCCTTTGCGCAAATTCGGCAGCACCACAAAGATCGCGGCCTGCCAGGTGCTGGCGCCGAGTAATTGTGAAGCGTCCATCAGGTCGCGCAGGTTGATGGCTTGCAAGTTGTTGGTGATCGCCCGGTACATGAACGGCAAGGCTACGGTGAAGTAGCAGCCGATCAGGATCCACGGGGTACCGACCATTGCCAGCGGCCCGGAGCCATAAAGTTGCAGCAAGCCCACCGACGACACCACCGGTGGCACCGCAAAGGGCAGCAGGATGAGGATGTTCATCAGCGCATCAAGCTTGGGGAAGTGGTAATGCACCACGAACAGCAGCGGCAGAATCAACACCACCGACAGGATCAGCGCCCCCACGCACACCAGCAGCGATTGCCCAAAGGCTATCAAGAAGCGCGGGTCGCTCCACAGCTGCACGTACCATTTCAGGGTAAAACCGGCGGGCAGAATGGTCGCCGACCAACTGCTGGCAATGGAGTAGACAAAAGTGCCCACCAGCGGCAACACCAGGATCGCAAATAACAACCACACCACTACCCGATGGTAGAGGGAGGCCGGGCCGGCTTCAGCGCGAGACATGGTAGCTCCTCTTGAGCAGCAGTTGATGGACCACGGTGACCACGGTCATCAGCGCCACCAGCACCGCGGCCAGGGCGCTGGCCATGTTCGGGTCGAGGGACACATCGCCGGACACCAGGCCCGCGATGCGGATCGGCAGCACGTTGAAGTTGCCGGTAGTCAATGCGTAGACAGTGGCGTAGGCGCCCAAGGCATTCGCCAGCAGAATCACGAACGTACCGAGCAGGGCTGGGGTGAGCACCGGCAGGCCGATATGCCGCCAGAACTGCCAGCCATTCGCGCCGAGCAAGGCGGCCGACTCACGCCAGTCTTCGCGCAGCGCGTCGAAGGCCGGATACAGCAGCAACACGCCGAGCGGAATCTGGAAGTAGGTATAGAGGATGATTAACCCGGTTTTGGAATACAGGTTGAAGTCCTGAATGATCCCCGCCTGCTTGAGCATGATGGTGATGCTGCCGTTGAAGCCCAGCAGGATGATGAACGCGAACGCCAGTGGCACGCCGGCGAAGTTGCTGGTCATGTTGGCGAAGGCGGTGACGAAATTGCGCAGCGGCGAATCCACCCGGCGCAACGAGTAGCTGCCCAGCGTGGCGATGATGATCCCGAAAATGCTGGAGTAGAAGCTGATCTCCAGGCTGAACTGAATGGCTTGCAGGTAGAACTTCGAGCTGAAGATGCGTACGAAGTTTTCCAGGCCCCAGCCGGCTTCTTCGGTCTGCAGGCTGTTGATCAGTACCCAAACGAGCGGGGCAATCTCGAACACGATAAAGAACAGTGCGAAAGGCACCAGGCACAGCAGTGCCAGCCATTTGCCACGGGTCATTTCAACAGCTCCCGGCATACAGGTTTGTCGTGGGGCACGCCGAGCAGTTCGCAGACGGTGCCGCAGAGGTCGGTTTGTTTCGGCGTGGCAGTGGTGTCCAGGCTGAACGCATCGCCGAGCACAAACAGTGGTACTTCGCGTTCTTCGGGCAACAGGCCGTTATGAGAGCGGTCGTTGTTCATGCCGTGGTCGGCGGTCACCAGGACCTGGTAGCCGGCGTCGAGCCAGGCTTGCAGGTAATCAGCCAGGATGATGTCGGCCGAGCGTGCGCTGTTGCGGTATTGCGCGGTGTCGAGGCCGTGCTTGTGGCCGGCGTCGTCGATGTTCATCGGGTGAACCACCAAAAAATTCGGCGTGTGTTTGAGGCGCAGGCTTTCGGCGTCGGCGAACAAGTGGGAATCCGGGTAGTGGTCATTCCAGTAGAAATGCCCGTGCTGGATCGCCAGCGCCTTGTCGTCGGTATGACGGTCGCGGGTGGCAATAAAGGGCGTGCGGTTATACAACTCGCTGACCCAGTGGTAGGCCGCCGCCGCAGTGGTAAGGCCTGCGTCGGTGGCGTAATGGAAAATGCTGCGCTGGGTGGACAGGCGCGAGACATTGTTGTGCACGATGCCGCTCTGGATCGGAGGCACGCCGCTGAGGATGCATTCATACAACGGGCGGGACAGGGCGGGCAGTTCACATTCCAGTTTGTAGAGGGCTGCGCGTCCTGCGCCGACATAGGCCTGCAAGTGCCCCATGGCGTGCCGGGCAACCTCGAAGTTCAGGCCGTCGAGCACCACAAGGATGACATTGTGCTTCATGGGGGCTGGCGCTCCGCAACAGTAGGCTTGACTCAATTTCTCTGGCGCAACCGGGTCAAAATGTCGGAGCTGGCTTGCCTGCGATGGCGGTGCATCAATCGACACAGATGTTGAATGTCAGACCGCTATCGCAGGCAAGCCAGCTCCCACACTGACTGCATTTCAGGCCGGGAGCCTGATTACTTCATCTCTACGATGACCTGCTCGTTCCACAGCTGAGGCAGCTTCTTGGAAGTCGCTTCCCAAGCATCCGCGTCCTTGATCGGCTGTGGGTTGGCCTTGGTGTACTGCTCGCCCGGGATCAGGTTCTTGGCGATATCGGCTGGCAGCTTCAGGTCGGTTTCCGCGCGGATCGGACGTGCGTTGCCTTTCGCCAGGTTGAGCTGGCCGGCATCGCTGAAGATGTATTCGCGAGTCAGCTTGGCGGCGTTCGGGTGCTTGGCGTATTTGTTGATGATGGTGGTGTAGCCGGATTTAACCGAACCGTCCGATGGGATCAGCACCACGTAGTCATCCGGGTTGGCCATCTTGGCCTTGTAGCTGAGGCCGTTGAAGTCCCAGACGATACCCACTTCGACTTCGCCTTTTTCCATGGTGGCGATGGTCGGGTTGGAGAGGCCGAGACGGCCTTGCTGGGCTATTTTGGTGAAAAATTGCAGGCCTGGGGCGATGTTCTTCTCGTCGCCTTTGTTGGCGATGGCGGCGGCGAGTACCGCGTTGGAGGCCTGGGCCGCGGTGCTTACGTCACCGACGGACACTTTGTATTTGCCGGTCTGCAGGTCAGCCCAACTGGTAGGCACCTCGGAACCGTGCAGCAGCTTTTTGTTGACGATAAACGCGATGGTGCCGGTGTAGGCCAGGGCCCAGTGACCGTCTTTGTCTTTCGCCCAATCTGGAATCTGGGCCCAGGTGGACGGTTTATACGGCTGGGTGACTTCCTGCTTCACCGCAATCGGGCCGAAGGCCGCGCCCACGTCGCCGATATCGGCACTGGCGTTGTCTTTTTCGGCCTTGAACTTGGCGATTTCCTGGGCCGAGCTCATGTCGGTGTCGATGTGCTTGAGGCCGTAGGTCTTGGCCAGGTCTTCCCAGGTGCCTTTCCAGTTGGCCCAGTCATCGGGCATGCCGACGCTGTTGACGGCGCCTTCCGCTTTCGCGGCGGCTTCCAGAGTTTTTAGATCGGTATCAGCGGCCATTGCGGCGGTGCACATGGCAATGGTCGAGCCTAACAGTGATGCCAGGAAAAGCTGTTTCATCCGAAGCTCCTTGGGGCGTTTTCAACGCGGCGGTTTTTTCTACGGTGTTGTTGGTCTAGGTCAGAGCAATACCTGAGCCAATCTAGACGCGATGGATGACAGTTTCATGTCGATGTCGTTTTCAAAGCGCAGATGTCGCAGCGCGCAGGCTTAGCGTAGACCACGTCCAAGTGCCCGCTACGGTTGGACTTGGCCGATGTATTGCAGGGTGTGCTGCGCGGGATCGACGCGGACTGTCATCTGTCGGTCATCTGTAATGCCTAGGCTGGCAGGCAGCAGCGCAAGCCCAATTACGAAGCGGTTTGTGCACCTGATCGGTGCTGGTCTAGTCCAGATAGGTAACGTTGATGCGTGATGAGGCAATCAAGGCGGTGACATCTATCGGCCTGGCGCTGCAAGAGCAGATCGACCATGGCCTGCTGCCGCCTGCAAGCAAACTGCCCGCCGAACGCAAGCTCAGCGAGTTGTTTGGTACCACCCGGATTACCGTGCGGGAAGCCTTGTTACAACTGGAGGCCCAAGGGCAGATCTATCGTGAGGAACGTCGCGGCTGGTTTGTCTCGCCGCCACGGCTGGCCTACAACCTGATGCAGCGCAGCCACTTTCACGCCATGGTCGGTGACCAGGGGCGAGTGGCATCCACTGAAGTGATCTCTGCACGGATGCAACCGGCGTCGGCGGCGGTGTGTGCGTGGTTGCAGTTGCCGGCGTTGTCCCGCGTGATCCAGATCTGCCGGGGCCGGCGGATTGATGGGCGTTTGGTGTTGTATGTGGAGCACTACCTGAACCCGAAGTATTTTCCGGGCATTCTGGACTGCGACCTGAACCTGTCGATGACCGAACTGTATGCGCGCAAGTACGACTTGCACTATGGTCGGGTGCGTTTCGAGATCGTGCCGACGTCACTGCCGGTAGAGGCTGCCGCTGCGTTGCGCGTGTCGGTCGGCAGCCCGGGCTTGCGGATAGCCCGGGTCAATTATGACCAGCACCATAGGCTGATCGACTGCGACCTGGAGTTCTGGCGGCATGATGCCATCCACGTCGGCGTGGATGTTGTGTAGCCGCGCACCGTGCTGAATGACACACCACAGTTGAACCGTGCCAGGCATGACCGATCGGTGGGTCGTCAGGGGGTGAGTGCCGTGATCACCTGATCCACATTGGTCTCCAACTCCGTCACCGGCTCTGCACCGTCGACATTCAGTACCAACAATCCCGCTCCCCCCGCCGCAACAGCGGCCCTCACCGCTTCACTCGGCTGACGATGATGCAGCACCACCGCGACATCGTTGTCCTTCAACTCGGCGCTGAGTTTCTGCAACGCCTCAGGCGTCCAGTCGGCGTCTGGCCGGGCATCGGTGCTGAGCACTTCCAGGTTCAAACTGCTGACCAGATACGCAAAGTGGTCGCTAAGGCTGACCACGCTGAGGTTATCCGCCTTGGCCAGCCGCGCTTCGCTGTCGGCGCTGAGTTTGAGCAGGCGCTGCTTGAGGGCGGCAAGGTTGGCGTCGATCGTCGGCTTGGCGTCGGGGGCCAGGCGGCTCAGGTCCGCGGCCAATACATCGGCCATGCGTCCCATATTGTTACTCGACTGCCATGGCTGGCTGTTCAAACCATCGGTGACGCCAGGCTGCACGGCGATGCCCGGCAAGCCGCCGTCCACCGGGCGGGCGGCGTCGACTTCGACGATGCGGATATTGCTGCGGCGCGCCACTGGGTACAGCGGGTCATCGGCCCACAGCGAGCGCAGGCCAATAGTGGCGTCGGCGTCCAGCGCCAACGCGCTCAATGCCGGCGCGCCACGACCGGTGAAGTAGGACACCTGCCGCGAACCCGGCAGGTTGGCCGGGGCGGCGCGCTCCAACTGTACATTGGTGCCTTTGAGCAGCACCTCGGCCAGGCCGTAGGTGATCGGCAGCGAGGCAAGGACCTTCACCGGTTGTACAGACTTGGCCTTGCTCAGTGCGGCGTGACCCAGTCCGGGATGGATTTTGAGGGTCTTGGGTTCTGCACCGTCGACAGCCAGTGCCGAAGTGCTAATCAAATAAGCGATGGCCAGGGCCAATGGACGAAAGACAGGACGCATTATCCAAAATTCCCCTTGAGGCTGGGCACCGTGCCGCGCGCGATGGCGGCCAGGGCGAAGGCGATACCGGCAACCAGAATGATCGCGGCGCCGGATGGGATCGGCAGGTCGAAGATGATCGGCAGCAGGATCCCGCACAGTGTGCTGACGGTGGCGATCACCACCGAGACCCAGAAGAACCCCTTGAGCGACTGGCTCAGCAGGCGCGCCGCTGCGGCCGGAATCACCAACAGCGCGCCTACCAGGATCGCGCCGATGACCTTCACCGCCGCGACGGTGATCAGTGTCACCAGAATCACGAACAAGTAATCCAGAGTCTTCACCGCCACCCCGCGCACTGCCGCCAGTTGCGGGTTAAAGCTGGCCAGCATGATGCGGTTGTACAGCGGCAAGGCCAGGGCCATCACCAACGAGCCGACAATCGCCAGCACCAGCAAGTCATTGCCATTGACCGTCAGCACCGAGCCGAACAGCACGTTCTCTAGAATATGCACGTTGATCTTGCCGGCCAGGATCAGCAACAGGCTCGCACCCAATGCCAGTGACACCGACAGGAACACACCGATCAAGGTGTCCGGCGCCAGGCCGGTTCGGTTGCGCAGGTAGTTGAGCAGAATGCCGAACAGCAGGCAGTAGCCGAACAGGCTGCCATAGGGCCCGGTGTAGGGTTCGCCCAGCAGAATGCCCACGGCCACGCCGGTCAGCGCGGCATGGCCGACCGCTTCGGAGAAAAACGCGAAGCGCTTGACCACCACCAGCGTGCCCAAACCACCCAGCACTGGGCCGATCAGCAGACCGGCGAGCAGTGCGTTGACCACAAACCCGTAGGCCAGCGCCTCCGGCAGATAACCGGAAGAGGCCCAGCCCTGGACCATCAAGCGAAAGGCTTCATAACTCATTGCACCGGGCTCCGAGGGTGGGTGGAGAACAGGGTCAGCAGGCGATCCGGGGTCAGCGCCTCGTTGGGCGTGGCGTCGAACAGCACGCGGCGGTTCAGGCCTGTGACGCGGTCGGCCAGGCGGCCCACGGCTTCCAGGTCATGCTCGATCCACAGCACGGTGATCCCTGCCAGACGCCAGTCACTCAGTAGGCGTTCGAACACTTGGATTCCGGCTTCGTCGAGCGCCGACATCGGTTCATCCAGTACCAGCAGTTGCGGCGCCGGTATCAATCCCTGGGCCAACAACACGCGCTGGCGTTCACCGCCGGACAGGGCACCCATGCGCCGCTTGCGTTTGTCCTGCATGCCAACGCGCTCGAGCGCATCACCCATCGCGCCGGCGTAATGTTTTGACAGGCCAAGAAATGCAGGGCGCCGTTGACACATGGCCGCCATGAAATCATCAACGGTCATCGGCAAACCACGGTCGAACTCCAGGGCCTGAGGCACATAACCGATGGTGCCGGGCGTGGTCGGCCAATGCAGACTCAGCCGTCCCTGATGCGGCGTTTGCCCAAGCAGGGTCTTGATCAGCGAGCTTTTGCCACCGCCGTTGGGGCCGACCAGCGCATGGATGCTGCCCGGCTGTACCTGAAAACTCACGTCATCAAGGATCACGGTGCGACCCAGGGTCAGTGACACCTTGTCGAACGCCAGCGTCGGACCGACGCTGACCGCATTCAGTTGCTGCGCCGCGGTCATGACCCGGACTCCTGGATTGCGCGGACCACGGTGTTGAGGTTGCCGGTCATTTCCACTTCGTACTTTTCAGCGCTGTATTCGCCGTAGGAAATATGCGACAGCGGGTACAGCTTGACCCCGGACTCACGCTGGATGGTGTCGACGTAGGTGGACGGGAAGTCCATCTCCGAGAAGATTACCTTCACGTCCAGGGCGCGTAGTTCATCAATGGTTTTCTTCAACTGGCTGGGGCTTGGCTCAATGCCGTGGGCCGGTTCGACCACGGCGGTGACTTCCAGGCCGAATTCGCGCAGCAGGTAGTCGTAGGCCGCGTGCACGGTGGCCACGCGCAGGTCCGGGTTGGGCGCGCTGGTCAACTTGGCCAGGGCATCGGCGCGCATCTGGCGCAGGCGCTTGCCGTAGGCGCGGGCGTTCTGGGTGTAGGTCTTGGCGTTGTCCGGGTCGAGCTTGCCCAGCTCGCGGGCGATGTTGTTGACCTGGGCAATCGATGCGCTGATCGACAGGAAGGTGTGCGGGTTGACCACCTTGCCCGCACCGCGCGCAGCGTTCCCGGTGGCGGCCAGCAGCGGCACATTGGCGTTGGCTTCGATCACGGGAATATCCGGGCGCTCGCTGGTGGCGATCATGCGGTCGGCGAAATCATCATGGCCGACGCCGTTGAGCACGATCACGTCCAGGGTGCCGATGCGCTTGATGTCCTCGGCGCGCGGCTCGTAGGCATGCGGGTTGAAACCGGCCGGAATCAGCGGCACCACCTGGGCCTTGTCGCCGACGATATTGGCCACATAGCTGTAGTAAGGGTGAAGCGTGATGCCGATACGCAGGCGTTTAGCCGGCTCTGGGTTAGAGAGTGCATTGGCCAGGGGGGCGAGCATCAGGCTGAACAGGCCAACCAGCAACAGGCGCAACAGGGGAGATGAAATAGACATGGGCAATCGGTCTTCTCGTTCAGTGACGGTGCTGGCGTGTGACGCCGGCATCGAATTGCGCGACCACCTGCTGCCAGCCGGCCGCGATCAGCGCCTGGTCAGTGAGGTCGGAAGGGGCGGCGAGGTTGGCTTGCCGGTTGAGCCAGATATCCGGTTCGGCACCGTGCACGCGCATGAGCAGCGAGCCGCTGGTGCCGGGCACTTGGCTCAACCCCAGGTAGGCCGAGGGTTCCAGCAACTGCCAGCGATGATCGCCACGGCTGACCGAGCTGGCGTCCTGGGCAAACGGCGCGAAGCCTTCTTCGGCCAGATGCGCCGGTGTGGGAAGCGCGCTTTGCTCCTGCTGCAACAGCTGGATCTCATCCAGGGTCACTCGCAGGTCGGCGTAGATGCCTTGCTCGGCGGCGCTCAGGTCGCGACGGGCGTCCAACTGGTGGCTGGGCACGGCCGCGACTTCCTGGGTTTCACCGTGCAGGGCCACCACCGTGCCGGCCACCGCAAGGATGATCAGGCACAACATCAGCACGTAGAGGGTTTCGTGACCGGCACCGGCGGGGCGTACAACCTGTGTGGTACTCATTGCGGCTGGATATCCGCTTGGTCGATTTCCACCACGTGGCCCGGGCCTGCATCAAACAGCACATAGAACTCGGCGGACGGCTTCTTGAAAGTCAGGGTCGAGTCTTCGCCAAGCTTGCCGGGCACCAGGATGGTTTCGTCATAGCCGATCACGTCCAGGGTCACGCCGGGCGCGCCGCTACCGTCAGAGAAACCGCCTTTGCACTGGACCTGCTCGCCGGGAATTTCCTTGCACTCGCACATCGGGTTGTGGGCCAGGGTGACGGTACTGAAACCGGCGCACGCCAATAGGACGGCACAGGCGCGGGTCAGGCGCATCAAAGTCATGGTTTAACTCCTTGCTTGTTCAGCCAGGCAATGGTGGCAGGCGAGGCCTGGTTCAACGGGATGGAGCCCTGGTGCATAGCCCCGTCCCAGCCTTCCATGGTGACCCACAGTTCGGCGTCGGCTGGTGTGCGTTCCGGGATCGGCAGGGCAGCGCCCATGCGGTACGGCGTACCGAAGAAGATCACCCCGGCGGCCCGCAGGCTGCGCGGCTTACCGATACGCAGGTAGGTGGCCTTGACCTGGTCGGCGCAGGTGGCGCACAGGGCAGCGTTGAAAAACTTCATCGGGCCGGCCGGGTCTGGGCGCGGGCCTTCATTACGAAATTCGGCGAGGGTCAGGCTCCAGGGCCCGACCTGCACTTCACCGGCCACGCGCTCGCCGATGCCGGTGTCGCCGCGAAACAGCGCCGCGTCGGCGAAGTACTTGGGCATGAAGCCCAGGGGCACGAGCAACAACAGCACATTGATGTGGAAACGCCATTTCAGCCAGAAGGCTCGCAGCGGCGATGGCTTTGCGGTAGCGACCTTGCTCATGTTTGGGCCTGCGAGGTTTCAGCCTGCCTTGCCGGGATGGAAACAGGCTTGCGCGGGGCCTTGGCTTCACGCTTGAGCGCATTGAGGGTGGCCAGGGCGGTGCGCTTGGTCCAGATCAGCAGGCCGCTCAACACCATCATGCTCATGACAAGGCCGAAGAACGCCCAGATCAGTTTGATCCACAGCCCGCCAAAGTCGCCGGTGTGCAGCGGGCGCATGGATTCGGTGACGAACTCCAGCTTTGAACGGTCGGACAGCAAATGCGCCGCAGCGACTTCGCCGTCATACGGGTTGATTTGCGCGGTCTGGAACATCAGTGGGTACCAGCCCCGCCCGCCAATCTGCAGGTGGCTGTAGGCATTGAGCGGCAGGCTGATGAAACTCGGCTCCAGGCCAGGAATACGCTGGGTGGCGATCTTGATCGCCTCGTCTACCGGGATCATCGGCGCTGGCACGCCTGGCGCCGACATCGGCACTTTCTCCCGGGCGATCACTGGGATGACGGGTTCAGTGGAAATCGAAATCTGGTTGTCGCCCAGGATCGCCCGGATCAAGAACCAGATACCGGTGACAGAAATCACTGCGATAAACCAGATTGACCAGATACCGCTCAAGCGGTGGAAATCCCCCCAGAATATCCGCGCGCCATGGCGCACGCGCAGGGTCGGGCGCAGGAAACCCTTCCAGAACTTCTTGTACACCACCAATCCGGTGACCAGCGACGCCAGCAGCGGGATGCCGAGCGCCGACACCAAATACCAGCCCCAGCTGTAGCCATTGGTAAACGGCACCAGCCACCAGCCGTGCAGGGCGCGTGTGAATTGCTGAAAGTTGAAGGACGGGCTGATGCCCTGGATCGCTCCGGTGTAAGGGTTGACGTAAACCTCCACGGAACGCCCGTCGGGGTAGCTGAGGTCGACGCTGAGGGCGAAATGGGATTCGTCGGGCCGGCTGATCGACTGGACGAACACCTGGGGCTCTTCGCGCTTGATCGCGGCGATCACTTGGTCGTAGCTCAGTGGCTCGGCGTCGTCCGTCGGCTTGCTCGCACGGATATCCGGGTTGGCCAGCCAGACGATCTCCTGGCTGACCACCGCCAGGGTGCCGGTGACGCAGACGATCAGTACAAAAAACCAGATGGGCAATGCCAGCCAGCTATGCACGAGAAACCAGAGTTTGGAGCGTGACTTCTTCGACATGTGAATGAGGGTCTTGATCGGAAGGGGCAGTAAAGGCCCAGAAAAGGCCGGTCGTAGCTTTTGCTGACGCGACAGGCTGTATCTAAGTTAAGACGGATGAGAATGAGAAATCCCTAAGCCAGATATGAAAGAAAATGTTTCAGGTTCAAATTCAGCCGTTCGAACGCCTGCACCTGCAAGCCAACCCCTGACACACCTCTATCCAAATGTGAACGCTGGGTTATCACTTCAGCGTTGTGTGGTGGGCTCCAGCAGCTGCGCCCCCGGCCCGCGCTCACCGAGCTGATCATCCCGATTACGCAACGGGCACGCTTCCATCGACAGGCACCCACAGCCAATACAACCACTGAGTTTGTCCCGCAGTAGCATCAGCTTATTGATGCGCTCATCCAGGTCCTCCCGCCACAGCGCCGACAACCGCTCCCAATCCTGAGCGTTGGGCGTGCGTCCATCCGGCAAGGTTTGCAACGCGTCACCAATGGTTGCCAGCGGAATCCCCAGGCGCTGGGCGATCTTGATCACCACCACGCGCCGCAACACATCCCGTGGATAACGGCGTTGGTTGCCCTCGGTGCGATTGCTCTTGATCAGCCCCTTGGCCTCGTAGAAGTGCAGGGCCGTGACGGCCACACCGCTGCGCGCCGCCAACTGGCCGACGGTGAGTTCTTTAGTCATCATGCAAAAACCCCCAAACACCGCTTGACCTTGACTTAACTAGAGGTTTTACCCTGCGTGGCATCGAATCACAAGATTCTGCCTACAGAGAAAGGGGAGTGTTCATGCAGGTATCAGAGAAAAATCGCAGTTTCACTCAGTTGATCGAGTTTCAGATCGAGCCCCAGAAACAATTCGCCCTGGTGGCAGCCTTGAGCACCCAGAGTGAGCGTCTGGCCCAAGGCCATGGCGGTTTTATCAACGCAAGCGTGCAGGTCAGCGCTGATGGGCGGCGGGTGTTGAATTATCTGCAATGGCGTACGCGTGAAGACGGCGAGGCGGCATTCAAGTGCTTTGAGCACGGTGAGGAAGATTTCTGGACGCTGATTCGCGCCCACCAGGCAACCGCCGTGACCTTTGGTTCGTTCCAGGTGCTGAGCAGTTTTGAGCGCAGCCATGACAACGCGCTGCACTGCCGCCTAAATGGATAAGTGCAGCATGCGCTCGCCTTGCACGTTCTCGCCGGGGCGGCGTTTGTTGACCGCCAACTCGCCGATCTTGATCAAGCGGCTGCGCGTGACGTTGCGGCTCAGGCCCAACAGATGGGCGGTGTGCACCTGGTTGTAATGGCTGAAACGGTAGGCTGCGCGGAGCAGGGCGTCTTCAACCTTTTCATGCAGGGCCCCGGCCTGTTCTTCGAACAGTTTCTGGAAGGCACGCGCCAGCAATGCTTCGGCGCTGTTGTCGGTGCCGTGCTGGCTGTCGTCCTGGCGCTCGATGCGCAGGTTCGACAGGCGCAAATCGTCGCGTTCGATCAGGCCGTTGTGGCAGATCAACAGGGTGTGGTGAATCACGTTCTCCAGTTCGCGGATATTGCCCGGCCAGCTGTAGCTTTTGAGTTTGTGCTCGGCTTCGCGGCTGATGGTGATCGGGCCATAGCCAAGGCGCTGGCTGTAGGCTTCGATGAAGTGCCGGGTGAGCGGCAGGATATCGCCAGGACGGTCACGCAGCGGGCTGAGTTCCAGGCTGACCACGTCGAGACGGTAGTAGAGGTCTTCGCGGAAATGCCCGGCGTTGATGGCTTTTTCCAGTTGCACGTTGGTCGCGGCAAGCACCCGCACATCAATCGCAATGCTCTTGCGCGAACCCAGGCGAACCACTTCGCGCCCTTGTAGGACGCGCAGCAGCTTGACTTGGATCGCCATCGGCAAATCGCCGATCTCATCGAGGAACAAGGTGCCGCCGTCGGCCTCCTCAAACCAGCCTGCCTTGGCACTGAGGGCGCCGGTAAAGGCGCCTTTTTCATGGCCGAACAGTTCGGCTTCCACCAAAGATTCGGAGAACGCCCCACAGTTCACCGCCACGAACGGCCGGTTACGCCGCGCGCTGAGGTTATGGATGTGACGCGCCACCAACTCTTTACCGGTGCCGGTCTCGCCGATGATCAGCACGCTGGCTTCGCTGGGCGCCACTTGCTGGATGTGGTCGAGCAGCGCCTGGGATTTCGGGTCTTCGAAGACCTGTGCCGTGGCGCGGATCGACGTCGCAAGGGCGGGCGAGGGCGGTAAGGTCAAAAGCTGCATGGGCACCTCTCTTAGGAATAGAACGTTGGAATCGGCAGGGACTGGTTCAATGCCCAATCCCCCAGTTCATGGAGCTTGTAGTCCACCAGGTCGTGCAGGGTTTGCGTGCGCAGGGTGCGCAAGTGACGGTCCAGGCGCAGCGAAGCATGGGTGGAGCGCGCGCCGGTAACTTTGAACAGGCGGCTGCAGAGTTCCAGGCCCTGGGGGGGGGCGGCTACTTTGGCGGTGTGCAAAGGGGAAGGCAGGACGCTGTGGGGTTTGGCTATCACACGGTGTTCCTCAATGTCTATTTAGCCTTCATTGCACTCAGGCCTTCGTCGCTGATGGGCTCGATCAACTTGTCGGCGGCTTTCCAGGCGTCCTCTTCGCTCTCGTGCACGATCACATGCCGTGGCAGCCAGCAATACCGGTGTGTTGATCAAGGCGTTGAGGCCGACCAGATCAAACAGGTGCTTGAGCAAGCCTGGGTACGAACCGCGATAGACCGGCGCGGCGACGATCAGCCGCTCGGCTTGTTCGATGGCCAACAGTTGGGATTCGACTTCAGCGGTCAGTTCATCACGCGACAGCGCACCGCCCAACGGCCGCGCAATGTCACCCATTTCGATCAGGGTGCTCTGGATCGGCAGCAAGGTGGCCAGTTCAGCCAGTAAGGCTTGAGTCAGCACGAGGGTACGAGACGGGCGCCAGGTTCCGCCGCAGAGGGCAACGACATTCAGGGGACGGGTCATGAACAGTTCCTTTTTCAACAGTGGTTTGTCGCAGGTGGAGTACACCGGTTGAGCAAGAACTGCACCAACGGGTTCAGCCCCTGATTGGCGTGGGTTGCAGGCTCACTGCTGAAAATGCTGCTGTTGTCTGACGGGTGATTTGTTGAACGGCTGTTGCCTGGGCAACAGTGCTGATGAGGCGTAGCGACATTTATAGAGGGTTACGTTTATTCAGTAAATGAATGTATTTCCATATTTATAGATCATAAAGAAATATGAAGGCATCGTTATCAGAGGTGCCTTGGCGGTTGATAGCAACTATCACGGGAGGTGATTTTTCACCGTGCGAGGGCGGGAGTAGCCTGTGTTCATTGACTCGAAACCTCCTCTGCAGGGCCACCGCCATGAACCGATTCCTCGCTGTTTGCTTATTGATTGGCAGCTCTGTCCTCGCCGGATGTGCGACCCATCCTTCGCCGGAATTGCGCCCTTACACAGCGGAAGAAACCAAAGAGTTGTCCCTGGAAGCGTTGAGCCGTCGTGGTTTGTCGTTTGATGAGTATCAACAGCAGCGCGCCGCACTGATCGGTCAACCAAAGAAACCTTTCGGCTTTGATCGCCAGGGTGAAATGAACGCCGAACGCAGCGTGACCCTGCATGGTCGTCCCAGTTGAACCTGCGCTCAGCGACAAAAAGCCCGAGGCTTCCTTTAAGGAACCTCGGGCTTTTTGTTTGCCATGGCTCGACTTCAGCCTGTTAAGCTGAATTTCAGGAGCCTTCCTACGCACATTTTCATAAAGTGGTCCTTCTTTAATGGCATCCGATCGGTTAAACCTGACGACCTCTGTTCCGGTC
Organism: Pseudomonas sp. EA_65y_Pfl1_P113; assembly: GCF_963970525.1. Taxonomy (NCBI): domain Bacteria; kingdom Pseudomonadati; phylum Pseudomonadota; class Gammaproteobacteria; order Pseudomonadales; family Pseudomonadaceae; genus Pseudomonas; species Pseudomonas sp. EA_65y_Pfl1_P113. The sequence continues at coordinate 310,341 of NZ_CAXAQM010000003.1, forward strand.
GGTGCCCCTGAGACGCTGCTCTCGGGAACCTGCTCTGCGAGTTTTTAACGTCATGAATAAACGTCCGTTGTATTTCGACTACGCCGCCACTACCCCGGTAGATGAGCGAGTCATCCAGGTGATGGTCGAGTGTCTGGGCTTCAATGCCAACTTCGGTAACCCTGCGTCCAGTTCCCATGCGTTCGGCCAAGCGGCCCGGCAAACGGTTGAACAGGCGCGTCGCCAAGTGGCCGAACTGGTCGGTGCCAATTCCGAGCAGATCGTCTGGACCTCTGGCGCCACTGAGTCCAACAACCTGGCGATCAAGGGCGTGGCCCAGGCGCGGGGTGTGGCGGGCGGGCATATCATCACCAGCCAGATCGAACACAAGGCCACGCTGGATACCGCACGGCAGTTGCAGGAAGCCGGCGTGGCCGTGACCTACCTGGTGCCGGACGCGGATGGGTTGATCAGTGCCGAAGCGGTCAGCGAAGCGTTGCGCGAAGACACCTTCCTCGTGTCGCTGATGCTGGTCAATAACGAACTGGGCACCCTCAACGATATCCCGGCCATCGGCGCTCGCGTGCGTGAGCATGGCGCGCTCTTGCATGTGGATGCGGCGCAAGGCGCGGGTAAGGTGGCGATCGACCTGTCGCAGTGGCCGGTGGACCTGATGTCGTTTTCCGCCCACAAGCTGTATGGCCCCAAAGGTATCGGCGCTTTATATGTCGGGCCGCGGGCGCAGCAGAAAGTCTTGGCGCAGATTCACGGCGGTGGGCACGAAGGTGGCCTGCGCTCCGGCACCCTGGCAACCCACCAGATCGCCGGCATGGGCACTGCGTTCGCCCTGGCGGCGGCGTCTTTTTCAGAGGAAAAAGCAGTAATCGTCGCCTTGCGCCAGCGCTTGCTGGATCAGTTGGCATCGGTGACGGGCGTGCGCCTGAATGGCAGCGCTACACAACGTATTCCCCACACCCTGAGCCTCACGTTCAGTGAAGGCGAATTCAACTCCGCTGCGCTGAGTGCGGGGATCGCGTTTTCTGCGACCTCGGCCTGCAATTCGGCGAGCAATGCACCGTCCCATGTGTTGTTGGCGCTGGGCCATGATGCTCGCAGTGCTGGCCGTACCATTCGCTTGAGCCTGGGCCGGTTTACCACCGAGCAGGATATCGACCAGGCGGTGCAATTGATCAAGGCTGCCCTGGCCTGCGAGCCGGCGTTCTGGGCGGTCTGATTCATCTATCGCAACACATAATAATTATTCGTGGTTAGCAGGAGACACAATGAGTACGCAGCCTTTGACCCATGGAACGGTTACCCAGCGCCTGGCGCATACCCGTGAACTGATGAGCCGCGAGGGCATTCATGCCTTGCTGGTGCCGTCGGCCGACCCACACTTGTCCGAGTACTTGCCGGGTTACTGGCAGGGGCGGCAATGGTTATCGGGGTTTCATGGCTCGGTGGGAACACTGATTGTCACTGCGGATTTCGCCGGTGTGTGGGCCGACAGCCGTTACTGGGAGCAGGCCACCAAGGAACTCAAGGGCAGCGGCATCGAATTGGTGAAGCTGCAACCGGGCCAACCTGGCCCGCTGGAGTGGTTGGCCGAGCAAACGCCGGAAGGTGGTGTGGTGGCGGTGGATGGTGCGGTGATGGCCGTGGCCTCGGCACGTACCCTGGGCGGAAAATTGGCGGAGCGCGGTGCACAGCTGCGTACTGATATCGACCTGCTGAGTGAGGTCTGGAAAGACCGCCCGGCGCTGCCGAACCAACCGATCTATCAACACCTTCCACCGCAAGCCACCGTCAGCCGTGGCGAAAAACTCGCGGCACTGCGCGCTAGCTTAAAAGAGAAGGGCGTCGACTGGCACTTCATCGCCACCCTGGATGACATTGCTTGGCTGTTCAATTTGCGCGGCGGTGATGTTTCGTTCAATCCGGTGTTTGTGTCCTTTGCGTTGATCAATCAACAGCAGGCCACGCTGTTTGTGGCACTGAGCAAAGTCGATGCCGAGTTGCGGGCAGTGCTGGAGCAGGATGGCGTGACACTGCGTGATTACAGCGAAGTGGTAGAGGCGTTGCGCGCGGTGCCGGCGGGCGCCAGTTTGCAGGTCGACCCAGCGCGCGTCACCGCCGGCTTGCTGGAAAACCTTGATGCCGGTGTCAAGCTGGTCGAAGGACTCAACCCGACCACATTGGCCAAATCCCGCAAGAGCCTGGCCGACGCGGAGCACATCCGCCAAGCCATGGAGCAGGACGGCGCGGCCTTGTGCGAATTCTTCGCCTGGCTGGACAGTGCGCTGGGCCGTGAGCGCATTACCGAACTGACCATCGACGAACACCTGACCGCTGCGCGCACCCGTCGCCCGGGTTATGTGTCACTGAGTTTCAACACCATCGCCGCGTACAATGCCAACGGTGCGATGCCGCACTACCACGCCACTGAAGAGGAGCACGCGCTGATCGAAGGCGATGGCCTGTTGCTGATTGATTCGGGTGGCCAGTACCTGGGTGGCACCACGGATATCACCCGAATGGTGCCTATCGGTACGCCGAGTGAAGAGCAGAGACGTGACTGCACCCGTGTGCTCAAAGGTGTGATTGCGTTGTCCCGTGCGCATTTCCCAAAAGGCATCTTGTCACCGCTGCTGGACGCCATTGCCCGCGCGCCGATCTGGGCCGAAGGCGTGGACTACGGCCACGGTACCGGGCACGGTGTAGGCTATTTCCTCAACGTGCATGAAGGTCCGCAAGTGATTGCCTACCAGGCTGCGACTGCTCCGCAAACGGCGATGCAGCCGGGGATGATCACCTCAATTGAGCCGGGCACTTACCGTCCGGGACGTTGGGGCGTGCGTATCGAGAACCTGGTGTTGAACCGCGAAGCGGGCAAGACCGAGTTCGGCGAATTCCTCAAGTTTGAAACCCTGACCTTGTGCCCGATCGACACGCGCTGTCTGGAACCGTCGATGCTGACGGCGGACGAGCGTGAGTGGTTCAACGCTTACCACGCCGAAGTGCGTGAGCGCTTAAGCCTATTGCTCAGTGGCGCGGCGCTTGAATGGCTGCGGGTGCGTACGGCGGCTATCTGATCACTTGCCGTTCCGGCGCCTTGATCAGGGCGCCGGCTATATTGTCGACATCTAACTCAGGGCTTCGCGCACAAACTCCAAACGGTCCTGACCGAAGAACAACTGGCTGCCTACGAACATGCTGGGTGCACCGAACACGCCGCGCTTAACGGCCTGTTCGGTGTTGTCCTTGAGGGCAGCCTTTACAGCTTCGTCGTTTGCCTGGGCCAGGACCTTTTCTGGATCGAAACCGTGCTCGGCAAGCACGGCAGCCACGACCTCGGGGTCACGCAGGCAACGTAGCCTTCGCGGGCGAAGCGTTTGGCAATGGCGCCACCGGTTGCATCACCGGCGCCTACTACTAAGACGATTTTCTTGTTGTGCGTCATGGGAACTCCCTTGGCTCGAATGTCGAGCAGGCGTTTAGACGCAGCTGTGTAAAGGGTCGGTTTGTGCCGGGAATTAGATGTGAGCAGCCAGGAGGTGACTGCTCAAGCGATTACTTACAGATGACGATCATGCTGCGGCTGGTGTAGCCGGCAGGGTTGAGGCCGAAGGGGTAGTCCCCTGGCTCCTCGGAATTGTCACCGGACTTTGCGATTACCCGGTAGCCCTTGGCGCCGCAGGCGTTGGTAGCACTGGTGTAGCACTGGTCCCAGGAAGAAGACAGGCCGGAACAGTTGATATGCAGCCCTTTTTTGCCACGTTTTACTTCTGTCTTGGTGGTCGCGGCGCAGCCAGCAATGGCCATGACCATTAACAGTATCAAAATTCGCTTCATTCCTATCCTTAATAGCCGCCTCGCAAAGAGTGAAGCTTGCTCTACTTGCTCTCGGGTGTCGCGTTGGCACAGTCCTTGTCGAAATTCTCCATGAAAGACATTCGTTTACGGCTTAAACATGGCCTAAATGCGCGCTAAATGCCAGAGCTACATTCAAACAGGTTTCAATCCGCCGGAACCAATGGCTTTGACTCGCTGCGCATCGTTACCGTGGCACCTACGGAGGCCAGAATGATGCAAGTAATTGCCAGCCACTGCGCCAAGGACAGGTGCTCGTTCAGGAAGAACAGGCCAGAGAGCGCGCCAAACGCCGGTTCGATGCTCATGAGGGTGCCGAAGGTGCGGGCGGGGAGGCGCGTCAGTGCGACCATTTCCAGGGTGTAGGGCAGGGCGGTGGACAGGATAGCGACACCGATGGCGACCGGGATCAGTGCGGGAGTCAGTAACGCGCTGCCTGCATGGACGATGCCGATCGGTGCGACAAACAATGCGGCAATCATCACGCCGAGGGCGGCGGTTTGTACGCCGTTGTCATTGCCGGCTTTCTGGCCATACAGAATGTAGAGCGCCCAGCAGACCCCAGCTCCCAAGGCGTAGCCTGCGCCTAACAAGTCGATGCCGCTGCTGGCGTCACCGATTGGGATTAATAGAAGCAGGCCGGTGATCGCGAGAGCTATCCACAGAAAATCCACCGCTCGACGTGAGGCGTAGATCGCCACGGCAAGCGGCCCGGTGAATTCCAGGGCAACGGCAATACCCAGGGGCACGCTGCGCAAGGACATATAGAAGAGGAAGTTCATGCCGCCGAGTGCCATTCCGTAGACGATCACCGTGCGCAGGGATTTGGCCGTCAGTTTGGCGCGCCAAGGACGCAATAGAAGTAGCATGATCACACTGGCGAAAATCAGACGCAGGGTCGTAGTGCCTTGTGCGCCGACGATAGGGAACATGCTCTTGGCCAGCGAGGCGCCGGACTGTATGGAAGCCATGGCGATCAGCAACAGGCCAACAGGGAACAATGTCGAGGCCAGGCTGCGGGTGGAGGTATTCATTGGGTGTACGTCCGAGGTCATATTAAGAGAGGCGTCGGCGCTATGATGCTTAACTGTCGGAGGTTGAGCAATATATTGCTCAATTGTCCTGGCAGGCAACTTACAGACTGCGGGTTTTGAGGTTTTCAGCCTCTTTGATAGAAAAACCAAATTAAGGGTTGACGGCAGATTCTGGAAGTCTATAATTCGCCCCACTTCCAGCGCAGTCGAAACGGAAAACTCCTTGGTAAACAAAGAGTTATGCGAAATTCGACAGCGAGTTGCTTCAGTTGATCGAAGCCCAGAAGGAGTTGGTAGAGCGGTGTTGTTTGGCTCTATTAACGTTTCGATCCTCTCGGTCGAAAGCGGAGAAAAAGAGGTGTTGACAGCAGCGTGTAACGCTGTAGAATTCGCCTCCCGCTAACGAGAGATCGGAAGCGCAAGTG